>JANORL010000509.1:0-2036 GCA_031415295.1 Polyangiaceae bacterium | reverse complement strand
GTGGTGTTTCTCAAGCGTGGTGACAAAGGCATGAACTATTTCACCGTGCTTTCCCAATCCGTTTATCATGTCGACGACAAAGGAATGGCTCATCGTAACTTCGAAGGGCTTACTTTGGTCAAACGAGCGGGCGACAAGATGCAACCGGTGATTGTCGTCGAGCAGCCGGAAACGGTGGAATCGCTCATGACGGATGTCAAGCGCCTCGCGGGAGGTAAGTGAAATGAAAAGAATCGCTGCACTTTTGGGGGCTTGCGCGATAGCGTTGTTCGCGGCGGAAGCTTCGGCCTGGGCGCCGCTCGATGGCACCAATCCACGCTGGCCCAACATGCCGGTGCAATATCGCATCAATGAATCGACCATCCCGAATTCGATTGCCGGCTTTGGCAAAGCGCGACTCGATCAGGGAATGGCGGCTTGGGGCGAACCGGCGTGCACGGTTTGGGCGGTACAAAACATGGGCAACACCACGCTGAACTTGGACTACAACGATAGCCTAAACGTATTCGCTTGGCAAAGCGGAAGTTGGCCAGGGCAACTCGGCGACGTCAATTCGGTCATTGGTGTGACGTTGCCCGTGTGGGACAACAATGCCAACCTTTACGACGCGGACATCCTGTACAACAACGTCGGTTTCTGCTGGAACGATAACGGGGCCAACAATTGCGTCGATACGTTGTCGATTGCGACGCATGAAGACGGTCATTTATTGGGCCTCGATCACTCGAACGTTTCGGGCACGACCATGTTTCCATCCTACAACGGAGGCAATGCCATTGCGAGCATCGAGCAAGACGATATCAATGGCGTTTGCGCATTGTATCCGACGCAAGGTATGTCCGTGTCTTCAAGCGCGGGCTCGGGTGGCGGCGATACGTGCCAATCTTGTGCGGATGGCACTGCCAAAAACCAATGCAGCACGCCGTACAATGCTTGTGGAGCTTCGCAACAATGTGTTTCGTACGCCGGATGCATCAACAATTGTGGCAGTCAGGCGTGCGTGGATGGTTGTGCGAATCAATATCCCCAGGGCTTGAGCTTATACAACGCATATGTCGATTGCGTGTGTAACTTCTGCACGACAGAATGTGCAATGGCTTGCGGAGGAAGTAGCGGTTCTTCGTCATCGACCACATCGAGTGGCAATGGCGCTTCTTCTTCAGGATCGCCAGGTACCGGTGGTGCTGGCGGCGCGGGTGGTTCAACGGGTGCGTGGGGCAACGAGCCGGAGGAGCCGCAGGTGAATCCGAAGAATGACAGCTCATGCGCGTGTTCGATGCAGCCTTCCTCAATGCGATTCGGCGCGTTCCTCGGCGCCGGAGCGCTTGTATTGGCCTGGATGCGACGGCGATCGCGACGCAAGTGAATTGGTGACGAATTCGTAAATCGAAACGCCCTCACCTTGGCGGCAGAGGTGGGGGCGGCAGAACGCGCGGAACCTTGCACGACGTCAAGGTTGGTCATGCTACGGGGTCGTGGATACGTGCTTCCCTGCTCGAAGGCTTACAGCGGATCCGCATTCACTTCGGAAAAGTGCTCACCACTGCTTCATCTTGAATAAACGCCCACCATCGCCCTCATCGTGTAACAGTAGGATCATTTCAGAAGGCGCAAAGACTGGCTCGTCCACCGATGCTCGAGGCGGCATCTCCGAGTCAATGAGCGTCACGATGTGCTGTATGCCAAGGTCGGCATGTTGTCGAATGATATCCAACAGGTTGCGCTTTTTCCGGTTGTCCAGCGCTTCGAATACTCCATCGTGAAATAAGAAGTGCGGAAAGCGTTCGTCGACTCGCACAGTGGCAATGGCCATATCAAAAACGACGCACAAGAGTTTTCGGTACGAGTTTCCTTTCCCCGCGCTTGTCTTATTGCCGGATTCGTCAAGAATCTCTGCACGGAACTCAAGATGCCCCTTTTGGTTCGGTTCGACGCTGAGCAACGCTTTTTGATCAATCACTTCCTCCACCATCTGGCTGAAGCTCAATCGAATGCGCGCAAATATGCTACCTTGATCAGAGCTTTGACGCTGAACG
>JANORL010000508.1:0-25619 GCA_031415295.1 Polyangiaceae bacterium | reverse complement strand
TGGTGGCACGACATCGTCGATCCAAACGGCCATGCCAATCACGAAGCGACCGTCGTCGATGCCGAGCATCCCCTGTTTATCCTGTACACATCAGGTTCCACGGGCAAACCCAAAGGCGTTGTGGCGGGCGTGGCCGTTTTACCCGAACCGCTTCCAAACGTCCAGCGCTACGACGGGTTAAGTAGTGAATTTCAGCAGTGGGTCTACGCCGAAATTCCAACATGGATTTTATCAAGCGCCATAAATGCCTTCCTTCCCAAGTTGCGCCGATGATGGTCATCTGGTAGCCTATGCTGACCATGAAACAGGTCGCAAAGTCACTCACTGCAGCCGTTCGTCGCGTCGGTGTAGCCGAAGCAAAAGGCAAACTTTCCGAAGTCATGCGTGATGCCGTGAAAGGGCCAACGATCATTCATTGCCGCGGCCGGGATGCCGTTGTGCTTCTGGCACTCGAGGAATACGAACAACTCCTGGCGCAACTTCCGGAAAAGGCGTTTACCGGTGAAGCGTTCCTTCATCGTATCGAAGCCGTGAAACGAAGACACGCCGGAGGCGTCGACGATTTCGCGCCCAAAACAATGACGTTTGTTCCGGGAAACCCATTCGCACGGCAAGCGTCGAAGAAGTAGGCGAACCATGATTTCCTTCCTTCTCGACACGAATGTGATTTCCGAGACGGCAAAAAAGAAACCCAATGCGAGTGTGCTTGGCTGGATCAGCAACCTGCCAACATTGATTCTGCCGGCTGTGACAACGTACGAGCTCGCTTCTGGAATAAATCGACTACCCATGAATGATAAGCGCGAATATCTTGAGGAATGGTTTGGTGAACTCATGAATTCCGGTTGCGATGTTCTCCCATTCGATCGCGAAGCATCCATTGCGTGCGCGGCTCTCGAAATGGAGGCGCGTCATGCGCGACGAACCATCGAGACGCGCGACTTGTTCATTCTCGCAATCGCCAAATCGCGTGCGATAGGTGTCGCAACTCGAAACGTCACCCATTTTCGTGGTTTCGGGATTCCGATCTATGACCCATTTCATGACGTTCACGTCATCTAATTTCCTCAAGACCGGTCAAAGCATCGAAAAAGTTTGTCGCTGAACTCGCTCTCTCGTCTTCTTCAATGGTGCTTTCAAACTCCGTTGCTTGCGCGAGGAGCACAGCTCGAAGCGCTCGGTTTCCGCACCTTTGACGCGCTTCATCTCGCGTGCGCCGAGCGCGCTTTGGTCGATGCCTTCCTGACGACCGATGATAAACTCGTGCGTTTGGCATCGCGTCACACGGGGCAGGTTCGCGTGACCGTGCAGAATCCACTATCTTGGATCTTGGAGGAGATAGACCGATGAACATTGCGAAGATGTCGCCTGAGGAGATTCGGACCGCCGGTATGAGGGCGCTTGTGCGCGACCTTGGGCCAGCAGGGCTCATCCGGTTCCTGCAACAGTTTGAGACAGGCAATGGAGACTATTCGGTGGAGCGGCACGAATGGCTGCCAAAGTCGCGAACGGCGGAGCTGGCGCAGCGCATTCGATCAGCGCAAAGCCCCGGGGCGCGCTGAATTACTCCGTAAAACCGAATCATGCGAAATCGGTGTGGACACTCGCTGAGAAAAACGTGCGCTACGCTCACCGCCCATTGTTTTGGTCAGGTGAGTGATTGGAATATGGAGCGCACTCGCCCTTGTCGCTCTTCCGATCAAATATTACGAAGATAATGGGACGCGCGTAGCGTGAGCCGACTCGTGAGGTCAGCCTCGTCCCCTTGCCAATTTGGAATTGTCGGCGCTTGTCCGAGCGCATCTGAAAGGTCAGCGATAAGCGCTCGTGCGTAAGTGTTACGCTTTCGATACTTCAGCAACTCGGCCCAATCAATCTGCCGAAGTGCTTCTGCACCGTTATTGACCTCGTCATAGGACGTGCACCTTTTTGACGAACCATCCTTCATAAGCCATTGCAGGTAACCTTTCGGGTGCTTTGCGCGAGAATGGTCTCCGAGCCATTTGGGTCGATCGATTCGTTTTTTCTTATTTTTGAGCCATTGTGGACAATCGCATTCGTTGGCATTCAGGTAATTTGGATCTGTCGACTCAAATTGTTCTTGGTCACCGTCCCGAATCGAGATGCGCGCGGTTCGTGTTACCCCTGCTCGAAAATATCCGTTGGGATCTGCAAAGAACCATGATTCGATCATGGGTGCCGCAAGATGAAACGAGACTCTGCTCGCGAGCGCCGTACGAATCTCTTCATTTCGTATGGGATCCTTCGAATATCGATTCATGATGTGACGATCAACGGCGTCGCGTAATGATTGAATGACGACATGCGGCTGATCCTGGTTCACAAGCTCGAGATCGTCCAAGAGCACAACGAAATCGTCCCGACCCGGAAAGCGGGGATCAACCCTCGCTGCCGCTTCTTCAACGAGTTTGTCAAGTGCGGGTGGGGCTGGTGCAGGGGGCGAAGGGAGTCGATTGCTGGTGAAACTCCAGTAAGGACGTTGTCCGGGCAGCTCCCAGACGGCATCAAAAGAATGGCCGGGAAACAGCCGCGTGAGTGCGTCCGGCAGACCAAGCAGCTCGGTCTTTCCGGTGGCGAGAAGCGCGACCCGCACGTCTATTTCTCTCCCGATTGGCGTGCAACGCCTTCACGCTCATAAAGGTCGCCCAGCGAAAAATGCGAGAGCCAGTTTTCGTCATAGGCTTTGAGCAAAGCTTGCGGTTGCGGATCAGATGAATTGGAATCAATCACAAAAAAATCTTCTTTGTAATCGTTGAACTCGTTCATCACGACCGGCGAATGCGTTGTCAGAATGATCGTCAAATCACGCTCATCAGCAAGCTCCCGCATAGCCGCAAGGATGGTCCGGATCGCATGGGGATGGAGTTGGTTCTCCATTTCGTCGATCGCCACGATAGAGCCGTTATTGGCGCCTGCGACAGCCGTAAGATGAAGGAGCCCCGTGAGTAGACCATCAGCGGCCCTTTTGGGCGGCAAACCATCCGAAGGGTCGGTCGCTCCTTCGGGGTACAGATACGTCTGACCTCGTTCAAATTCGATCGTTGACAAAACACCGGGAAAAGCAGCCCGAGCCTTCGAAAGCACCCAATCAAACTGCCCGCGGTATTGAATCGGAGCGTTTTTCCAATTGGCCAGCACAGACCATAAATTTTTTCCCGAATAGTGGAGGAAATGGGCACGAGGATCAGATCCGTCTGGACGCTGCACTTGGTTCAACCAGTACGCGTCATAGATACGAATTCCCGAGAGGGCGCGATCAAGATGCACCATCCAGCCATCTTCACGTTTGTCCCACAAGAAACGCGCGTGACAACGACGGTCCGCGGGATCGGGTGGCATTCGTTTATTTCCAAGATACCACCCGTCATCAAACAAATCGGATTTCAGAATCAATGTTCCATGTCGGTATAACTCTTCCGCATAACGTCCGGTGATGCCGGTGTCGGACATAGGCAAGCGTACGCGCCAACGAATATCTTCAACCTCGACTTCAAAAACAACCGGTGTTTCCTTCGGCGCAAAATGACGCCGAAAATGATCCCCATCAAGAGCTTCAAATGCGTCTTCGTGGCCCCGCTCAAACAGAAGTCGCATAAACTTGAAAGCGTGAAGCGCTGTGGTTTTTCCCGCGCCGTTTGGACCAGCGAGAAGGGTCACGCCTTTGGGCTGCCACTCCATCCGCTTGATGGCGCGGAAGTCAGAGGCGGATAGCTTGATGCTGCTCATAACGAGTGGAGCCTTGCACAATGGTTCTGGGAGGCCAAGTTCGTTCTGGTGCGTGTCTAAGCGTCTGGGCAAACTTGGCATCGTTTCTATCTGATGACCTAGTCGATCATTCTGATGCTCACGAAGAGCACCTTCGCACGCCCCCGCTTTTCGGTATCCTCGCCGCCCCTGTCCTGGGAGGGCGCATGTCCAACGATCCGATCACCAGTTTTTCCAAAGAAACCCGTCGGTTCGAACCGTCTGCCGATTTCGTCGCCCACGCGCGAATCGCCTCACGCGAAGCCTACGACGCCCTCTACCGCGAAAGCCTCGACAACCCCGACGCGTTCTGGCGCCGCGAAACAAAAGATCTCGTCTTTCGTACGCCGTGGACCGAGACCCTCGAATGGACCCTGCCCCATTCCAAGTGGTTTGTCGGGGCTACACTCA
This sequence comes from Polyangiaceae bacterium, assembly GCA_031415295.1. Lineage (GTDB taxonomy): Bacteria > Myxococcota_A > Polyangia > Polyangiales > Polyangiaceae > Polyangium. The sequence goes on along the minus strand of JANORL010000508.1, from coordinate 21,443 downwards.
ACGTTTCCGAGAGTTGCCTCGATCGGCACATGAAAACGCCGACGCGCAACAAAGCCGCCATCATCTGGGAAGGCGAACACGGCGAAACTCGCACAATCACGTACGCACAACTGCATCGCGAAACGTTGCTGTTCGCCGAAGCGCTCGCGAAGCTTGGCGTCGAAAAAGGCGACCGCGTCGCGATCTACATGGGCATGGTCCCCGAAGTCGCCGTCGCCATGCTCGCGTGCGCGCGTCTTGGTGCGGTACACACGGTCATCTTTGGAGGCTTCGCCGCTGACGCCATTCGTGATCGCGTCGCCGATTGCCAAGCCAAAGTCGTCATTACGCAAGACGGCGGATACCGACGCGGCCACGTGCTCGAGCTAAAAGCGACTGTCGACAAAGCACTCGCTCAACCCGAAGCGAAAAGCGTGCAGAAGACCGTCGTGTTGCGACAGCTCGGCAGCGAGAAATGTCCCGTCACGATGCACGAAGGACGCGATGTGTGGTGGCACGACATCGTCGATCCAAACGGCCATGCCAATCACGAAGCGACCGTCGTCGATGCCGAGCATCCCCTGTTTATCCTGTACACATCAGGTTCCACGGGCAAACCCAAAGGCGTCTTGCACACGACTGCCGGGTATCTCGCCGGCGTACACGTCACGAGTAAATACGTTTTCGATCTACGCGAAGACGACGTGTATTGGTGCACCGCCGACGTCGGTTGGGTGACCGGACATAGCTACATCGTCTACGGACCGCTCTCCAATGGTGCGACCTGTTTGATGTACGAAGGTGCGCCCAATTTCCCCGATTGGGGACGCTTTTGGCGCCTCATTGAACGTCATCGCGTCACGATTCTCTACACCGCACCCACAGCCATTCGCGCGTTCATGCGTCAAGGTGAGGACTGGCCCAAGAAGAGCGACTTGTCTTCGCTCAGGCTTCTTGGATCCGTTGGAGAACCAATCAATCCTGAAGCGTGGGTTTGGTATTACAAACACATCGGGGGCCAACGTTGTCCCATCGTCGACACGTGGTGGCAGACTGAAACGGGCTCCATCATGATGACGACGCTTCCCGGAGCTGCATTTTCCAAGCCTGGATCCACGGGTTTGCCCATGTTCGGTGTACACGCCGAGGTCGTCAAAAAAGACGGCACCAAGGTACCCGCGAACGAAGGCGGCCTGCTCGTGTTGCGACGTCCCTGGCCTTCGATGTTGCGCACGATCTGGGGTGATGACGAGCGTTTCCGCCAAGCGTACTGGAGCGAAGTCGACGGCTGTTACTTCACTGGCGACGGCGCACGTTGCGACGAAGACGGCTACTTCTGGGTCGTCGGTCGTATCGACGACGTGCTCAATGTCGCGGGTCATCGCATCGGTACCGCAGAAATCGAAAGCTCACTCGTCTCGCATCCCGCGGTCGCCGAAGCCGCTGCCGTAGGTCGTCCGGACGAACTCAAAGGTCAAGCGCTCGTCGTTTTTGTTTCACTGCGCCCAGGTCACAAGGCAGGGCCCGAGTTGGCCGCAACGCTCGCCACCCACGTGGGTCAAGAGATTGGCAAGTTCGCTCGGCCCGATCAGATTCGTTTTGCTGACGCTCTTCCGAAAACCAGAAGCGGAAAGATCATGCGTCGGTTGCTCAAAGACGTCGCTTCGGGGCGTGAAACGACAGGCGACACGTCAACACTCGAAGACTTGGGCGTGATGGCCAAACTTCGCGCCGACGAAGAGTGATCGCGACTCGAGCAGCTTTCCCCGCCATTCGACTCGCGATACATTGCGTCCCATGCGTTCTGTGCTGACGCGATGGATCTCGGCAATGACTGCCTGCGCGATGCTCACGGGAACCGTTTCCGTGGATGCGCAGGCTCGGGGCAAGAAGCCCGAAGAAGACCCCAAAACTGCCGAAGCCAAGAAGCACATGGAGGCTGGCGCGGCGTTTTTTAACGACCCCGCTGGGCACAAGTGCGAGGAGGCGTTTGCTGAATTCGAAAAAGCTTACGACCTCGTCGGCTCGCTCAATGCGCTGAAAGGCATGGCGTTTTGCGCGATGCACCTCGAGCGAGATGGGGAAGCCATCGAGCTGTACGAGACGCTTCTGGAACGTAAAGGTTCGCAGATCGATCGGGCGGACAAACAGCAGATTCAAGCGGACCTCAAGGCGCTGAATGCAGCGGTTGCGGTCGTGACGTTGAAGACGGACGTCGCGGGTTTGACGGTGATCGACACACGCACGCCGGCCAAGGGGTACCCGATCACGAATCGCTACAAGATCGCCGAGAAGCAGCTTCAGCTTGGCATACATCCGGGTGCGCACGAATTCCGTGCGGTGATCGACGGTAAACCCGAACAGGTCTGGCGCGTCGAAATCAAGAACGGCGAGAAGTACGATCGCTCGTTCGATTTTGGAATGACAAACGCAGACACGAACGACAAACCCCCTCTGGTAGTGAAACCCGTGGAGCCGTCGCGTCCGATTCCGAAATCGGTCTTCATCGTTGGTGGTGCAACGATCGCTCTCGGAGCTGCTGGTGCAGTCGTGGGTGTACTCGCGAAGGGTGCTCGTGCGGATTACGAAGCGGCCAACGGCAAAGATGACAAGGCGACGCTCGATGCGGCACGTTCGAAGGTCGTGACGATGAACCTCATCGCGGATGTCTCTTTTGGTTTGGCCGTTGCGGGCGCGGTGACGACGGTGGTCTTGTTGGTCACGCGTCCAGAAAAAAAACCCGAGCCGACCAAGGACGCGTTGCTGTTTTCACCGTGGGCGACCCCTCAAGGCGGCGGCGCCATGGTGTGGGGTACGTTCTAAACGTCGGGATTCCGCGTCGGTTGGGAACGTAGGCACGCAGAAATTGAGCATCTTTTTCGCGTTGGGTGGATAATTCAAAGCTCGAGGCGTACGCGTTGGAGATCGAGCCGGGAATCATCGTTGCAAATCGCTACCGCATCAGCCACCCGCTTGGACGTGGCGGGATGGGGGAGGTGTTTGCCGCGGAGAATACGCGCACTGGTCGTTACGTAGCGATCAAGCTCCTGCACGCCGATTCCAAGACGAAAGCTTCTTCCGTCGAACGATTTCGTCGTGAAGCGCGAGCATCGGGTTCGATCAACAGTGACTACGTCACGCAGGTCCTCGATGTCGAAGACGATCCCGTTCACGGCATCGTGCTCGTCTTCGAACTACTCGAAGGCGAAAGCCTCATCGATCGTCTGAAGCGCACCGGTCCTATTCCTTTCGAGGAACTGCATACGATCATCGAACAGGTGTGGATGGGTTTGGCCGATGCGCATCGTGTCGGAATCATTCATCGCGATCTCAAGCCATCGAACGTTTTTCTCGAACAACGTCAGGACGGATCGATCCGCGTGAAGATTCTCGACTTCGGCATCTCGAAGCTCCCGAAAGGCATGGAGGGCGAGACGCTGACGGAGATGGGGCAGAGCTTGGGAACGTTTTCGTTCATGCCACCGGAACAGATCGGGAAAGCGAAGACGGTCGATCATCGAGCGGACATCTACGCGTGCACGACGATGATCTTCCAATCGCTCACGGGGCAACTGCCGTACGTCGCGAAAAACGTCCTCGTGATGGTCGAGATGAAGGCGAAACAGCCGCCACGCAAGTTGGGCGATGCTCTCGACGTGCCTGTCGATCCGCGCCTTGAATCGTTCATTTCCAAAGGATTGGCACGCGATGCCGACGAGCGATTTCAAACGGCTGGAGAAGCGCTCGCGGCTTGGCGGGAACTCGTACAGCGGCCTTCGAATCCGCGCGCAACGCCTGTTGCTGCTGCGCCTCAATCGTGGGCGCGCTCGTCGTCGTCGGCATCGATGCTCGTGCGTCCGCCTTCGGTCGATATTTCGATTCGAAACGATTCACACTCAAATGCGCCCGTGATTTACAACGAGAATATGGACGACGTGGTCGCGACGGTAGCGATGCCCCGAGCGCGGCTTGCTCCGACGACCGCCATGCCGGCGTTGCCAAATACTGGTCCGCCGGTGCCACCTCCAAGCGCACTTGGTTCAACCATCGCGATGCCTCATCTGGCTGGTGGTTATCCGGGAGCATCGGGCTCTGGTACGTACGGAGCGGCGCCGCATTCACCGACGAATACGCCCGTGGCATTTGCGAATCCGAGTACGTCTCAGCCTGGATACGCGGCGCCTCCGCAACAAGCGCAAGGCATGGGTGGTGGTTACGGAAGTTGGCCCGGGAACGCGCCGCCAAACCAAGGCCAGTGGCGACAACAAACGGGGCCGCACTTGCCTGCCGTCGAGCCAACACCTATGGAGCTGCCGCAAAAGCGACCGCTTCCGTTTTTGTTTTGGGGCATCTTGGCCGCGCTTCTTGGATTCGCGATCGTCGGCGTCGTTCTGTATTTGACGCGAACGTGAACGAGTACGTCACGTGTCGACGATGGACGAACGCTGGTACGTCATGACCAACGTTTGTCGTACAGGAACAGGTTGTGGAGGAGTTCAGTGCGTCCAGCGAACGAGGACGCACGTGACGTTGTCGGGTCCGCCGTTTTCGTTGGCTTTTTCGATGAGCTTTGCGGTGGCGGTGGTGATGTCTGAATATTTCCCGAGGATTTCGGCAATTTCCGGGTCACTCACGGGACCCGACAAACCGTCGGAACAAAGCACGTAGGTGTCGTTGGATGCCGGTACTTCGAAGCGCGTGTCGACCTTGACGGTCTCTTTCATGCCGAGCGCCCGGACGATGACGTTCTTGTGCGGGAAGTTCGCGATTTCCTCAGGCGTGAGGCGTTTCATCTTGATGTAGTCGTTGAGCAACGAGTGGTCTTCGGTGAGGCACTCGAGCTTCGAATCGCGGTAGCGATAGACGCGGCTGTCACCGACGTGTGCGACGTAGACGCCATCGTTTGCCGCGAACATCGAGACGAACGTCGTGCCCATGCCGCGCTTTTTCGATTCGCGCTGCGCCGTTTCGTAGATGCGCAAGTTGGCGAGCTTGATGCCGGTAATGAGACGATTCTCGTCGTACCCTTTCGAGCGGTCCATCTTGTAGGGCCACGTTCGCTCGGGGTCGTCTTGCGTTTGCGCAAAGAACTCCTGCATCGAATCGACGGCCATCTTCGATGCGACTTCGCCCGAAGCATGACCACCCATTCCATCAGCAACGATGAACAGGCCATACTCCGTCATGATCGCGAAGTTGTCCTCGTTATGGTTGCGCTTGCGGCCGACGTTCGTCTCGCCGGCTACCTCAATACGAAGCTGTTGAGCCACAGTTCACCAAATGTAGAGGACGGGGGACGCTCGGTTTCCTAGATGAGCGCTTGTGTCATGGTCTGGATCGTTCGCCAGTGTGTCAACGGAGATCCAACAACCGAGTGTCGTACGACGCAAGAAACGTATTTATCGTCGGCGATCCATCAGGTCCGTTTTGGGCCGAACTGGCGCCCCCGGGGCTGGTTCGCCCAAGGTTGGCAGTTCGGCTTGCACTGGCGGAGGCGTTGGAGCCGCTCGCGGGTCTGGAGCTTGTCGCAGAACAACGGTGACTTGTCGATATTTGCCTTGACCAAACAGAAGCAGGGGGATTTTTTCGCCGATCGCGTGCGTCCGAATTGTTTCGGCAAGAGCTTCGGGGGTCGTCACGGGCACACCGTTGACCGCGACAATCATGTCGCTCACGGATTCATCACCAGCCAAAAGTTTCGCTTCGGCGGCCGGACTCTCTGGGTGAATGCTCTGCACGCGAACGCCTTTGGCGACTTCTCCAACGGCCGCTTCGCCTTGAATGCCGAGCCACGCAGACGGCGCAACAGCCGTCGCCGGAACGGTTTTGAGAAACAAACGCACGGCATTGATTGGAACGCCAAACGCGACAGGCGTGCACGGTCGTCCTTCGTTCGGCGCGCAACCACGCACGAGGAGCGAAACGACACGACCATCTTCGTCGATGATCGGACTGCCAAGGTCGAGCGGAGAAACGCGTGAACCAAGTTCGAACGCGTTGGGCAAACTCACGTCATCAGCGCCAAGCAACGTACGTCGACCGCGGATGACCATCGGTCCTGGTGCGATTTTACCGCGTGAAGCGGAGAACGCGCGAATCGTCGCTTCTTGACGAAGCGGATCCCTCGTCGAAGCCACGAGGCCTTCTGCCCATCGGCCACTTTGCGGAACAAGCAACGCGAGGTCCCACATGCGGTCGTGATGCCCGAGTTTGGCGCGAACAACCGTACCGTCGGCGAAACGAACATCGATGTCGTTGCCTGAACCAAGTGGTGAAAGAGCGGTGAGAATCCGACCGTCACCTGAGAGCGCCGCGCCGAGCGAGATGACTTGTCCCGCGCGTTCGACGACGACCACACCACGCATCGCCTTTTCTTCGACGGAAGGTCCAGTCGGAGCAGCGGGGGGAGCGGCTGGTTGTCTAGGAACAGCAGGAAGCGCCGCGGGTTGTGCCGCCACGGGAGCTTTAGGGACAACGGGCAACACAGGCGCCACGCGAGGAAGCGGTTGTTGCTGCACTCGAGGAGGCAACTTCGGAGCGACAGCGGGACCCTGTGCGAGCACAGGTGCGATGGAACCAAAGGTCAAGGTCGCCAAAGCGACGCCCATCAAGAACCGTTGACGAAAGTTCACGCTTCGGGTGTGACCACTTCTGGGGTTTGGGGCCAAGGACGCCGAAGGCGATCCGAAGTCAGAGGGAGAAGCAGGGGCAGTGGCGTCGATATTTTTCGTCATGAGGCGCTCCTCGAAGCTCTTCGACCAAGATCTTGGCTAACACGATGATGTAGCGTGACAGGGGGTATTGCAAAGGTCGGGCCGAGGTTGGGGGCATCGACCGATGCGATTTCGCTATCGGCCTTCCTGGGCGACGAGCTTTGGGGTGAATGCCGGTCGTTGGACGGAGCAGTTCGAAATTCGCTTCCCAGTTTGGTCACAAAAGAGGAGCTCGCAGCAACATGGCTCGCGAAGAGGCAATCATGGCCCCGGCATTGGCACGTGCAGAGACGCAAATTGAAGACAAGTCGATCGCGGACGAAGCACGCGCCATCGAAGAGTTAATCGCGGCGGGAGATCACCGCGAAGCGCTCGCCCGGTGCGCTCGAGCATACGCAAAGTCCATCGGACGACTCTGTATGGCCTTCACCGGCTCGCAAGCCGACAGTGAAGAGCTCGTACAGGAGACGTTGGTCGCGGCGTATCACGCGTTCCCGACATACCGAGCCGACGGCAGCGTACGCGCGTTTCTCTATGGAATCGCGCGACGTTTATGCGGTCGGTACACGGAAACGCAAGCACGACAGAAATCTCGTTTGCATCTCGTTCACGACGCATCCGCGTCGCGTGGTGATGCGAGCGAGTTAGCGCTCGAAAAAGAACGCGCAGGTCGTGCCCGAGATGCACTCGCAAAGCTCAAGCCGAGTGAGCGAGAGGTCGTGGTGCTTCGTTACGACGCTGGACTCGGTTTCCGCGAGTTGGCGTTGGCATGTGGGATCGATGAAGCCACAGCGCGAAAACGAGTAAGCCGCGCGCTCGCGCGTTTGCGCGCAGAAATCGGCGAGGAGTGAAGTCATGAGTACGACCGAGACAAACCAAGATCGACTCTGCCGAGAAGTCGAAGAGCGAATGACCGACGTCCTCGATGCCACGGCATCGCTCGAGCTGACGGATCACATCGCCGACTGCGACAAGTGCCGAGACACCCGTTACGAAGCAGAACGCGCAGCCAACGTCGTAGCCAAAGCAGGCGCAGACTTCGTTGCTGATGCAGGTTTTACCGACCGAATTCTCGCGCGCATCGACGTGGACAAACTTCCCGCTCCCACGGGCGCTGTTCCGCGAAGCTTGACGTCAGCGCCATCGAGCAACGTCACGAGTTCTTCGACGAGCGTCACGTCGAGCAAGCCTGTGTCGACCACGCCAACCGACACACCAGCGAGCGTGGAAAAAATCAGTGAACGGCAAGTGATCGAGTCGGCCAAGACCGAAATCGCCGTGCGATCTCGCCACGATACGCTCCAGTCAGAAGCGACGGCACCGAGTGAAGCTCTTGCTTCGAACGAAGCTGGTACGTCGCGACCAACCGGTACGCTTGTCGATGCGGCTGCACCTGCACGAGCGATCACGCTGCCGGAAGAACCAGCTTCGCGCGAACGCCCGAAGGTCACGACGGAGAAAGTTCCGGAGAAACCGGCTGCGGCTTCCGGTGCCAAAGTGATCCCGCTTTTTCGGCGCCCGGCGATAGTCGCGGGCGTGCTTGGAACCCTGGCTGCCGCTGCGGCCGTCGGGTTGTACATGAAAGACTCCGCGGACAAACGCACGACCGAGGCGCCCAAAACGACGGAAGTGGAGCCGGTTTGGACGGGCAAGGTCGAGTCGGTATCACGCGCATCGGCCGACAAAACGGGTGGCCTCGAAGCTTGTGATGCGGGTGGAAAATGTTGGCCACTCGCCGCGGGTGGCGCAGTCAAAAGTGGTACGACGCTGCGCACGGACGCACGAACACGCGCGCACATATCGCTCGCGGATGGTTCGGTCCTGTCACTCGATCGCGCTTCGTCCGTTTCGATTCAAGAAGGCAAAGAGCGCGCGGCGAAAGTCGATGCGGGAACCGTCGTTGCCGACGTTGCGTGGATCAAAGGAGCGCCGCCGGCTCGATTCGCGTTCGGCGCGGGCGAAGTCGAAGTTCTCGGCACGAAACTCATGCTCACCGCGAGCAACAATCGCGCGAACGTGGAAGTGGCTCGAGGCAAGGTTCGCGTACGTCCGACGTCCGGCAAGTGGATGGACGTGCGAGCAGGTGAAGAAGCGACGATGGAGCCTGGTCGCGAGACCATCGTTGCAAGCTCGGCAAGCGTCGCGGACTCGATGGAGTGGAGCGATCGATCGCCGGAAGAGCTGGATGCGCCCGTGCTTCGTGGCGTGGGTGAACTGCGTGCGCGCAAGCCTGGACAAACCACGGAAAAAGACCAAGCAGTTCGTTTGGCCAAACACTCGGTCAAGGTGCGTGTTGTCGACGTCGTTGCACGAACGGAAGTCGACGAGACATTCACGAACGACACGGACGAGGAACTCGAAGGGATCTATCGGTTCCCGCTTCCACCTGGTGCGCAGATCGAACGTCTCGCACTCGAAGTGGATGGCAAGCTGATGGAAGGCGCGTTCGTCGATCGCGACAAGGGTGCGGCGATTTGGCGCGGCGTGATTCAAAACGCGGCACCGAAAACGCCGAGGCCGAAAGAAGAGATCATCTGGGTGGCTGGTCCGTGGCGCGATCCCGCGTTGCTCGAATGGCAACGTGGTGGTCGGTTCGAGCTCAAAATTTTCCCGATTCCGCGCAAAGGTTCGCGGCGCGTTGTGCTCGCATACACGCAGACGGTGGAGCAATCAGCCGGGATCCGACGCTTCACGTATCCGTTGGCGCATGACGCGAGGGGTACGACGAAGATCGATTCGTTCGACCTGGATCTGCAAGTTCTCGGACATGACAAATCGTTTGGGATCCAAACTCGTGGGTACGAACTCGCTTCGGCAAACGGCGATGCCACGGGGGATCGGAAGACGTTTCAAGCGACAAACTTCGTTCCCGCCGGTGACTTGACGGTCGAATACGCGTTGTCCGATCGGGATCGCGAAGCAACGGCGTGGGCCTACAAGATGGACCCGTCAGCAAATGTCGAGCCCGCCAAGCCCGTGGATGGACCAGGTGCAACGAAGGCCAAGACAAACGAGGAAAAAGACGCAACAGAAGCGGCAAAAGCCATCGCTTTCGATTCGTCGCCGTACGTAGCGATTGCTATCCGACCGAAACTGCCGCGTTGGCAAGAATCGAAAGAACGCGTGCATGCGATCGTCGTCGACACGAGCCGCTCGATGGTCGGTGAACGTTTCTCACGAGCGACACGTTTGGCGTCCACGATCGTTCGCGAGATGGATCGGCGTGACACGTTTGTCTTGCTTGCGTGCGACACCGTTTGCAAGCCGATGACGACAGACGGGAAAGCTTCGTTTCCCACGCCGTCTGCTCCAGGAGCGGCAGCGGCTGGTGAAGTCGAACGGTTCCTCGGCGGCGTCGAACCAGATGGTGGCAGCGACATGTCTGCGGCGGTGAGTGCTGCACGCAGTGCCGTGGGTGGTTTGGGTTCAAAGGAATTGCGCATCATCTACCTCGGCGATGGCACGCCGACCGTTGGACCCACGCGCACTTCGCACATCGAAGCTGGTGTGCGTAGTTCGATGCCGGGATCGGGCTCATCCATCGTTGCCGTCGCGCTTGGAGCCGACGCGGACATGATCTCGCTCGGTGCTCTTGCGCGAGGCGGCGGTGGCGTAGTGATTCCTTACGTGCCCGGACAAAAAGTTTCGTCCGCCGCACTCGATGTTCTTTCGGCTGCGTATGGCGTGACGCTTCGCGATACGGAAATCGAACTTCCTCCGGGTCTCACGCAAGTGACTCCGGCGCGCCTCGACCCGATTCGTGCGGGTGGAGAAACGTTTGTCGTGGCCCGCATGTCCAGCGGCGACTCCATCGATGGTTCGATCAAACTTCGTGGACGCGTGGCGAACGAAAGGTTCGAACAGACGTACCCGATCAAGATCCTCGCCTCCTCGAGTTCTGGTAACGCGTTCGTTCCGCGGATGTACGCCGCAGCCAAGATCGCCGAACTGGAACGTACAGGTGGCCAAGGCAGCAAACTCGCCTCGATCGAACTGTCGAAACGTTTCGCTGTCGCAAGTCGTTTCACGTCGCTGCTCGTACTCGAAAGCGAAGCGATGATGAACGCGTTCGGCCTCGAGCGAACAAGCCTCGCACCTTCGTTCACCGGTGAAGTAACCGCGCAAAGCTCGACGGCGGATGCGACCGACGAAGCGGCGCTCGATGAAGAAGCGAAGAAGGAATCGGCTGAAGGCGCCTTAGCCGCTGCCGACAACTTCGGCGGTGACCTTGGAAGCGTAGCTGGTGGCAGTGGAGCGACACGTGGTCCTGGCGGATTCCCAGGCACACCGCCGCCATCACCTGCTCCGACGACGGCATCACCGGCCAAACCTTCGCAAGCCGCGCCGAGGGATACGTTCCCGGATTCAGCCCCCGCCGCAGAAGCGCAAGAGGACAAAAAAGCCGCGCCAAAGCAGCGACGCTTCGACGACGACGGTCCGTGGAGTCCACCTCCTCCTCGCAACGAAGGATGGGGACGATCTCGCCGTCTTGTGGCGATGAAAAAGATCTTTGAACGCAAAGCATCGTTTGAAGCGACAAACACGCTGGCCGTTCAAAACGCTCCGAAGCTGCTACTCGCCGAAAGCGAGTTGTCCGCGACGCCCAACAGCCGTGACAAGACGGTGAATTTGTTCGCGCTTTACTCCACGTCTGGTCGTATCGGCGAAGCGCAAGAACTCACCTCGAAGTGGGCCGGACGCGATGCGCTCGATCCGGATGCATTGTTCGCGCGTTCGGATCTTGCTGCACGACAAGGCGATCGTGAACGTGCCATTCGGATCCTTGGTGGTCTCGCGGATGTTCGTCCTGGTGATCGCACGATGCAGACGCGTTTGGCCGATCTGCATGAAGCTGCTGGCAATCGAGCACTTGCATGCGAGCACCGCATCGCGTTGGCCGACATGGCTTCGGACGATGCCAAGCTCGTAGCTGAAGCGGTTCGTTGTGCGAATGCACTTGGAATGACCGATCTCGCGAGCCTTCTACGTTTGGATGCAAGCGCTCCCGTACGCACGGCTGTGGACAAACTGCTTGAACAACCTGCACTGGTGGCGAATGCGACCGTACGTGGTGACATTCAAGCGTCGGCTGAATGGACCGGCGGCGTGGATCTCGACATCGGACTCATCGATGCACAAGGTCGCCGTACTTCGTGGCTTGGTGCAGGTGGCAAGGCGGTCGTCAATTCGCATGATGCAACGAGCACGCGCACCGAAACCATCGGGTTGACCAATGCGCTCTCGGGTAGCTACGTCGTTGAAATCGCACGGGCTGGTGGCGCCGACACCAACGTTCCGGTGCGTGGCGAACTGACCCTCAAGCTCGCCGGCGAAACACGCAAGGTGCCGTTCCTCCTCACAGGTACGCGCGCCGAAGTAGGCACGATGCGTGTCTTCTTCACCTCACGCCTCGTTCCCCTCTGATCATCCGCCAATCGTAGAGGGTGCTCAACAGGCGTCGCGAGCGTTGTAGGGCTAGGAAGGACGACGGAAGCGTACATCGTACGCTGAGTAAGTCCGACCGACGCCCTGCAACGCGCAGCAGCCTGTTGAACACCCTCTTAGAAGGGCCATCGATCGCGCAGGCCCATGGACTTCGCGCCCGAAGTGGGGCATTTCCTTCGACCATGAGCGCTGCGCACGACGCACACGCGGATGCATCCGCCGGCCATCAAGACACCCACAATCACTTCGACAACGAACCCGCCACCGAACTCGGGGCGGACGAAACTCGAACGGCCAACTGGGTTCCTTACCTCGGCCTGGCCTTGTTTTTCTCGGCTGGTCTCGCCTGTTTGATGTGTTCAGACGGGGACAAACTCGCAGACGGCAAAGCGGTTGCCGCCGAAGCGGCACCAAGCCCGCCGACAAATCTGCAACCCGCACAAATGCCCCGAGAGCGACCTGCGGTTCCGCTTCAGCCAGGACAACCTGGACAGCCGGGAGCGCAGAACAATGCGATCAATGCTTTGAAACAGCTCAGCCCCGAACAAGCGAAAGAGCTGCAAAAACGCATGGACGCGATGCGCGCGGGGCAAAACAAAGACAACCCCGCGGTCGTTCGTCCTGCTCCACAACCAGGCGGCGTACCGCAACCCTCTCCGCAAGCTCCACCGGTTCACTGATGGACGATTCGACAATCGCTGCGCTTGCTTCGATCAAGCGCGTCGTCGTGCTCGGTTCGGGCACGATGGGCCAAGGCATCGCCCAAGTCACCGCTCAAGCCGGGTTTGTCACGCACGTCTACGATGTCGATCCGTCACGCGCCACCAAGGCGATCGAGAACATCAAGCAGCAGACCGACAAACTCGTCCAAAAGGGCAAGATGCTCAACGAAGCGCGCAGCGAAATCATCGGCGCGCTTCTACCGACGTCGGACCTTGCGCGAGCCTGCGCTCACGTCGATCTCGTCATCGAGTCGGTTCCCGAACAGATGGAGCTCAAAGTAAATCTGCTTCGGGAAGTCAAAGAGCTGTCGGGACCCGAAACGATTCTAGGGACGAATACGTCGAGCCTTTCGATTACCGAAATCGGCACGCGTGTCGGTGCTCCGAATCGAACGATCGGTCTGCATTTTTTCAATCCGCCACCGGTGATGGAGCTGCTCGAGATCGTTCGTGGTCTCGGTACGGATGAAGCGACCGTCGCCACGAGTATCGCGATCGCGAAGCGACTGGGGAAAACGCCGATCATCGTGAACGACATGCCCGGCTTTGCGACGAGTCGTCTTGGTGTCGTCATAGGTGCCGAAGCCATGCGCATGCTCGAAACGGGTGTCGCATCGGCGGAAGACATCGATCGAGCGATGGAGCTTGGATATCGACACCCGATGGGACCGCTGAAGCTCACGGACCTCGTGGGCCTCGATGTGCGTCTGATGATTCTCGAACACTTGCATCGCGAAATTGGCGAACAATTCCGACCGCCGGCAATTCTGCGCCAAATGGTTCGTGCGGGAAAACTCGGCAAGAAAACCGGCGAAGGGTTTTACCGCTGGACCGACACGGGCCCTGTTCCTTCCACGTCTAAACGCTAAAAATACGCGCTAAAAACACCACGACCCGCTCGGGTTCGTCCCGGCGGGTCGTTTGTCACTCCAAAACAATTGGAGCGCCAGCCTTTTACTTGTTGGCTTTGTCCTTCTTGGCGTTTTCTGTGGCTTCCTTCTCGCGTTCAGCCAGGCGCTTCTCGATGCGCTCTTTGACTGGCGCATAATCTTTTTCGTCTTTGACGCGGCGATCGATGACCTTGATGCGTTCTTCAGGCGTCATCGCATAACCCTTGGCATCTTGCGCGTTGTCCTTCAGAAACTGCGCGTATTTGCCCCAAGCATCTTTGGCCGAGTCGAACTTCTTTTGGCGTTCCTTGAGGTCTGCGAGGCAAAACAACAAGCGCGCTTTGACCGTCGGCGAGCCTTCTTTGCTCAGGCCCGCGGTCCAAATCGCGTCGGCTTCATCGGGTTTGCCCGCGGCGAGTTGCGCTTCGCCCAAGCGATAAAACGCGAGCATTTTTTGTCCATCGAGTTTGACGGCTTCTTGGAATTGCACGACTGCGCCAGGGAAGTCGCGCGCGACGAACGACGCTTCACCCTTGTTGATGGCTTCCATGTACGGGCTGATGCCGACTTTGCCTTGTGGATCCTTCAACGGAAAAACCGGCGGATCCACCTTGGCCGTCGCAGGAGCTGCTCCCTTCGCGGGTGCGGCTCCTTTGGCTGGGGCGGCTTTGCCTTGAGCAAAAACGCCGGGTGCAAACACGACAGAAAACGCAAGGATGGACGCAGCAATGAGACGGCTAGCCATGGCGATCGAAGCTTACCCCAGCCTCGCGATGCATGGAACCAACCGCGTGATGGTCGGTGCAATTTAGCCCGAGTCGCGTGTCGAAGCGGCGTCGGCAGTAGGAGCATCCGGCCCGGCATCAGCCGAGGATTTCGCGGGCGTCGGCAATGGGGACAACTGACCGTCGGATCCAGGCGGCCACGCATAAACTTGCGTCTCGTTTGTGGCGCGATCGACGAAAACGACGGACATCGCGCGAGGGTTGTCGGCAAGACGCACAGAAAGACGCGTATTGACTGCAAATTCCGGGGATCCCCAACGTCGATTCTTCCGCCTCGTAGGATCATCGAGCAAAGGTACGTCGAAGCGAACCCGATCGAGCAGCTCTTTACCAATCCAAATTTCCACCGCAAATCGCCCCATGACCCGCACAGTTGATGCAGGTTTGTCGAGAACGACTTCACGCACCGTACCGAGGGATGGTTTTCCTTGACGAACCTGAACGTCGAACACCCATTGCTTCTTTGCCGCAACGCCCGCGGGATCGGGTACGTGGCCACTACGCGCAGAATCCGCGAGGGACAACGCGGCAGGAATGGCGAGAGCAACGCCCATCGCAAGAGCCAAAATGTATCGAGGAAACTTCACGGCTCACTCGATTTGCCACTTGGGCTCAAGATTTCAACCGTGCCGCGATCACCGTCGACTCGCACGAGGTCGCCTGTGCGAATAGCAACCGTTGCACCTGCAACGTTTACGACGGCAGGAACGCCGTATTCGCGAGCCACGACAGCTGCGTGCGAGAGCGGTCCACCCATTTCCGTGACAACGGCAGCTGCGACGAGAAAAAGCGGCGAGAGACCAACGTCGGTCGTACGTGCGACGAGAACTTCACCCGGACGAACCGAATCAAGGTCCGCAGTTCCCGGTCCAAGAACGCGCGCCAGACCTTCGACAACACCACTCGACGCGGGCAAACCCTTGAGGTGTTTGCCTGCTGGTGGCGGAATTTGCACAGGAGGCGGTCGACCAATAAACACAGTCGGAGGATCGGGCCTCGCGGCATCACGTAGATATTCGGCGCGCCGCAAACGCACGACATGACCCACGTCGGCACGACCGCTGCGTAATGCCTGTACGAGTTCGTCGAAGGTGCAGAAGAAAACGGCACCCTCGTCCAACGATGGATCGATACGTCGCAAGCGACGATCGATGTCGAGTGCGATGAGGCGCAACATGCCCAGCACGCGCGTGACCCACGTGCGCATACGTTCGCGAAGACGCGTGAATTGTTGCGAACGATTCACGAGCGTTCGAACGGCATACATCTGCACGGGACCGAGACGCATTTCGAGCTGCGCCATCTCGCGATCAGAAAGCGCTCGTGCACGGGCGAGGGCTCGCGTTGCTTCGCCTTCTGGTGCACGTAATGACGACACGAGCATCGAAATGATCGGGGCGGGATCTTCGCGCCAACGCTTTGTTGCGAGTTCAGCTTCGCGTACGGCACGATCTCCGTGTTCGTCCAAAAATCTCTCGAGTGCTCGACGTGTCGAGCCTTCGGGCAAATCACTTGGACCTCGAACGATTCCGGCAACGAGACGTTCACGTGCGACAGGCTCGTTGCGAACAATCTCGGCAAGAGCAGCAAGTGCAACACCAGGAGCTGCGCTGTCGAGTTCACGAACGCCGCCGGTGAGTGCTTGCGCGAGGGTCGCTCCAGGGGTGGCACCGTCTGCCGGATTTAGGACATCGCCGAGCGAGACGTCATCGCGTACGGAGGTTCGACGCGCGGCAACTTGATCCAGGAGGCGCGCGAGACCGAGATGCGCAGCAAGCGAAGCGGAGGCGCATTCGAGCATCAACGTGCCGGTGCGATCGAGTAACGCGCTCGCCGTGTTGAGGGTCGTGACGAGAGCATCGTCGGGCAAGATGCCGAGATCCATTTCGTGCAGCGATCGCCGCGCACGATCAGCATCCTTTTCATACGCGCGCACTTCATCTTCGAGGCGGGCTTGTCGGGCGAGCACACGGGGAGCGACAAACGGCAACCGCGTGATGAAGCGGCGAGTGGAAACGTTTTCGGTCTGCTGTTCGAGCAGCGTGATCGCGGCATCGCTCGCTCCGCCACTGACTTGCAACAACGCACGTGGGGTCAAGAACGGCACTTGCGCCGAGATCTGCATGAACCGCGAGAGGTTCAGGTAAAACCGCCCTTGCACGTTCGCGACGAGATGCGCGGCTTTGGGCACACGACAACCCAGCGCGGCAAACGCTTCTCGGAAGCCCTTTTCGGAAAATTTTCGCGCGATCGACCAGGTGAGCGGTGTGGCTGCACCCGGCAATGCTTCGCCCACGTTCGCGCGAGACCACACGGTCGTTGCATCGCCTCCTTCGGGAAAACCCCCGCCACCAATGGGCCGGACTTGTAAGAACACTACGCGATCGGTTCCTTGCGGCGTTTTTTCCACGGCGAATTCGACGTCGAAAGGACCCGGCGAACTGAGTTCCAAGCGTCGAGCAAGCGCTCCAAGCTCGTGGATGGATTCCGTGGAAAGGGCGGATTGCGCAGATTTTGCTGCGGGTATGTTGATCACTTCGAGCCCCGCGGGACCAACAATCACGGCGCGAGGTTTGTCCGCGATGACCATGGAGACGACGCTGCCATCTTTGGCGAGTCGCACGGAATCGGTAGGCATCGCGCCTTCGACAACGGGCGCTCCAAGTCCCCACGTGACGTTGATGAGTCGTTCTTCTTGGTTCCAGTGTGGCCCGGCCAAACCAGGAGGAGGTGCCGTAAAAAGAACACCGGCAGCATCGGCTCGCGCCATGACTTGAATGACGACGGCCATGGCGACATCACGAACCCCGGCGTGCGCAATGTACTCGAGCGCGCGCGGCAAAAAAGCGCTCGCCCACACTTGCTTGATCGCAGCCATGAGCGCTTCCGGTCCACGCACACCAAGCACGGTCGTGGCGAGTCCGGCAAAGCTCGTTTCAGCAGCGTCTTCACACGTGGCACTCGAACGAACGGCAACGCCCCAAGGTGCCGATATTTCGATTTCGTCCCAAAGCATCTGCACGGCAGACACGATGGCCGGAGACAAGGGCGTTTCTTGAATGCGATCGCGCGCGCGCGCGGAACGATCGATGCCCACTCGACTGCCCGCGAGTTTGATGAGCGTGGGAAGATCGTGCCCTCGAGGAAGCGTGTCTTGCGAGAGAGCGTCGAAGTGTTCCGCGGGGAGAACCCAGCCACGAGGCACGGGGAAGCCTTCGCGCACGAGGCGTCCGAGGCTCGATGCTTTGCCCCCAAACCTTCGCGCATCGCCGCGTCTACGGCCAAAGGCAGCTTCGAGCGGCCGAAGAACCGCTTCGTAGCCCGCTGCTTCCACGCCCACGGCTGCTCGCTGGTTGCGAATCGACGAATCGACCACGTTCACGGCTTACCATGGTTTCTGGTTTTGAGGCGATGCGGGGCGATATATCAAGGGATTTGAGGCAGTCAGGACGTCACGAAGCGTCGGGATCGATGCCCAGGGCACGAAGTTTGGCGGCAAGCTGCTCTGCGCGTTTGCGCTCGTCATCTGCGCGTTTGTCCGCGGCTTCCGCACGTTTGTCCGCGGCGTCTGCGCGCCTGCGCTCTTCTTTCGCTGTTTCCTCAGCGGTCGGTATCAGTTGACCATCTTTGGTGCACCAACGAATCCACGTCGCCGAATGGTCCTCGTGCTCGCCTTTCCATTCGACGAGGCCAAGCCCAACGGGCTCGTAGTAGTGCTTGTCGAGGGCGATATAGAGGTCTCCGCGTAGTTCGTACGAGCGCAGCGCCGTCTTGCTGAGGTGAAGATGAGGATCGTAGACGACGTAATACTTGATACACATCCGCCGGTATCGCCGCATCTTGTCGCTCAATTCGCCCCCTTCGCGATTCGAAACGATTTCGATGACGACATCCGGCACCTTGCAAAACTCCCAGATAAAGTAACTTCGATGCTCTTTCTTCGAAAGATCCTCGTGAATCTTGACGTCGAGGCTGAGCATCACATCCGGAACGATCGCCGGTTCATGCGGACTGATGAACAGACCAACGTTGGCGAAGACCTCGAATATACGAGGGATTTGGTCGTCTTCGGGAGGCGGTCCCGACCACGAGGCATAAAGGGGAGCGGTAAGTAGCCTTTCTTGTTTCTCAGTGAGGATGCTTATCGGCGCTTCGCTCTCGATGACCACGTGCGAGATGTCCACGGTTAACGGGTATTCATGGTCGGTCTTCGGTTCCGGTAGTGCCATGGGCAAACCCTTGCCGCTCGGTGGATGCATAGTCAAGATGGTTTTCCGCTGATTTCGTGAGTGTTTGGAGGTCTCGATTTGTCCAACAGAACCGACACAAAAACTACCACAATGATATTCTCGCGCCATGACGACCGTCGCGACCGCGCCACAGCTCGTTGACCTCCCTCGCCGTCATCGTCGGACGAACGGGCTCCTCGAATTTGCCGTGGTTGGTGGCCTGACGCCCTTTCTGTACCCGTTGTCGTGGATTCTACGGAAAGTCTTCGGCCTCGACTCGACCGAATACATTGTTTCCTTTACGATGTTCGCGGCGGCATTCGTGATCAACGATCCGCATTTTGCCGTCACGTATTTTTTATATTACAAAGACGCCCGGTCGCGCGCATTAGGCAACGGTTTTACCGGTTGGCAACAAATTCGTTATTTGCTTGCTGGATTCGTCATTCCCATCGTACTCGTCATTTGGGGCATTACCGCGCTCGTATTTCGTTCGGCTTCGTCGCTCGGTGTGATGATCCAGCTCATGTTTTTCTTGGTCGGCTGGCATTACGTCAAACAAGGGTTTGGCGTATTTTCAGTTCTTTCAGCGCGCCGCGGCGTACGTTTCGACAAGGCCGAACGCTGGGCCATTCTCGGGCATTGTTATGCGGGTTGGGCTTATGCGTGGTCGAATCCTCGAGACATTGGGCATGCCGCGGAAGAAAAAGGCATTTGGTACGTGACGTTCGCCCATCCTCGAGGTCTGGAACAAGTCACGGCGGTGCTGTTTTTTGCGACGATCGTACCGATGGTCTGGGCACTGGGAAGCAAATGGAAACGTGACGGACGACTGCCGATTGGGACGCCTCTCGTTGCGCTTTTGTGCAGCGTTTGGCCGTGGCTCATTTATTCGAGTATCGATCCGCTGCTCATTTACGTGATTCCGGCACTGCATTCGATTCAGTATTTGTATATCGTCTGGCTGCTCGAAGGAAACAAAGCCCGCGAACTGGAAGGGCCACCGCATTTCCAACGGTCGGCAACATCGCGACTTCTCGGTCTAGCGCTCGTTTCGCTCGGGCTGGGATGGTTTTTCTTTCACATTGGCCCCACGATCTTCGATTCGCTGATTGGTTCACGATTGGCCACGAAAGAATACGATCCGATAGGAGCAACTCCTTGTTTCGCGGCGTTATTTGCGTTCGTGAACATTCACCATTATTGCATGGATGCCGTGATCTGGCGTCGTGAGAATCCGGAAACGCGGTATTTGCAGGTGAAACGCGAATCAAGCATGTGATTCACGGCCCCGGCAATCCTCGCAACACCCGTTCGTGCCACAAGAGCATTTCCGCCCCGCCGGGACCTCGATTCCACGCATAATCATGCGGGCCAGGCGTCACGACCAAGTCGTGCTGGACAGCAACATCGTCGAGAGCTTTCGATAACGCACGTACCGCCGCCAAAAATGGATCTCCCTCGCTAGAGACCAAACGAATCGCGAGTTTTTTACCGTTCGTTGCGCGTTTGGCCATCATGGCCAACATCTCGGCTTCTTCCACTTTGATGGCTGGCTGTAGTGCTCCGACAGCTCCAAAGATGTCCGCATGCAAAAAGCCGACGAATAATGCAAGGCGCCCACCCATACTCACGCCGTCAATACCCGTCGCTTCACGCGTCGTGAGGCTCTTGCTTTCCGTTTGCACTCGGGGAAGCAACGATTCTCGAACGAATTGCGCAAAGGACGCGGACCCCTTGGCCGACCGATCTTTCAAATCCGGGGTGTACGGGCACGCAACGACGAGACCTTCATAGGGGTTTTTCTTGAGCGAATGATTGAGGCGCCCAAGTCGGTCGTCGAGAACCATTTCATCAAGATCCGCGCGGGTAAGCGAACAGGCACGAAGCCGAGCTTCTAGTTTGTCGAGGCCATAATCGTCACGCCACGCCTTGGCGCCCACTTCGAGCCCTCGGCCGGATTCTCCGCGTCCATGCAATGTTATGAGCACCGGTAATGGGCGTGGTGACGGCGGCACCAGGACCAAGGCGCGTTGTTCGTCGGGAGCTGGAAATGAGAGATCTCGCCATCGGTCATTGGCAGGAGCGATGGGAGACGAAGACTTTTGACAAGCGGCTACAGCCGCCCCACCGAGAGCAACGAGAAATGTGCGGCGAGGAAGGAGGAATGATTTCGAATGATGCACTGTGAGAAGATTGTTGCAGAAAAAGCGCTTCCGTTCAACTTTGTGGCATTGCATTTGCATGGTAAGAACATTCTGGACATCATTACGGCCAATAGCTGCTGGGAGGTTTACATGCATCACGCGAAACAAATGGGGATTCGGATCGCCGCACTTTTATTTGCGACGGGACTGGTCAGCGCGACAAGTCTCATGGGTTGTGGGAGCGAAATCGACGTAGGAGGCAGCGGGGGAAGTTCCGGCAGCGCCACATCGTCGAGTTCGACCGGTTCCACGTCCGGTGCGCCAATGTGCGCCAATGGAACGCCACAACGTCAGTGTTACACGCTCGATCAAATTGAAAACCAGATCAACAATCCATTTCCTGGCGGCGATGTCGGACCGGACGGAGGCACGGATGCGGGGCCGGACGGTGGAGGCGTCATGCTAACGGAATGCCCTGAACCATCCATCGTACGAAATGGTTGTTGCAATCCGGGTGTATCGGGACCGGAAAT
>JANORL010000507.1:0-34479 GCA_031415295.1 Polyangiaceae bacterium | reverse complement strand
GCCGGGTGATGTCGACGACGAGACTGAAGTACGGCTCGGGCTACCGCGTGCCGTTGCGCCGGGAGAAACCCTCACGCTAGACGTTGCGTGGTTGTCTGACCTTCCCACGGTCACGTTGCGAACGGGTTTCGAGGGAACGTTTCACATGGCGGGTCAATGGTTCCCGAAGCTTGCCAAGCTGGAAGCGAGTGGACGCTGGGCGCATTTTCCCTTCTATCGGTACTCGGAATTTTACGCGGATTTCGGCACGTACGACGTCACGATCGATGTGCCGGAAGGGTACGTCGTGGGTGCTACGGGCAAACTCGAGAGCGAAAAAGCGCAAAACGGACGCATCGAGCGCAGGTTTGTCCAAGAGAACGTGCACGACTTTGCGTTTACCGCGTGGGACAAGTTTCGCGAGATCACGACGAAGTCCGATGATGGCGTGGCGATTCGTTGTTTGTTTCCCCCGGGCTATGAGCGTGTTGCGGAAATCCAAGTCGATGCAGCCAAGTTTGGCCTGACGCACTTTGGCGCGGCGTATGGCAAGTACCCGCATGGAACGCTTACGCTCGTGCATCCTCCGCGTGGAGCGGAAGAAGCAGGCGGCATGGAATACCCGACGCTCATTACGACGGGCGGCGAGTGGTATTCGGACAAAACGGGCGTGCGTAACGTCGAACTTGTCACGTTGCACGAACTTGGACATCAGTGGTTCCAAGGGATGGTCGCGACAAACGAGCATGCGTTTCCGTTCCTCGATGAAGGCTTCAACCAGTACGCAGAAGGCGTCGTAGCAGAAGTGTTGTGGCCTCGTGCATCGGCGATGAGGCTTCCTGGAGGTATGGGTTTGGCCATGCCGTCGCTGGTGCGGCTTTCAGCTGCGGAAGTGCAACACAACGACGAAGTCGCTGAGTCGTCGGCACATTTTGCGAGTGGAAGTGATTATGGCGCGCTCGTGTATTCGCGAACGGCAACGATCCTCAAGACGATGTCGCACGTGTACGGCGAGGATAAGTTCCGTCGTGCCATCGGCGTGTACACGCGGCGATATCGGTTTGGTCACCCTACGCTGAACGACATGCTCGCCGTGTTCCGCGAGGTGCTTGGTACCAGTGCTGCCGATAATATGCGTGCGGCTTTCTTGGAACGCGCTTGGGTCGATTACGGGATCGGCGATGTCGTTTCGTCCGAACGTGAACCTTTGAAGGGAGTCTTCGGTGACCCCGAAAAACCCGACACTGCTCCCGTCGTCGATACTCTGTACCAAGGCCGCGTGATGGTTCGTCGTCGTGGAACGCTCGTGTTTCCTGTCGACATCGACATCGTGTCCAAGGATGGCACCGTCAAACGGGTCACGTGGGACGGCGAAGGTACGACGTTCGAGATTCCTTACGCCGGCGATCAAGAGCTCGCTTATGCGATCGTCGATCCGGAACATCGCGTTTATTTGGACTCAAACCTTCTCGACAATGCCCGCTCCACGTCGTCTGGTTTGTCCGCAGGGCGAGCCTTGTCGCGCGGCGTAATGGGCGCGGAAGTTTTCTTGCAACTCTTGGCCCCGTGACGACGATGCAAAACACTGAATATTTGCTCGAACAAACACCTGCCGCGTGGCGTCGCCCCGGGGTCGTGTTTGTCATGTACGCCTACCGGCTCGTGGTCTCGTTGCTCGTGGCCACGCCCTTCGCCGTCATGTTTGGCGGCGCTATTGGAGGCTACCCGCGTGGCGATGCCGTCCTTTTCGACGAAGGCGGCTTGCTGTTTGTCGAAGCGATCCGCCGCTCGCGCCTTGCCATCCCTCCGATCATGCTGAGTGCGCTCGTGCTGCTTGCCGTCGCCTCGATCGCCAGCATCATGCCGCTTGCTGCACTCATTGGCGCACTCGCCACGAAAGGCCGCATCACGGCTCGCGACGTTGGGTCGTTTGCGCTGCGACCCGTGGGCACGTTTGCGCTGCTTTTTGGCGCCTTCGCTTTCGTGCAAGCCATCGTGTTTGCGATCCTTTCAGCCGTTGGTGGCGCGATCTCCCGACGCCCTTCGTTCGACGCTCCCAGCGCCGATCGTGTGAAGTTTGGCTTTACGCTCGTTGCGCTGCTCCTCGTGTTGTTGGTCGGTGTCTTTCACGATCTCGCGCGCGTTGGAGCTATTCGCGATGGACTGCGCTTTCGTGCTGCGCTGCGACGTGGATGGCACACGCTCAAGAAGTCCCATGTTCACGTGGTTGGCGCGTGGGGCGTTCGAGCCATTCTCGGAGCGATCGTGATCTACGCGGCTCTATCCGTCGTCTCGCGTCTCGGCGTCGATTCGTCGGCGAAGGTCGCTCTAGGATTCTTGGTGTACCAAGCATCGATCATCCTGGCCCTTTTCCTAAGAGCCTCGTGGTTTGCCTCCGCGATTCGCCACGTCGATGACGCGCGGCCTGTCGTCGCTCCCGAGCTGGAGCCGTCGGAAGCCGTGTCGACGCTCGTCGAGCCAACGGTGGCGGAAGTCCTGGCGGTCGAAGCGCCCGAAGTCGCTTCTCTGCCCGAGGAAAACCGAACGGACGACGATGTCGCACCCGCGGCGCCCGAAGGGCTGCCACCAGGAAATTCAGACACGGCGGACAATCTTGACGCTCGTACTTGACTTGCTCGGCGCCTTGCGTAACGTTCCGGCCCGCGTCGTCGCAAGACGTCCCGCTACCTGCCCAGGTAGCTCAGTTGGTAGAGCAGCGGACTGAAAATCCGCGTGTGGCCAGTTCGATTCTGGCCCTGGGCACCGTTATCTCTCGACATTCGTGTTTGCGTCATCAATCGACGCTCTGCCGAAAGCCCAACTTTTTACAATAGAAAATGAATGTTGGTTTGGCCGCGCAGCGGACGAACCATGTACGGGTCAAGGGGCATTGCCCCTTGCCAGGTCGAGGGCGGGAGCCCTCGTGGGGTCCGGGGTGAAACCCGCGCAACCCATCCACGACTGAGGCATCATGAACGACTCTCACGCGTAGCTGTGCTTGCACGTGTGGGGCGGATTCTTTGCTTGGCACCAAAGGACGATGCGTATGAAGGCTCGACGCGCATTTGGAGTTGGAATCATCAGCGTCGCGACAGCGGCAGCAGTCGCATTTGGCGGCTGCAAAGGCCCGGATCCTCAAAACTCGGGTAGCTCGGCATCGACGGGAACGTCGAGCGGCGGCAAGGGCGGCGCGGGGGGCATGGGGACTGGCGGAGACAACCTCGGCGGCATGTTCGCCGGCAGTGGACCCTCTTGTTACAACCTCCAGTGTCAGCAAGTGACCTGCGCAGCTGGCGCAAAGACGACGGTTACCGGCAAGGTCTTCGATCCTGCGGGCAAAACGCCGCTCTACAACATCACCGTTTACGTCCCCAACTCGGCGCTCAAACCGGTACCTGAAGGTGCGAGCTGCGATCAATGCGGCTCGGTACTTTCCGGAGATCCCGTCGTCACGGCACTCACGGACACCCAAGGACAGTTTGTCCTGGAAAACGTTCCTGTTGGCGAAAACATTCCGCTCGTCATTCAAGTGGGCAAGTGGCGCCGTCAGTTGGTCCTTCCCAAAGTCGACAAGTGTGTCGACAACCCGATCACCGACACATCGCTGACGCGTTTGCCCCGGAACCAAACCGAAGGTGACTTGCCACGTATTGCATTGAGTACGGGTAGTGCGGATCCGCTCGAGTGTTTGCTCCGCAAGATCGGCATCGACGACAGCGAGTTCACGCCGCCTGGAAGTTCGGGTCGAGTCAATCTCTTCGCGGGATCTGGAGGCACGAACAAATACGCTGGGAACCTCAATGGCGGAGCAGCGTTCGATGCGTCGACGACTTTGTGGGGCACCGTCGATAGTTTGTCCAAGTACGACGTCGTGCTTCTCGCGTGCGAAAGTGGTCCAAATGCAGGGACCAAGCCTGCATCGGCTCTGCAGGCCATGTTCGACTACGCGTCGAAAGGTGGCCGTATTTTCGCGTCGCATTTCCACAACTATTGGCTGCAAGCGGGTCCTGCACCGTTTCCCGACATTGCGCTTTGGGACAACCAACCGGATCTGCCTAATCCCTTCACGGCCGACATCGATTCATCCTTCCCGAAAGGTGCCGCGCTTCGTGATTGGCTCGTCAACGTCGGCGCATCGACCATGCCGGGGAAACTCGTCGTCGAGGAAGGTCAGAACACGGTCAGTGCGGTCAATCCCACCGTTTCGCGCCGTTGGATCTATGGAACGTCGCCCAAGTCCATCCAGTACCTCACGTTCAACACGCCCATCGGTGTTCCGGAAGAACAACAATGTGGTCGCGTCGTGTTGAGTGACATCCACGTGTCGTCTGGGGATCAAGTGAACACGCCGTTTCCAAGCGGCTGCACGACCACGGATTTGTCTCCGCAAGAGAAGGCATTGCTCTTCATGCTTTTCGATTTGTCGGCATGCGTGCAGCCCGACGACCAGCCGCCCGTTCCTCCCAAGTGACGCCTGTTCACCCGTTTTTGAGCCAATAACTGGCGCGCGGACGCAAACCGGTTAAGGGGGAAATGCCGTCATGCGCATCAACGCCTCCTGGTTACCGTTCCTCGTTGCCACCTCCGTTTTTGGCCTCGCGTGTACCGCCGCGGCGATCGATCCGCCTCGTCATGTTCCTCCACCGCCGCCCCCACCTCCGCCTCCGCCGGCAGTGACCGTTGCAGTTCAGACGCCGCCTCCTGCACCAACGACCGATCCGTCCACGCCTCCGACAAACCTTGCAGCTTCTGCACCAGCTACGCCAGCGGCTCCTGCGGCGTGCCCCGCCGACATGAAACTCGTCGATGGCGACTACTGCACGGAAGTCGAGCACAAGTGCAAGAAGAGCTGGTTTGACAAGTCAAACAAGAAGGTCGTGTGTGAAGACTTCGAGCCGGTGGCGACGTGTGTCGGCGAGCGTGTGAAGAAGCGATATTGCGTCGACACGTATGAATGGCCGAACCAAAAGGGCGTGCGACCGGAAGTGATGAATCGATTTCATCAAGCGCAGATCAAATGCGCATCCGTCGGCAAACGTATGTGTACCGAGTCCGAGTGGAACTTTGCGTGTGAAGGCCCAGAAATGAAGCCGTTCCCGCACGGGTTTGTCCGGGATGCCGCCAAGTGCAACGGCGACCATATGTGGGATGGTCCGAACATGAAAAAAGTCGCCAAGCGTGATGGCGACGAACTCGCGCGGTTATGGCATGGCGTTCCCAGCGGATCGCAGCCTCAATGCATCAGTGATTTTGGCGTTGCGGACATGCCGGCCAACACGGACGAAGTCGTGGCCAGTGAGCAACCCAAGAACAGCCGTCGCGCCAAGTTCGACAGCGTTCATACGGGCGGGCCTTGGTACAAGGGCGTGCGTAACCAGTGCCGGCCCAAGGTCTACACGCACGACGAAGATTTTTATTATTACTTCCTGAGTTTTCGCTGCTGCGCCGAAGCCGATGGCAAGGACACGGATCCTCGCACGCCTTGGCAGAAGCGCGACAAATGGACCGTCAAAAAAGTCGAGCAACGTGCAGGATTCACGATCGGCGAGATGCAGCAGAAGCTCGATTTGAAGAAACAGGGGCAATGCACGTGTCCCGAAAACAACATCTTGTGCAAGACGATGTGCGGTGTGCTGCTCAGTCCAGGCGCCATCGACGCCACACACTGACTCGCGGGTCAGTGGGCCGGGAACGGTTCCACGTAACGCATGAAACGTCGCAAGTAGGGCGTGTCGAACTGAACTTTCGTGATTCGTTCGAGCGAAATCAGCGAAGGCATCTCGTCCCAGTGTCCGAGTGCATCGACGTAGAGCAGTGAAACGCCTTCGGAGCTGACTTCGAGGATGCGGCCCAAGAAAAAAGAGCCTTCTTCATCGCTGTCGTCTTCGCACTCGACGATGATGTCGGCGTAATGGGTTTGAAGTGACCCGAGAGCTGCTTGCAAATTGCTCAAGTCGATTTCGCTGGGGAGCCCCATTCCTCCGAGCAAACCTTCGCCGGTGAGCATGCGATCCCAGTGTTTCTCGTGGGGACCTCGTTCATGCGCCAGCACGTCTTCGAGGCGGAAAATCGTATAGCCGTCGGGGTCGAAGTCATCGAAACAGTGCATCAGCCCCAGGACAGGACTCAACCCCAAGAGATAGCCGTGGAGGGACGGTTCTGCCGACAGGCTCCGTTCGATGCGGAGCATCTGCGTCGTACCGAAATGTTCAGCCAAAGACGCGTACATGTTGGTTCGTGAAGGTCTGAAGACAGTGCGAGGATAGGTGGAGGGCCTCATGCGCGGCAAGGCTGCTCTTACTTTTCAAGTGTTCGTGACGATTTCGTCGTGAGACCTGACGAACAGTGAAAGGGTTCTCGAACCTCGAGCGTTCTTTTTCCGAACTGACGAACTTCGTCAAAACTTTTTTTACTTGTCGTTGTCACAGAAGCTCCAGACCACTCGATACGTCCAAGAACCCGTTCGCGCTTGGAGGATGAGGAGACACCCATGAACACGCTCAGGACGCTCGTTGCTCGTTTTGCTCTTACTTGTGCAGCCCTTTCGGCTGCTGCTGCTTTTTCCCACGACGCGCGTGCGTGTGGGGACGTGTTCATTCCGGAGATCGACCATCGTATTCAGGGCTTGGCGAATGCCGAGAAGGCTCTGCGCGATGGCAAGATCGTCGATGCTGCGCAGTCGGTCGTGCGTATGTTCCCCGAGATTCGGACCATCAATCCGGGCAAAGACGGTATGTTGGGTCGTGCCCAGCGGACGTTGGCGATTGCGCTCGTTCGGACCGATGGTGCCATCGAGCTTGATCCGACGTGGCGCTCCAAGACATCCGAACAGCGGGCGCAGAACATGGCGTGGGCGGTTTCGTCGCTCGAGCGGCTCCGCACGCAACGCAAGAATGACCCCGCGGTCGATACGGATCTTGGCGAAGCGCTGGCGAAGGTTGACGGGCGGCAGGAAGAAGCGCGGGGGATTTTGCAAAGTTTGTCCGATCGGGACCTGATGTCGACGCCGCAAGGGTACGCGACGCTTGGTCGTCTCCAGAACCAAGCAGGAAATGCTGCGGCGCGTGATGCGGCAGTTCAGCGTTGCACGGCAATGGCCAAAGATGCTGAGATCTGTAAAGTCCCGGCGTCACCGGGTGGCCAAAGCTGATCGGAAAGTGTTCCATCGTGTTTCGCGCGTTCGTTCTTGCAAGTTTCGTCTCTCTCCTCGTCGTCGGGTGTCGCAAGAACGAGCGCGCCGAGGAAGTTCGACCAACCCCAACCGCCTCCGCTTCCGCTGCGTCTGTGATGGCGTATGCGGAACCGCCCCTCGGCGATGCGCAGCGCGGCAAAACACTCGTCACCAAATTCGAATGCAATCGGTGCCACGCACTGGCCGACGTTGAAGTTCCGGCGCTCGACAAAGATTGCGTTCGTTGTCATCAACAGATTCACGGCGGCACGTACAAAGCGTCGGCTACGACGCTGGCCAAGTGGTCAAAGAACATTGTCCATTTTCGGGACACGCCTTCGCTCGTCAACATTGGTGGTCGGCTTCGTCGTGGATTCATTGAACAATTTTTGCTCGAACCGCGAGATATGCGTCCGCATATGGAAACCAGTATGCCGCGGCTCGAGATATCTGCGGAAGAAGCTCGTGATGTGGCCGCGTACTTGACGGCCGGATCCGTACCTGCCAAACCATTTTCTTTGGATGGTGCGAGTGCTGAAAAGGGCGGGGTGGTTTTCGAGCAAAAAGGTTGTCGGCAATGTCATGAATACACGGGTGCTCCGCGGGCCACTCTTCCGGCGGGAATGCCGGTGGTCGAAGGTCCGGGCGAACGTCGAGGTCATTCGTTGGCGCCTGATTTGCGGTACGTCCGGGAACGCATGAATGCGGGGGAAATCATTCGGTGGATCGAAGATCCCAAAGCGATCAATCCTGATACGGCGATGCCCAAGACGCCCTTGTCGCCGGAAGAACTACGCGACGTGACAGCGTTTCTCGTCAATCAAGCGTTGGCTGAAAAAATCAACATTCCCGCTCCTGCTCGATTACCCGTCTTGACACGTAAAGTAACGTACGATGAAGTGAGCCAACGAGTTTTTCGCAATACGTGCTGGCATTGCCATGCCGAACCGGATTACGCGATTGGTGATGGTGGTCCTGGCAATACGGGTGGATTCGGATTCAAACCGCGTGGATTGAACCTTGCTGAATACGAAGGCATTCAAGCTGGGTATGTCGACGACAAAGGCGAACGGCGGAGCATTTTTTCGAAAATGCCCGACGGTACACCGAGGATCGTGTATGCGCTCCTGGCGCGTTATCGCGAAGAAGCGGGTCAGCGGGATGCTGTCGTGCGCGGAATGCCGATGGGATTGCCTTCGGTGACGCCGGAAGACATTCAACTCGTCGAGACGTGGGTGGCTCAGGGAAGACCGCAGTAGGTTTGCGCCGAGCGCCGAGCGAAGGAATCGTATCCAAGTTTGCGGTACGTTTTTAGGCGTCGTGACGTTTGGCTTGCGGGTCGTTCGTCGTGTTGGATGAGTTACGCTTCGGATGTTCGGGATCGAAACCCAAAATCCGTTTGACGCACAAAGTACCATCGAGTAGCGTCGTGTTTTGCTCCTCGGTATTTTCATCATGCGGACGCTATTCGTGGCCTTATGGGGCTTTTCTCCACGGCAGATCGCGACGATCATGCGGATTGTTCGCGGTAGCTCGACACGCACAATTGCAGGCGGATTCGTTGGCTGGGGGCGGCCATGATCACGCCTGCGGTTGGGGTCGTTGTAGGTGGCCGATACGTGCTCGTTCGGTTGCTCGCGAAAGGTGGGATGGGCTCGGTATGGATTGCGCGGCATCGCGAGCTCGACGTTGACGTCACGGTCAAGTTCATGATGCCGACGCTCATAGAATCCGCCGAGCTTTGTGCGCGGTTCGAGCGAGAAGCGAAGGTTGCTGCTCGTTTGCGCAGTCAACACGTCGTCCAGGTTCTCGATTTTGGCATCGACGACGGTATGCCGTACATTGCGATGGAGCTTTTGCAGGGCGAGAGTCTCTCGGATCGATTAAAACGTGAACCCCGTTTTGCTTTGCCGAAGACGGCGCAGATTCTCGGTCAAGTCTGCAAAGCGTTGCGTACCGCGCATGAGGCGGGTCTCGTGCATCGAGATTTAAAGCCTGGAAACATCTTTTTGGCCGAAAAGGATGGCGAACAGGTCGTCAAAGTTCTCGATTTCGGCATCGTGAAGGAAACTTCAAAAAACGACGCGGACGAAGCTGCTGGTGCAACAGAAACGGGCGTTATGATGGGCTCGGTCCATTACATGAGCCCCGAGCAAATTCGTAGTTCGCGGCAGGTTGATCATCGTAGTGATTTGTGGTCGGTCGCAGTGATTCTTTACAAGATGCTCACGGGCAATGCGCCATTTCCAGGGACGAATACGGGGGATGTGATGGTCCGCGTGTGCACGGATTCTTGTCCGCCGCCGTCTTTCGTCGTGCCGGAAATACCGGCCGCGGTCGATGCATTTTTCGTGCGGGCATTGACGCGAGAACCTGGGGGACGATTCCAGTCGGCGCAAGAAATGGCCGACGCATTCATTGCGGCCGTTTCCGGAAGTGCGCCCATTTCAACCGGTACAATGCCGCAGTCACCAAAATGGGTCAAGACGTTGCCGTTGATCGGCGATAGCGCAGCGCTTCAAGCGGCCATTGAAATGGCATCCGGTGTGCCCGGACAATCACAACGACCTCCTCAGTCCTCAGCTTCTTCAGAAGCGCCTTACACGTCCTCTGCGCTCGAGGCTGCGCCGGGCACATTTCAAGCGGTTACCATGCAGCATGCGCAACTAATGGCGTCGCCAGGAACGGCCATTGCCGTGCCGAAATCATCGTCGAACCTGTCCAAAGGCGTCGTGTTGGGTATTGGTTTGGCTTTCGTCGCCATTGGGCTTGTCGTGGGCATTTTCCTCATGCAGCAAGGCTCCGGACCCGACGAATCCGTGCAAGCTGCCCCCGCACCAAGTCCATCGTTGGTCACGGCAAACCCGAATGTTGTCGTTTCCGTGCCGCCGACGGTGGCACCAATGGGAGCTGCGCCGTCGGCAGTTGCGCCGTTGCCGACTACGGCGGCGACCACCGCGGGACCCTTTCCAACCGCGAAGACGACGGCTCCGACGGCAACGACTCCCGTGACGCCAGCTCCATCACCACGCCCGAATCCTCTCGATATCAATGACTGAAGGGAAGCGAATGCACTGCCGAATTCTCCTTGTGACGCTCGGAATTTCGTTATGTTTTTCGCATGCGGGTCTGGCGCAACCCAAGAAAGCCCCGGAGACGCCGCCGCAAGCGGACATGAACGCCCGCGCGGACGAACAATTTCGCAAAGGTCGCAACGAGCAAGATCGCGGCAATTGCCAAAAGGCGCTCGAATATTTTCGCGAAAGCCATGCTCTGAAGCCTGGTCGCGGTACGCTGCTCAATATGGGGCTTTGCGAGAAGAAGCTTGGGCAACTTGCCAAAGCCATGCAACATTTGGAAGAACTCTTGCCGCAATTGCCCTCCGGTGACGATCGGCGGGCGATCGTTCGCGATGCCCTCGCCGAAATAAAGCCGAAAGTACCTAATCTGCGTATCGTGCTGAAGGCCGATTCTCCTGCCGGCACCGTCGTCACTTATGACAATGCCGAACTCGAACCTACCATGATCGGCACGGATATGCCTGTTGATCCAGGAAAACACGTCGTCGTTGTCGAAGCTCCGGGTCTGCCGAATCGCCAATACGACGTCGTCATGGAGGAAGGCAAGCGGCAAACGTTGCAAGTCGAACCTGGATCACCCAATTCTTCTGCACCCGCGGTTTCCAAGGATTCGTCACGTAATACAAAACGTACCGTGGGGTTTGTCGTGGGAGGCGTCGGCGTTGCGGGGCTCATCACAGGTGCGATTACGGGCGGCTTAGCCTTGAGCGATCACACTGCGGCTGAAAAAGCGTGTCCTACGCGTAAAGGATGCAGTCCCGAAGCCATTGACATCGCCAGTCGTGGTCAAACGTTATCCATTGTCAATACGGTAGCTTTGGCATTAGGCGTCGTAGGCGTTGGCGTCAGTATTCCGCTCATTCTAACGAGTGGAAAGGGCAAAGAAACGTCGAGCGTCGGATTCTGGGTATCGCCGGATGGCGCGCGATTCGGGTTGAGCGGTCGTTTCTGAAAATCGGGGAGACGCGAATGATGAATCGAGTTTGGCTGGGTACGTTTACTACGATCACGCTCATGGTTTCTGCGCCGGCGTGTATTGCCGTCCTGGATTGGGATTTCGAGGCTGCGCCTGGCGACGGTGGAAGCGGTGGGAAGGGCGGATCGAGCAGCTCTACATCGACGAGCGGAAGCGGTTCGGGTGGAACGGGCAGCAGTAGCAGCAGCAGCAGCAGCAGCAGCAGTAGCAGCAGTAGCAGCAGTAGCAGCAGTAGCAGCAGCAGCAGCAGCAGCAGTGGGAATCCGTGCGTTGGCTGCACGTACGGAGCCAGATTTGGCGACGATCAAGGGCAAACGCTGCTCGACATGGCATTGGCGAATGACGGAAGCCTTTTCTTCACCGGGTATTACGATGGCGAATTGCGCCTTGATGCAGCGAATGCCGTGCAAAATATAGCAAAGGCCGCGCAGCCATTCTTGGCGAAACTCGATAGGACTGGAAAACCGCAATGGATCACGAATCCGCTCGATGGGATTGCGGCAGTCGGCGGAGGGTCGAGCGTCAACATCGCCAATGGCGTTCTGGCGTGGACAGGTGACATTCAAAATGGGACGTCGCAGGATTCGTTCGTGGAGATTCGCGACGTCAATGGTGGTGCCAACAGCACGCTCGTGCGCAAATTCTATGGATCCACCTCAATCAACGACGGCTTGCGTTCCTCAGCGCTTTCTCCCGATGGCACGACTTTGTATCTTGCCGGAGCGGTAACTGGGCAAGCGAATGCGGGTACTTTTGCGAATTGCCCAGCGATGCCTGCGTTTGATACGAATGGCGAACAAAACATCGTGGTTCTTGCCATCGCTACGGCGAACGGGAATTGTTTGTGGGGAAAAACATGGGGCGGTGGTGTTCACGTCGGCGGATCCATTTCCGTGGCCACAGGATCCGATGGCACGCCTTTCGTCAGCGGGTTTCTCGTTAGCGGCACGATTGCCAACAATCAGGGAATCGGGTTTCCAGCGGTGCCTACGGTGCAATCGCCGCATTCTGCCGCTGTTGGGTTCCTCTTGAAGTTGAACAAGTCAACCGGTGACCTGATCGCCGGCAGGGGCTACGCCAACGCCATATTCGTAGCCATGACATCCGACCCGTCGACAGGCACGGTTATCGCATCGGGGGGCATGTTCGGGCCCTCCATCACGTTTGGCGCGCAGGAGGTTACCGGGCCGACGGGTCCGACCGACGGTGCGGACAACCTCATTCTCGGAGTCGACGAAAATCTGAATGAGAAATGGGCTTCGGTTACCGGCGGGCCCGAGAATCAGTTTTGCCCTGGCATAAGCTCCGATGGCGCTGGGCGTGTGTATGCCGCGTGCTTGACCAAAAATAATATCGATCGCGGTACTGTCGTCAATTGCGGCGGCTCTTTCTTGTGCAGCGTCTTGCTGCCCATTCAATCGTCCAATGGCGCCTTGATTTCCAGCGCAATCAAGACGTTCGGGGAAACGGAGCCGTTTTCGACCATGGGCAAAACGTTCGCCTCGGCCGCGACGCCCGCGGCGCTCGCCGTTGGTGGTACGTGGGCTGGGCCGGTGACATTCTGGGACGGTCAACTGCTCAATCCCACCGGTTCGAGCGCCATGGATTACGATATCGCCGTCGGCAAAATCGAACCGCTGCCCTGAATGCCGCGTTTGGTTCGACCGCATCGCGGACGAACCAATGCAAGGTCCAGGGCTGGCCCTGGCGCCGGTCCAGGGGCGCGGAGCCCCTGGTGGGGTGCTGGGGTGAAACCCCGGTAAAACGATGGCGCTATTTGGAAGCGATTGCATTCTCGAGTTGTACGAGTTGCCCCACGAACGCGTCCAAGCTCGGGTTCTTGTCACGTAATTTCAAAATCGTCACGTGCTTCCTGAATAGCGAAGACGCTTTATCGTATGCGAGCGGGTTCTTATGACTCCCATCGTCATTCGAGAGCTTCAACTCATTTTGCGCTTTGAGTGCATCGTTTGCCGCTTTTAGGCATCCGGCG
Source organism: Polyangiaceae bacterium (assembly GCA_031415295.1). Classification (GTDB taxonomy): domain Bacteria; phylum Myxococcota_A; class Polyangia; order Polyangiales; family Polyangiaceae; genus Polyangium. The sequence goes on along the minus strand of JANORL010000507.1, from coordinate 21,280 downwards.
ATTTTTGCGGCTTTTTTGTTGTTTGGGAAAATTAAGGGCATCAACCAGCATTCGATTCCGTGCACTGCCACGGCAAACAAGATTCGATGCCCGTGCTGCTCACACACGTCCTGCCCAATCAATGTTTTAAGTTTCTCGACCACCCGACATGCAAGCTCGTTCGGTTCCAGTTCTTTGCCGTTTTCCTTCCGTGGAACGTCAAATCCCTTGTCTTCGCATACATCAGTGTCGATGTGAATCACGAGGTAATCGTTAAATTGTAGGTTATTGACGTGGGCACCACTTTGTAAATGCGCGAATACGAGCGTCCACCCACCGGGAGCAGGAGCATTGCTTCGACTTGTTTTGTCGTCGGGCGGCTGGACGTACGTGACAACTGGCTCGTCGTCCTCGTTGCCGAAGTACCCAATCAATATATTTTCGATCACCTTCTGGTCGGTAATGCCTTCGGCAATGATCCCGAATGTCGCCATGCGAGTCAGTCTCCAGCGATCAGAAATTTTTGGGCAAGCCGCCGATATGACCCGCAAGAAAAGCCGCAGAAAGCTTTATCGGGAGTGCTCCTTCGATCGGCGTCGGCGGAAGAACGCGTCGAACCTTTGTAGCTCCGCGGCTCGAGCGATGAATCACGAAAAGACGCTGCTCTGGATCATTCAAGTCAATGCCGTCGAGAATCGCCGGATTATGCGTCGTGAGAACGGCTTGCTTCTCGTGCTGTTTCGCCAGTCGCGCCAGGTGTTCGATGAGTGCGGCGCAGAGCTTTGGATTTAGCGAACCATCAATATTGTCGACGGCAAAGAAGGACGGCGTATCGGGGCTGATGAACAATGTGAAGTAGAAAAGCAGAAACAAGAAACCTTCATTGGCGCTCCGTTGATCGAAAAGCGCGCCTTCCATGAGGTATCGATCGCGAATGAGAAGCGTTCGTTCACCGGGTGAGAGATGCGTCGGAATATCAAAATGATCAAACCAATCAATAAGCGATAGGTTCTTGACGATTGCGTTGATGGCGCTGCTATCTTTCGCATTTGAAAGAGCGCGTAAATGAGCAAAAAGCCCGTCTCCTTTGGAGCCAAGCGGAAGTATCTGCCCCTCGGCTTGGAAATTACGTAGCGCGCTATTTTCTGGGGCGTAAATGAGAAACTCGCGAGGGGATACGAAATCATTAATAGAATTATTTTGTTTGCGAATATTCTTGAGTAATTGCTTGAACTTTCGCTGTTCATCCTTGGGGAAAGTGTGTAAATTAATAAGCTTCTGTTGAAGTTCGGGCGACAGTTGATCCCAAATATCCTCCGGATCGTCAGTGGTTGCCACCGACTGCCATCGTGGTTGCGTTTCGGAGCCAATGGTTCGTAGCGTGCACTCGAAGTCGTTACCCGGTTCGTCCGCCTTCCATCCAATTCGAACGTCTTGCTCTTGCGTTTCATTACGAAACGCCGCACGCATGAAACGCGGCTCTGTTACGCGAATGCCACGCGATACCAAAAATTCATTGTCGAGCAATCCCCGCGATGCTGCCGCGCCAAACGCAATTGCTTCGAGCACGTTGCTCTTGCCGCATCCGTTCTCTCCAATGAAAACGTTGATACGCCCAAGCTCCAGCGTGAGCTTCTCGATCGACTTGAAATTCTCGATGTGAATCTGTCGGAGCATCGTTCTTCATCCGCGGTCTTTTGCGAAATGTCGCGCGCAACCATACGCTTGTTTGTGCCACTGCGCAAGAGCCACGATGTGCTCAGCGTTCGTCCAGTGCTGCCGACGAACTCGACGATGCTCAAGGATTCCGTCCGCTTTGGCTGCCCTAAACGTCACGCCCCCGTCTCCGCCAAAAACGTCGGAAACGTTTTCTCCGTCAACAAATGCCACGCGGCTCGCTCCGCATCCTTCGGTAAACGGCAAAAATACCGCATCGACGTTCTTAATGAACCGAATGTGCGTTCAATCTCTTGCCAATGCGGATTGCTCGCCACGTTGGCGCGAATCGGTGGTGTCGTCCGAGGGTTTTTCTTGAATGCACGCGTATAGTCGAGCAGCCGTGCGTGGTAATCCGGTTCCTCGACCACTGCGCGAATCGATTCGTGCCGCGGATGCGTTCCAGCAAGCATCATTTCGACTTGTTTTTCCAATTCGTCAACGCCATCGTCGAACATTTCGAGCAGCTCCAAATCATAATGCGGATTCGCATGCACGACCTGCATCAGATGCCCGATAATGCCGTCACGTGAACTGAAAAATCCTAAAGGATCCACAACACTCGATGGTTCGTCCAAGAATCGTAACACTTGGTGAAACCCATAATCGATGCCCATGGACGCATAATATTCGGCAGCTGCGGGGGAGATCCAAAATCGCAACATGTCCGCAGCACCTACGAAAAGTTGTACCTTCGTGGGCGCTTCGTCGATGATCCCCTTCGAGACCAATCGCTCGACCCGCTGTTGCAATTCGTTTTGATTCCCGTATCCGCGTAACGTAAACGCCAGCCGTTGCAGCTTTTGCGCCAAGACCAGCGGCCCACCCGAGGCTTGTCGCACGAGTTGCCAAGGAGAAGCTGTTCGTCGCGTTGTTTTCCCGTCCATTCGAGCCTCCGCAGAGAGCGGTGCACGATCAAGGTGAGGGCTTGAGTAGGTCTTTCGGGGCTTCGTCTGCGGGTACTGTCCGCATGTCAATGCTGCCTTCGCCTTTGCCGCTTGCATTGGTACCTAGTAGCACTTCATCGGCCGCTAGCGATCCTCCGCCGCGCACCACGCCATTGGTATCTTTGTTGAGCGACACGGCCAGGGTCACATTGCGCAATGTCACGGCTGGTTGTTGCACAATGATTTCCGTTGGTGCCGTGATGAAAGCCACGCTTCCGTCAGGTTGATCTTGTGCGCAACCATCGAGGCTGAACGTGTATCCCGTCGGCGGAATCACGTTTGGCACGTAATCACTGTATTCGTCGACGGTTCCGGCCTTTTCAGATTGTTTGACGCAAGCAGGACTCGGAAGCGTTCGGCAAACGAGCCCAGAATCGCAGGACGGTTGACATCGATTGGGATCCGGATTGCGGTCCGCATTCGTGCATTGACCACGCACTGCCCCCGTCATCGGATCGACATCGAAATACCCCCATAGCTGCACTTGCACTTTGAGCGGAGCTTTGATGTCGGCGATCACGAAATAATACCCCGACTCGAATATCGCCGAAGGAGCATTACACTCGAGTTTGAACGAATACCCAAATGTGAGGCGTTTGCGCACTTTCGTTGCATTGCCTTGGAGATCCTGGACGCCTGCTTCGACGAGAACCGCGAGCTTTGATCCAATGGGCAAAGGCGCATTCGGCGTGATGCGTACTTTCGAATTGTTATCGAAACGTTCCGCAGTGCCACCAACGTCACTAATATTGTCCGTGCTGAACAATATGTTCAAGTCAGTGTCGACACTGGTGTCTTCGTCGCCCAGGTTGCCTTCGATATCCGTAACGACGCGAATCAGCTTGATGTTGATCGTTGCGGGATCCACAGGTTCGCCAAAAGAAATGACGAGCGGTGCTTTGGGATCTTCGAGAACGCCATCTTCACCGCCTTCAATGGTCGGTGTGGGAGGCGCATCATACGTCTCGCATCCCATGAGCATACCGGACGAAAGCGCGAGAAACAGAATCGAAGAACCAAGACGTGACATGGTCGTATACCGCCTAGAAGTAAAAGGTGGTGCGGCCTTGCAGCAATACGCTGCGCGCCGCGTACCCGTCGGCATTTCGGAGCGCTTCGCCGGGCAAAAGAATGGCGCCCTCGAGGTCGAACAGGAAATGATCCAAGTATCGGTACGAAATGCGAGCGTCCAGTTCCGTACCCCAATAATTGCCAGCCTTTCCCCCATTGAAGTTGACGAGATCGTCTTTGATCGTCAGGCCGTCTTTCGCGAGCAACGACGCAATCGGATTCACCACCGGAGCCGCCGACCAGGCAAAAAGAGCGCCGCCGCGAATCAACAGACCCTTGACCGGACGAATATCGATTTGAGGAAAAATCGCCACCGAATTCGTAAACGAGCCTCGGGTCCAGATCGAATCCGGGGGAAAACTCGTCGCTCCAAGACGCCGGATCAATTCATTTCCCGCTGCTGCCACACGAGCCGTCTGGTACGAAATCACGTGTTCGAACAAGAGCAAGCCGATGTTGGAATCCTCGGCAAACGTGAATTGCGTGAGCGGTGTGTCATTGGATGGATCACCATCACCCGAAGCGTAATCGAATTCCATGTACGCAGAAAACCGAGGTTTGTCATAACGCACAACGGCGCGGGCACCAGTCTGGAAAATGTCTTGTTTGGTGACGGGGTCGTTCGTAATCAGTTTGTACGCGTCGGATATCTCTTTGGTGCTGCCAACGTTTGCCGCGCTTTCCAGGCTGATGTTAAAGTTGCCGATTTTGGACAACAATCGCCCGCCGAAACTATTGACGCTCGTCGAATTCACGTTGTCCCAGCGATGCACGAAATACCCACCGACGAAAAAATCGCGCATTGGGCCGAGGCGTGGAGCCATGTAGCGTAAAGCAACGTCGAATTGTTGCACGTCGTCGCCGAACAAATGCACATCGTCCGTTACCCAGCGATCGTACGCCAATGCCAAAATCATCCCGCGATCCTCAGATGTGTCGCGGTCTTCCTTGGCTTTGAACGCTTCCAATGGTTTCGTCGCAAATAACACGCGGTCAACCAGGTTGCCTTGACGGCTGAAACCAAATCGATTCGGCCGCCCGTCACCGTCCGACGCTTGAATGCCTTGACCCGTATTGGCCGCTTGACGACCAATACGCAAAAGTCCAATCGGCGTCGTCACATCTCCATAAAGCTTGCGGAAACGAACCTGCTCCTGTGAGCAAAGTCCATATCCGTAACTGTCCGCTTCGAGCGGATTCGAGCCGCGTAACCCTACGCAAGGCACAGCCACGTTGGGACTACGAGCGTTGACATTCGAACCGAAATTCGGTCGTGGACCCGTAAAGAGTGTCCCGTTGTCCCCCCAAAGCGCGCCATCCAGCACGTCGGCAGACATCTGGATCCGAACCTTGTCGCGGTAGTCGATACCAAGATCAAGACGCAATCGATGTTCGATCCATCCAATGCGCCGCCCGCTTTCGCTGTTGAGCGCGATTGGATCGACGTACAACGCGTTGGCACGGTACTCGGCACCGGCGCGGAAACCAAGGTGACCGAGCGCGTAACGCGGCGCAGGGGCCTTCGGATCCGGATCGGACCAGGCTTCTTGTTGGGCATTGACCGAAGTCGCGAACGTCATCGCGAGGGCCATCGAACTAAACAGGGCGGCAAATGTTCGCATGGGTATCCGGACGGGCAGATCCGCAACGTAGCCGCATCTACGTGTTGAACGCAATGATCACTGACACTTCATCGCGCCTTCGAACTTCCCCGACTTTGCGCGGTACACAAGGCCCGATTCGACCGTCGTCCGAAGCTTCGGATCGATGCAGCGCACTGTGAAGTCCCCCGTCGGGTCTCCTGTCTCCGGGTCGAAGTCGAGCGACGTCTGCGAACCCGCGAGGTCCACATTTTTCCCATCTCGGAGCAGTTTGATCGCCTTGTAGATCCCCGCGGGTCCCACATCGATCGATTCGCCCGGTGGAACCAAACGCCGAACCGATCGCGCCAACGCTTTGCCCGTGATGGGTTCGTCGCCGAGCGCAATGATCGCATACGCCGCCGTGTAAAACGCATCGTACGGGGCGCTCGAGCAGTTGAACGGGTCGATCTTCTCGTCCGTGAAGATCTCGTTGTGGTGCATGATGAACTTCGTCATCGCCTGAGGAATCGTCGAGTTGATACTAAACAGGCGTCGATACGCATCCGGCCGTTCGCTCACGAGTTTTTCCAAGTCGGGATCGCCGAGCTGACCACACGTCACGTAGTTCGTTCGAAACTTCGTCTTGGGCAACCAACGTCGTTCAATCGCGAGAAACGGCGATTGATCCGCGCCTGCTTCGATCACCACATGCGGAGCAAACGTAGCAACCGAATCCGCCATGACGTTGAGCGCTTCAGGTTTGTCTTTCCGTTCGAGTTCGTCCGGGACAACGAACTGCCGCACCAAATCCCCGTTTTCTGCAGCGCTCTTGCCGTTCCAATGCAGCAACGACAACATCTTGTCCGCATGGCTCACGCCAGATGCATTGTTCGCACGAACGATCGCCACACGCATCCCTTCGCCCGTACGCAACACGCCGCGCGCCTGTAACATCGGCTCAACCATTCCACCAATGAGCGCCGCGCGTGGATGATTGATCATGTCGGCACTCCACGTTGCACGAAGCACCAGCCGAGGTTCGCCCGGAGCATGGTGAATATCGACGAGCATCGAAGCGGTGTTCGAAGCGAGCGCAAACACGCCCTTAGGAAGGAAAAAGGTGTTCGCCAAATCGAGAACTTCTTTGCTCCGGGCAAACCCAATGATCACCGGAATATTTAACGCGTCGACCAAGTGCCTTGCTGCCGGTTCTGGTGTTTCGGAGTCATCACACAGGATCAAACCGAGCGGTCGAGGTTTGCCCCCGACTGCCAGTGGCGGAATGCCGCCCATGTCCTTGAAGTCTTTTCGCGCCAATTCAACGGCTCGCGCGGCTTGTTTGCCGTACGTCGATCCTTTGGGCCCATACGGATACATCGCCCCAACCCAGATCGTCGTGTCGTTTTCGATTTCGCTCTTGTCAGCGAGTACGCGACATAAATCGGTCTCGAGGTTGACACACGTGCCCGTATCTTTACGACAAACAGCAGGTTTGCCATCGTGTTCCGCGACGCACTCGGCGCTTGAAGTACACCCCGTTTTCACGCAACCTTTGCCTTCGCAAGATTGAGGCGTGGTCGTATCGGACAAACCCGTTCGAGGTCCGCGGACTGCTCGCACACCGAAGAGCACGGCCAGCGTCAGCATCATTCCTAGCCCTGCAGCCAGCGCGAGAATCGCTCGAGATCGCACGGCGCGTGGCGGAGGTGCTCCTGAAAGCGTTGGCGGGGCAATCGTGCTTTCTGGGCCACTCGTATTGATCGACCCGGATATCGACGGCGGCCCTTCTTCACGTAACGACGGATCGTTGATGAGCGTAGGTTCGTCGCTGCGTCCAGGCAGGGTTCGCGGCAGATCGACAAGTGTCGCGATGGAGATCTGACGATTGCGGGCCGAAGCAGTACCGCTTCGTGACGACATAGGCGGCGGTCGAAAAGAAGGACGCGCAGCGGGGAAGATTGAAATGGGTGCAGCGGAAAGCACGCCAGCGCCACCACGTGGAGCGGTGACCGCCAACGTTTCACCAACCACTTCCCGATACGCTACGGCGATTTCGTCACGCATCTCGCGCGCATCGACAAACCGATCGTCACGATCGTAGGCGAGTGCCGTATCGACGACTTTGGCCACAGCGTCGGGCATGTCCGGTGCGACGTCGTGCAGCAACGGTGCAGACTTCGTGGCTGTGCTCGTCAAGAACTCCGTCGTCCGACTTGCGTCGTGAACGAAGCGTCCCGTGAGCAACGTGAACATCGTCGCGCCCGCTGCCCACAAATCTGCGCGAGCATCGATCGGCCCCATGATGTCGCCAAGAGCTTGTTCAGGGGGCATAAACGCGGGTGTACCGGCCAAACCCCCGAGACCCGCTTCTTCGGAAGCAACTTTGGCAATGCCGAAGTCGAGAATCTTGAGTGTCCCGTCGCCGCAGACGAACACGTTTTCAGGCTTGATATCCCGATGAATCACACCCATGTCGTGCGCAGCGGCGAGCGCATCACACAGCGCATGACCTATCGCCAACACATCACGAACAGGCAGTTTGCCCCCGCCGTGACGGCGTCGTTCATCCAGGGTTTGTCCGTCGAGCAGCTCGATGACCAAGAACGGACATCCATCTTCAGCAACGTCATCGTCGAGCACGCGCACGGAGCCAGGATGGTCGATCGAATTCGCGACATATCCTTCACGGACGAAGCGTTCTCGTTGCGACGCGCTTTTCGATAGTTCTGGATGGAGGATTTTGACGGCCACTTTGTGGCCATTGCGATGCACGCCCAAGTACACCGTCGCCATACCGCCAATGCCGAGCACTCGTTCGATGCGGTATTTGTCGCGCAGCGTTGCGCCAACTCGGCGCGCAGCTATTTCTCGAGCGGACTTCGGGGGGGGCATGAACGGGCGCAGGATAACGCAATCGTCACACAAGGGATATGCCCACGAGCATTACCGGCGATGGTCGCGGAACACTCGCAGGGCAAATTGACCGGCTGGGTGTTCCCTCCACGCCCGAATTTGAACTTGTGCCTGCTCGGGAAGGTCTTCTACCTTCGGAAGTGTGGCGGCATATTGCTCTGGCAAAACGACCACTGCCGCGAGCGACGCAAACGTGATATCAGCCGCGGACAAACCATCACCCACCAAAAATTGCCGCCCATCCCCAAGCCTTTTCTCCACTTCAGTAAACACTTCATCAATCTTCTGGCGTGATCGCTCAGCGCCTTTGGGCGTGATCTTCATCCCGCGTTGCATCAATTTACGCGCGATGGGGAAAATCACCGACAAGGCAGCATGTTCGAGTTTTGGAGCGCTGTCGCGCGTCATACGCAACATGAGATCACGCATGGGCAAAAGGTAAAAATAGGCCCAGCGACGCGTGTGGGGTCCGAGCTGTTCGTCACAAAGTTCTTCGATTCGCTCGATTTCAAGCCGTTCTGCATCCGTACGTCCGTACAAATGCGTTTGCGGCGCGCGTTTGTCGATCCAACCGAGAATGTTGGTCGAATCGTTGATCACGCCGTCGTCCGTCACGAGTGCGGGGACGCTGCGCCATCCACCTGCTCGACGTACAGCCAACGCATGAAAGACGGGTAAATGTCCCGATTCGCGGTAGGCGATTCCCGCGTGATCGAGGGCCCAACGGACTTTTTCGCAAAAATGGCTGAACGTGATCGTCACGAGAAGCGGTTCGGACATGCGCGCTGTGTTGCCACTGCCGCGATGCGTCGTCTACTGCAACAGCGCAACGCATGGCGCGTCGATGGTTGCCAACACCCGAAGCGTGCCGTTTCTCGCGTATCATGCACGCCATGGATCATTCACTTCAATTTCGTAAGGCATTTGCCGTGCGTGTTGCCGGCGCACTTGGGATATCGTTTGCGCTCGTAGGAAACGTTGCGGGGTGCGGCGCAAAGGTCGTCGTCGACGGTCCCACCGGAGGCGCAGGCGGCGCAGGCGGCTTGGGTGGCGCGGCGGGCAACGGCACAGGAGGAACCGTGAACACAGGCGGCAATGGTGGTTTCGGCGGAACGTCCAATACGACCGCTACGACGACCGCTGCAAGCAGCTCGGGCAACCCGATATGTGAGTCGCCCATTGGAGAACCCACCGAATTCTTGGCGTGTATTCAACCGGATTCGACAGGCAGTTGTCCGAATCAAATGAATGCTTGGGGCCCCATCACCAGCACCCTCGACATATGCACGTGTTTGCGCTCCATCGAAAGCGGACCGTCCCCTGATCCGAGTGGTGGTGGCCTCTGCTGTTACAAGACGCTCGTCGAATTCGTTTGTGTCGTCGGTCGCGCTTTACCGTCGGAATCGGGACCCCTCGTTGCACCATTCGACAATGGCCAACGCGGTTGGTCCGAAGAGAACCTCGTTCCTTGTGTCGATGGCCTTTCGGCGGCTGAACGAGAAATCATTGCTGAACGATGGATTCGTGACGGGTTGTTCGAGCATGCATCTATCGCGTCGTTTTCGCGCCTCGCATTGGCGCTTCTGGCCACTTCGGCAGACGCGGACCTCGTGCGCGATGCTCATGAAGCGGCGTTGGACGAGGTTCGGCATGCCAAACTTTCGTTGTCGCTCGCGGCGGCGTATCGTGGCGCGCCTGTGGCACCTCGAGCGTTGCCACTTCCGGAAGCGTTGCCGATCAGCGCAGATCTGGTGGAACTTGCGGTTGCGAGTGTTATCGAGGGCGCGGTGGGAGAAACGTTGGCGGCTGTTTTGGCGGCCGAACAAGCGGCGGTCACGGAAGATCCTGCGGTTCGTCGCGTGCTACTCGGCATTGCGGAGGACGAGTCGCGTCATGCGGAGCTGGCGTTTCGCGTGATTGCGTTTGCCATCGCGGCGGGGGGACAGCCGGTCAGGGATGCTGTTTCCCGGGCCTTTGCTGGAGCATCCATGGCATTGCCTGCACTTGCCGAAGACGTGGCATTGCCGGCCAGGGTGGCGCGAGCGCACGGGTTCGTCGCATCCAGCGTCACGCGCGTTGCATTTATCCGGGCGATGGACGACATCGTCTTGCCGCTTGGCGGTGCTCTTTGCGCGGTCTCCCCAATGGCCGTCGGAACTGCCTGATTCCTGTTGCAGTTGTCAACATCAACGCCTCCATACTCGAACGAAATCCCGCCCCACGCTGAACCTGAATCGCCGCCTCGCCGCCTCGATGCACGAGGTGGTGCGTTTGAGGAGGGATTGTGCTGATCATCTTCTTTCGCCCGGTCATTGGATGATTTCAGCGCAATAAATCCCGGTGCTCAAGTAATGGCGCATTGTGGTCGACCACCAACGGTTGAATGCAATGCGTTGTTTTGGGTATAATCAGGTCGTGACAAACGAAATTGAAGCCGCTCTTGTATTCCGTTTATCGTGTTTTTCGGCTGCCTCATCCTCGGGTTTGTCGTCCAAGCAACTGGGCAATGGCTGGATTTGCGTTTCTTGATGTATCCGGGGAATTTTTTTGCGAATTTTGGCCGAGGTGCTACGTCGATGCCTGTGTTTTTCGGCGTTATGACTGCGGTTCTTGGCCCTGCTTGGGGCGTTGGCTATCGTCGATTGCAACGAATGGATTTTTAGGAACATGAAACTGCCCGCGAACGACGTCGCGCATACGCGCGAAGTCGAACCCACCGCGAACACAACGGCACCACTCTTGCGCATGGACCGCATCACGAAGCGGTTTGGCAACGTCGCCGTGCTCGATGGCGTGTCCCTCGACCTGTTCGCCGGCGAAGTGCACGCGCTTCTCGGGTGCAACGGTGCCGGCAAAAGTACGCTGCTCAAGATTCTCGCGGGTGTGCACGCGTGCGATGCCGGCGCGATTTCTCTCGACGGGAAGCCCATCACGCCACGTTCGCCGGCGCATGCGGCACACTTGGGAATCGCGGTCATTCATCAAGAACTTTCACTCGTACCGGGTTTGTCAATCAGCGACAACCTCTTGCTCGGCCGGCCCATCACGCGGTTTGGTTTCGTGTCGAGAAACCAAGAGCGGGTCTATGCGGAAAAACGCCTGGCGGAAGTGGGCTTGTCCATTGACCCAGACAAACTGGTCGAGACATTGACGCTTGCTGAACGACAACTCGTCGAAATAGCCAAAGCGCTTGGTTTTGGCGCTCGCGTGCTCGTCATGGATGAACCAACGAGCGCGCTTACGGCACCGAGTGTCGACAAACTTTTTGAACTTGTACGATCTCTGTGTGCACGAGGCGTGGCTGTGGTGTACGTCTCGCATCGCATGGAGGAGATCACGAGGCTTGCGCAGCGATTGACCGTGCTTCGTGACGGTCGAGTGGTAGGACAAACCTCCGTACATGGCACGCGCATTGATGAAATTGTCGGTTGGATGCTTGGACCTCGAACGAATGTTCCGACGGAAGGAGCACCGAAAGCCGAATCTCCTGCTTCGACCGTACGTCTCCAGGTGCAAAATTTTTGCGTTTCGGCGGAGCAATCCACGCGGTATCTTGTCGATCATATAGACATATCGGTGAACGCTGGCGAAATCGTAGGATGTTTTGGTTTGTCCGGTGCAGGAGCGAGTGATCTTGTTGCTGGGCTGTTCGGGGCGCTTGGCAAACGCGCGACGGGCACGGTACGTATCGATGGCGTTGTGGTGCGTATCGAATCGCCACGCAAAGCGGCGGCGCTTGGGGTGGGGTTTGTTCCGGCGGACCGAAAAACCATGGGAATCGTGCCGCTTTTGTCGAGTGCCCACAATGCCACATTGGCGGTTCTTTCTTCCATTTCGCCGTTTGGCTGGATTCGCAAAATAAAAGACAACGAAGTCGCATTGGACGCCGCGCGACGCACGGGGCTCGCGCCTGAAGCATTGCGTCGTTCGATTGTCGAATTATCGGGCGGTAATCAGCAAAAGGTTGTGCTTGGAAAATGGCTCGTCTCGGACCCGCGTGTGCTTTTGCTGGACGATCCTACGCGAGGTGTGGACGTGGGGGCCAAAGCGGAAATGTACACGCGTTTGCGGGCGCTTGCGGGGCGCGGAGCGAGCGTGCTCGTGGCGAGTTCTGATGCGCAGGAACTGGTGGACCTTTGTGATCGCATCATTGTGCTGCACAAGGGAAAAATCGTGGCCACGGTTCGTCCTAACGAATGCGGAGCCGAACGGTTGTTGGTTTTGGCGATGGGTGCGGGGACCGAGGCGCGCGTGTGATGGTTGATTTTTTTTCGTCGTTTCAATCGAGCAAGGTTGGGTCCTGGTTGCGAAGTCCTTTGGCGCGGGCGATTTTTGCATTGCTGCTCGTGCTTGGGGTAGGCGTCGTATTTCCTGCGGAAGGAGCATTTTATCGATCGGGAACGCATTTTGGCGCATTACGACAGATGTCGGTGCACGGGATTCTTGCGGTGGGGCTTTTGCCGGTCATTTTGACGGGTGGCATTGATTTGGCAGTGGGCAGCATGTTGGGGCTCGTGGCGGTGGTCGTGGCGAAACTCGTGATGCATGCGGGTTTGTCGGGGGCGATTGGTGTCGTAGCGGGAATTGTTGTGGGGTCGGCGTGCGGAGCGGCTTCGGGATCACTTGTTGCGTTTGCTCGAGTGCAACCATTTGTCGCGACGCTCGCAATGATGGTTTTCGCGCGTGGTCTTGCAAAAACGGCGAGTGGCGGAATGAAGGTCGCCACGGCGGTGGCCGGGCCTGATGGCGTGATGCGTTATGTCGAAGTGCCGGTGTTGTTTCGAGCGCTCGATGCGCAACTTGCCAGTGGTGGCATTGCGGTCGTGACGGTCGTTTTTTTGGTTATGGCGGCGATTGTCGGCGTATTGTGCGGATTTCACCGCGTGGGTCGATATTGGCTCGCAGTTGGGGGCAATGAAGAAGCTGCGCGGTTGTCCGGCGTTCCTGTCGCGGCGGCGAAAATTGTCGCATATGCATGGTGTGGTTTTTGTGCAGCGATTGCCGGTATTTGTCACGCGGCGCAGGAACAACAAGGCGATCCGGAAGCGGGGACGACGTACGAACTCACGGCCATTGCGATGGTTGTCATGGGTGGGACGAGTCTTGCGGGGGGACGCGGTGGAATGGGTTTGACGCTTCTCGGGGTGTTTACGATTGGGTATCTCGACAAGATTCTGAGCATCAATGCGGTACCTGAAGCGAGTCGATTGATGCTCACTGGCGTCATCGTGGTTTTGGCGGTATTGGCGCAAAAGTCTGGACGAACATGAACAACGTGAAGTTTTACAGGAGGAACCTTTGAAAAACGATCAAAAAAAGGGTGGTTTGTCGCGTCGAAGTCTTGGTTTCGTGGCGCTGGCGCTGGTATTGTCGTGCAAGGGCGGGGGAGACGCGGGGCCGGCGCCTGTGGCGAGTGGTGTAGCTGCAAAGAAGACGAAGTTCACGATTGGCGTATCGCAATGCAATTTGGGCGAACCATGGCGCGTACAAATGAACGCGGACATTGCGGCGGCAGCGAAAGAACATTCAGATTTCGAGGTGACTTGGCGTGATGCGCAAAATGATACCTTGAAGCAACGGGCGCAGGTGGAAGAATTGGTGCAAGCCAAGGTCGACGTGCTCATCATTAGCCCGAAAGAAGCGCAACCGTTGACCGATCCGGTAGGCAAAGTATTCGACGCGGGCATTCCAGTGATCGTGCTCGACCGGGCGGTTCTCGGGGACAAATTCACGACGTTTATCGGCGCAGACAACAAAAAGATTGGCAAAGCCGCGGGCGAATGGGTCAAGCAGGTGCTGGGCGGAAAAGGCAAAGTCGTCGAATTAAAAGGTCTTATGACGTCCACGCCGGCACAAGATCGTAACAGTGGGTTTCGCGAAGCATTACAAGGCAGCGAAATCGAAGTAGCGTTCGAAGCCGACATGAAGTGGCTCGAGCCCGATGCGCGTAAAGAAATGGATTCGGCGTTGTCGCGATTGCCCAAGATTGATCTTGTATATGCGCACAACGATCCTGCTGCACACGGCGCGTATTTGGCGGCCAAAGCGGCGGGGCGGGAAAAAGAAATCAAATTCGTCGGGATCGATGCATTGTCGCACGAAGGTGTTGCGTATGTCGAACAAGGACTTCTTGATGCGACGTTTCAATACCCGACGGGCGGACGCGAGGCGATTGAATCGGCGGCGAAGATCCTGCGTGGGGAAAAGACGCCAAAGACGATCACGCTTGGATCACAAATGTTCACGAAGGACAATGTAAAGCAAGGAGGCAAAGCGATCGAATGAACATGACCGAATGACCTGGTCGTTGCATGAACCATGTGGCGAAGCGTCAGGAACCTCGCTACGTTGCTGTTGTTAAAACGTCTATTCACCCTTGACATCTCGCCGCTTGCTGCGCGAAACTTGCCTTGCCCAATGCGTCTCGCGCCGAGCGATCCGCCGTGTGCCAAGGATTCTTCATGACCGGCGTGGCAATCAATGCGAACCATGATGCAATTGAATCAGAACCTCAAGCGATTCTGATTCTCGATGCTGAAGGCCGCGTACTTCATGTCGATGAGGTTGCTGAGCGTCAATTGGGTGACGGTGCAGACGCGTTTTATGGGTTGAACATTCGACAGTTGTTTTCTGGCCTTGTCAAGGAAAACGAAACAGTGACGGCAGTGGCACGAGAACCCGTCTACCGGCGCTGTGTTGTCGGAAGCGGCAATCGATGTAACGTAGCTTTCGATGCGCGCATTCGGCGGCTCGGCGGTGGCCAAGATGCAAGGTTTGTCGTGACGTTCATCACCCACGAGCGAATCGACGAATTGAAACAAGCCGAGGGGAAACTCCGTCTGAAGCAGACGCGTCTGCAGGATGCGGCCCACATTGCGAATCTCGGATATTTCGAGCGTTACATGCGCGGTGAGGTGGCACTTGAGTGGTCGCCAGAAACGGCTCGGATCATGGGGTACGGCCCGACTGAGCTCTGTCCAACGCTCGACGATTTTTATCAAATCGTACACCACGAGGATCGTGAGCGGATGCGTTCCGGAGCTGTTGAAGCATTTCGAGCGAAAGTGCCGTACGAGATAGAGTACCGCATCGTTCATCGCAATGGGGATGTGCGTTGGATCCATAGCATTGCGCGTCCAGTTTTTGATGATAACGGCGAAATCGATCGATTCTTTGGTGTACTGCAAGATGTCACGTCGTACAAACTAGCGATTGCGGAACTCGAAGCGAAAAACAACGCGCTCGAAGCCGCACGTTTGGAAGCTGATCAAGCCAATACCGCGAAATCGCGTTTTCTGGCCATGATGAGCCACGAGATCCGTACGCCACTCAATGGTGTTCTGGGGATGGCCGGCGTATTACTCGATGACCTCACCGATTCCCCGCAGCGAAGTATCGTCGAAACCATTCGTACGAGTGGCGACGCGTTGCTCACGATCATCAACGATATCCTCGATTTTTCAAAAATCGAGGCGGGCCTCATGGAGCTCGAGGAACAACCGTTCGCTCTTCGCCATTGTCTCGACGACGTTATTGATTTGATTGGCCCACGGGCGCGGAAGAAGTTCATCGAGCTTGGATTTATCGTTTCGCCCGACGTACCTGTGGGTATTTTTGGGGACATTACTCGATTACGACAGGTACTCGTGAATCTGGTGGATAATGCCTTGAAATTCACGGAGGGTGGCGAGGTCGCTGTCGAGGTAAAACGCGGTCAGCCGGATCCAAGCGGTAAGTTGCAGCTTCATTTTGCCGTCCGGGATACGGGCATTGGGATTGCGGCCGAAAGAGTCACGCGTCTGTTCCAAACGTTTTCCCAAGTCGATGTTTCGATCAATCGTAAGTATGGCGGCACGGGTCTCGGTTTGGCCATTTGCAAGCGCCTCGTCGAATTGATGGGAGGACGCATTTGGGTCGAGAGTACGCCGAATGTAGGGAGCACGTTTCAGTTCACCATTCCGACGTCATCGGCAGCCGATGTTTCGTCAGAATTGCTCGAGGCCATTGCCGTGGCGCGACGAGACCTCGAAGGCAAACGAGTGCTCATCGTCGACGACAGTCCGATGACTCGGCGCATTCTGTCCGAACAACTTCAGTCGTTTGGCCTGGTACCTGTCGTCGCTTCGTCTGGAGAACAAGCTCTCGCGTTGTTGCGGGCAAAACCAGACAATGAAGTCGTGGACCTTCGGTCCGCCTTTGTACTTGTTGTGCTCGATGTGGAAATGCCTGGAATGAACGGCACGCATCTCGCCGCGGTGATACGCGGGGATGCGCATCTCGCGGACCTTCCGCTATTGTTTCTCACCGCTTCGCATGGGGTGTCGGCGAGCGTGACATCGCAATGGCGTGCGCCTTGTCTTTCCAAACCTGTCAAGCAATCAACGTTGTTTGATGGCATCATGCGCGTGTTGCTGCATTCCCCGCTCCGTTCGTCCCGAGGACCACGTTCGATCCCCATTGATTCGACGCTCGGTCTGCGCCTTCCGTTGCGCATTTTGCTCGCCGAAGACAACGTCATCAATCAAAAAGTCGCCTTGCTTCTGCTTCAACGCGCCGGATATCGAGCGGACATTGCTGCCAATGGTCAGGAAGTTCTCGACGCTGTAGCGACGAAAGCATACGATCTTATTCTCATGGACGTCCAAATGCCGGAAATGGATGGATTGGAAGCGACGCGGCATTTGCGTGGCCCGGGGCCGTGGCTCGGAAAACCTCGTATCGTGGCCGTGACTGCCGATGTCATGCAAGAAGGCAAAGAAGCCTGTATTGCTGCGGGTATGGACGATTTCATGGCGAAACCCATTCGCGTCCACGAACTCATGCGTTTGCTCGAGCGTAGTGCTGTGCAACAAGCGAAAGAACGCGCAAGTGAAGAAGCTTGGCTCCCAGGCACGGAAGCCCAGCTCGTAGCGGTGGACGATATGACCCTCGACGAAGAGGCGTTCGCTGCCATTCGTAGTGTTTGCGCCCTAGAAGGTGATGATACGCTCGGTTTGCTCGTTACAGAGTTTCTCGCCGATTCTCGAAAAATACTCGCCGATTTGTTGGACCTTCTCGACCAAGGCGACCTTTCGACAATGGAACGATTGGCGCATACCCTGAAAGGCACAGCCGGTACATTCGGAGCGAAAGGTTTGTCTCGGCAGATGGCGGATATCGAGCAGGCTATACGCGAAAGAAAAACTGTAGTACTCGAGGTACTCCTCGGTAGTGCAATCGCGGAGCATGGCCGCGTGCGACAAGAGTTGCTTGCTCGATGTTCCAACGTATTGCTCGACACGTGACCATTCCCTTACGTATCGCAACGAAGCGTCACGTTCGCCCTCCGGAAAATATTTCGCATTGACGCAGATTTGTCTCTCGACGTTAACGTATCCACGTGCAGATGTTGCGCCCTGTCTGCAAGTTGTGCGCTGGCAAAAATCGACCGCACGCGATTAAACCGCTGAAAATCTACTCGGCGCGTAAATTGCTGCCGCGCGTTCGTCGTGAATCCAGAATCAGGTACCGTGTGTTGTCATCATTGTGGTGGTGCATGTCCCGCGGACGTGGACGCACCATTCTGCTGCACAGGGTGTCACTTTGTCTACGATCTCCTCCATGAGGAGAAGCTGGATCGTTATTACGCGTTACGTGGAGACAAAGGCGACGCGATCACGACGAATGTCGATGGCCGGGATCAAAAGTGGCTCGAACCGGTTGAAGCTCAACTTGCGCAAGCAGAAGGACTGTTTCGCATCGACCTCGATGTGCAAGGTTTGTCGTGCGCTGCGTGCGTTTGGCTCATCGAGCAACTATTTCGGCGTGAACAAGGGGCGGCGGCAATCGTCGTCAATCCAGCTCTAGGACGTATGCGTCTCACGGCGTCGAGCGATTTCTTGTTGCGTCGTTTTGTGGAACGCGTCGAATCTTGCGGGTATTTGCTGGGTCCAAAGCTAAAAAGTGACGAAAGCCCATCGAATGGTCTGTTGTTTCGAATGGGTTTGGCCATTGCCATTGCGATGAATGGAATGATTTTGTCTATATCGGTGTACGCGGGCTTGACGGAAGGTCCACTGCATCGATTGTTTTTGGCGTTGTCTTTTGGTTTGGCCACCTTGAGTGTTCTCATCGGTGGATCCTATTTTGGAAAAACCGCCCTCGCCGGACTGCGACGGGGCATTTTGCATCTGGACTTGCCCATCGCTCTCGGGATTTTGCTGGCGTATGGGTCGTCGACGTGGTCGTGGTTTGCCCACGGTTTGACAACGTATTTCGATACTTTGACAGTATTCGTCGCGCTGATGCTCGTCGGGCGCTTCGTGCAAATGCGCCTCATCGAGCGAAACCAAAAACGTCTTTTGGCAAGCGATGGGGCCGAAGGCTTATATACGCGCCGGCTCGAAGGGTCCGAAGTCGTGTTGCGTCGGGCTGTGCAGGTTCGTCAAGGCGATACCCTGGTCATTGCCCCAGGAGACGTTGTACCGGTATCAGCCGAACTGCTCGGGCAAGATGCAGCATCGTTTTCGTTAGATTGGGTCAATGGGGAAAGCGCCCCGCGAGTTGTTGAATCCGGCCGAAACGTTCCCGCAGGGGCATTTCTTGCCGATGATCGGACTCGAATGTTGCGGGCAGTTGAAGACTTTTCTGCGAGTAGCCTCGTCGATTTGCTCCGCGCTCCGCCCGGGGACGGTCGCGATGGTCGCGCAACGGCCTATTGGCGGACGTTTGCGAGCGTCTACGTCGCCTCCGTGCTCGTGATTGCGGCAGGAGCACTCGTTGTGGGGTATGCGCTCACGAGCGATCCGCGGGCGGCTCTCGAACGCGTTACGGCAGTCCTTATTGTGACGTGTCCATGCGCGTTTGGCATTGCGACGCCTTTGGCGTATGAAATCGTCGGGGCTAGGTTGCGCAAGGCGGGGCTGTTCATTCGGTCGGCGAGCTTTCTCGATCGAATTGCCGTTGTGCGCCAGATCGTTTTCGATAAAACTGGTACACTCACCACGGGGAAATTGGCGATTGACAGTGTGTCGTCCATTTCGGCGCTAACGCCGTTGGATTTGCGCATTCTAAAGAATCTAGCCGCGCGAAGCACGCACCCCAAAAGTGCCGCACTTTCTCGATCGCTTGGCACGGACGATTTTTGGACGGAACTCGAAAGCCGAGAAATCCCCGGGCGAGGCGTTGAAGTTGTCGTGGATGGGCGCCAGTATCGACTTGGCGCTCGTGAATGGATTGAATCGACAAACCATGACGATGGGGACGTTTCGTTTGGAATGGACGGGCGTGTTCTCGCATCGTTTCGTACGGTCGAAGATTTGCGCCTCGACGCGGCCCATGAGGTACGAGCATTACGCGTGATGGGTTATACGGTAGGAATTCTCAGCGGGGATTCACAAGAGCGATCGATCGAAGTGGCCAAGCTTTGCGGCATAACCCCCGAAAATACAGTTGGTGGTCAAAATGCCGAGGCAAAAGCTGCCTGGGTTCGGCAACATGATCACGGCGATCTGCTGTTTTTGGGCGATGGAATCAATGATGCGCTCGTCGCCACGGAAGCCACGGTAAGCGGTACGCCGGCCATTGATCGACCTTTCCTAGCGGCGCGTACCGATTTCTACTTGGTTACCGCAGGACTTGCCCCATTACGCCTGGCCCTGGAACAAGCGTTGCGTTTACGCCGGGTCGTGAAACACACTTTGTCGCTTGCGGTTGCCTACAATGTGGTGACCGTGGGTTTGGCGTATGCAGGGCTGATGACGCCGCTGCTTTGCGCAATCCTCATGCCGCTTTCGTCGCTCAGCACCATTTTGATGGTGGTGGTGATGCTTGGAGAATCGAATATTCCTAATGAATCGTTGCAAGTTGGTGCCGTGCCTTCACCCGCAGTGCAACTGCGAACGGTGTAATCATGGAAGCCATTCATTTACAAGTGTTCGTGAGTTTTTTGCTCGTGGTCGGTTCGCTCATTGCTTTCGCATATAGCGCACGACAGCGCGACGACGAACATTCCGATCGACTCGCATTGTTGCCGATCGAAGAAGAAAATTCCACACCCCATCATGGAGGAAAGAGAAAATCATGACGGCAAATGCCTTGCTCGCTGAAGCTTCGAATGAAGCGGCGAGTCCTTATCGCGCAAATGTCCAAAGAAGGACGATTACATACGATGACCAGATCGCGCGCTGGTTCATTTTCGCATCGGTCGCGTGGGGGCTCGTGGCGATGCTCGTGGGCGCTTTTGCAGCGCTGCAATTGGCTTTTTTTAAAGCGAACCTGACTCCTATATTGAGTTACGGGCGGCTTCGTCCGTTGCATACGAATGCAGCGATTTTCGCGTTCGTGGGCAACATGATGTTTGCCGGCGTCTATTATTCGACGCAGCGTCTCGTGAAAGCGACGCTCGCCTCGAAGACACTCGCGCGGATTCACTTCTGGGGTTGGCAAGGGATCATCGTTTCCGCGGCGGTGACCCTTCCGCTTGGGATTACCCAAGCCAAAGAATACGCCGAGCTGGAATGGCCCATTGACTTGGCGATCGCTGTGGTCTGGATCATTTTCGCAGTGAACTTTTTCTGGACGTTGGCGAAACGTGCCGAAAAACAACTCTACGTCGCCGTATGGTTTTACATAGCGACCATCGTTACGGTGGCCGTGCTACATGTCGTCAACTCGCTCGTAATTCCGATTGGTCTCTTCAAGAGTTATTCGGTTTTCGCAGGAGCGCAAGACGCCCTCGTGCAATGGTGGTACGGCCACAATGCGGTCGCGTTTTTCCTGACGACGCCGATATTGGGGATCATGTATTACTTCCTCCCCAAAGCCGCGGAACGTCCGGTGTACAGCTATCGGCTCAGCATCATTCACTTCTGGGCGCTGGTATTCGTTTACATTTGGGCAGGACCGCACCACTTGCTCAATACGGCGCTGCCTGATTGGGCCCAATCGCTCGGTATGGTCTTTAGCGTTATGCTGTGGGCGCCGAGCTGGGGTGGCATGCTCAATGGTTTGCTGACCTTGCGTGGCGCATGGAACAAGGTGCGCGAAGATCCTGTTCTGAAGTTCTTCGCCGCAGCCATTACGTTCTATGGC
>JANORL010000506.1:0-13950 GCA_031415295.1 Polyangiaceae bacterium | reverse complement strand
CGGTGGGAATGATGGAAGCCGACGCGATTGGAAAATCCCTCACCATGCGGGGCGTTTCTTTCGGTCGTATGCTTTCGAGCGAATATTGCCGATGCCTCTCGACTGCGCAACTCATGAACGTCGTTCCCTCCGCTGCTATCGAGCAGAAACCGGAACTCACGTATTTCGTCCACGACGAGGCGAATCGTTGCAACAATTCGATGACACTTTTGGCGGTCGAACCTCCCACAGGGGCGAATACGGCGATGATTGGCCATGCGGGTTTCATATGCCCGACACTCGATTCCCTCGCGTGGTCGGAGGCAGCGATTTACAAGCCAAACGGCATGGGCGGCTCCACCTACATTACGCGCGTGAAATGGAATGAGTGGGACGCATTGCCGTGAATCGGTGGTCGTAAGCCGGAATTGAGGGCTTTCATTGCGCCGGCGACGCGGGAGCGGGTTGGATCCGCTCCTCTTCACCCGGCTCGCAATCCGGTGACTCCACAATCACTTTCACCTTCCGTTTCCCGTCACCTTCATTCTGGATATCGACGTCCACCTTCCCCGTCACGCCTTGCGCCGCCAATTGCTTCATCACCTGTGCTTTGGCCGCTTCCACGTCATTTGCATCGATTACGTCGAGGTTGAGCCATTCGTGACCAAGCTTTGCACCAAGCGTCCCGTGAACCTTGGCTTCTAGCACTTCTTCCCGAATCTCGGCTTTCGCTAATTCAGGAACTGCAGTACGAATCTTGTCGGCAATCTTCGCCTTTGGCAAACCATTGCCCCAAGCTTCGATTTCAAACATACCCTTGCCGTTCTGCATCTTCATCCGAAAATCGACCTGCGACGTCGTTCCTTCACCTCGAATGATGTTCACGATGGCTTCCGGATCCGCCGGCGGAGCAATACCTGGCGCCAATTCAATCGAAATTCGCCGCCCCACGTCCACTTCGATATCCGCCGGAGCCGCACAAGCAGCAAGACCCACCATCATCAATACCGCAGCCACGAGCAATGCTTTGCGCATTCCAAACCTTTTCATCGTGTATTCCTCCTCCTTCGGGTGAACTTTCTGGAATTCGTCGAGCAGCTTCTTCTCGAGCGCTGCTTTGTGTTCGGGACGCGGCTTCCGGACAGGACCGAGCACTCGCCCAAGCGACCTACGCAATTCAAA
Organism: Polyangiaceae bacterium; assembly: GCA_031415295.1. Lineage (GTDB taxonomy): Bacteria > Myxococcota_A > Polyangia > Polyangiales > Polyangiaceae > Polyangium. Next base: position 12,789 of record JANORL010000506.1, on the reverse strand, counting down.
ATCAAACATTGGTCATGCCCTCCGCTTCCGCGTCAGCCATATTCGTTTCGCCTTTTTGTATCGGCGTTTTTTTCAAAAACGCTTCGAGTTCGCGTAATGCCCGCGAGGACCGTTGTTTCACCGCATCGACCCGAATCCCGAGAACCTCGGCAATTTCAGCGTGCGACAAACCGTCCCCATGACGCAACACCAACACCTCCCTCGAAGAAGCCGAAATCTCGAACAATGCCCGCCGCACGATTGAATTTCGTTCGTCACGTACCACTGCGTCCAGCGGTGATTCTCCGCCATCGGCAATCGTTCCGGCCAATTCGTCCACCGGAACATCGTGCCGAATCGTGCGCAACCAATCAATGACTGATGTGCGAGCAATGGCCAAGACAAACATCCGCACCGAGCCGCGTGTGGCATCGTAATCTCGAAGACGCTCGAGAAACTTCTGAAACACAATGGAAACGACATCTTCGGTATCTTGAGGATGACCAATACGTCGCCCCACGAAACTCGTCACGGGCCCATACAACTCCCGATAGAGCGTACGGAATGCGTACGGTTTGCCGCGCACGGCGGCTTCGAGAAGATCACGTTGCCGATCTTCTTGGCTGGGCCAGAAAAAACTCATCGTTGAAGTCTCGACCCTCTGTACGGCGGGACGACGAAAAAGGTGACAAGAAAAATGTCGCGACCACTCGTTGCAAGGCAACATGGTGCCGTCCCGATCGAGTGCTACCATGGGGCGCCTTCGTCAACTCGATGACCGGGGCGGGATGATCCTACATGCTGGCGATCGAATCGAAAGACTTACACAAGTCCTACCGAGGTTTCTTTCGACGTACTGGCGGCGTTGAAGCGCTGCGAGGCCTCGATTTGAAAATCGAACGAGGTGCCGCATTTGGACTCATTGGACTCAACGGTGCCGGAAAAACCACGTTCATCAAAACGCTGCTGGGTATCGTTCGTCCCACGACAGGCGACGTCCGCATCCTTGGCAAAAGTCCCGACGATCCGAACGCTCGAGCACAAGTCGGCTACTTGCCGGAACGACTGCATCTGCCACATTCTTTCACGCCCGTACAATTCTTGCTGAGTGTCGCGCGTATGAAAGGTTTGGGCAGTCGTGAGGATTTGGCCACGAGGCAACTTGAACGTGTCGGCCTTGGTTCCGACGCACAACGGCGCATCGGCGGATTTTCCAAAGGAATGCGCCAACGGCTCGGGCTTGCGGCGGCTTTGTTGGGAAATCCTCAATTGCTCATTCTGGACGAACCGACAGACGGGGTAGACCCTTTGGGACGTGCAGAAATTCGCCGCATTCTAAGCGAAGAGCGCGCTCGCGGGGCAACCTTATTTCTCAATTCTCACTTGCTGAGTGAAACGGAACGAGTCTGCGATCGTATTGGGATTTTATCTGCTGGGCGGCTCATACGTGAAGGAACCATTGAAGCTTTGTGTGGTAGTGAATCGCGGTATCGATTGCGATTTGCCCCTGGATTCGATGTTCAGGCTCTCTTCGCCATTGGTTTACACGTTGGAGAAATAGAAGGAAGTTTTCTTTGCGAAGCACCGGATCCGGCGTCACTCAATGCCACCTTGGATCGTACGCGAGCAGCGGGCGCATGTCTCATTGAATTGCGACGGGACGTGCGGGACCTCGAAGAAGTGCTTGCGGATGCATTAAATACGAAAGCTGCGGAGAAATCGTCATGAAGATTTTTGCCGTCGCCATGGATTTGCTTCGCGAAGCCGCATCGCGAAAATGGTTCCTCGCTCTAGCCCTGGGCATTACGGCGGTGCTCTGCATTTTGGCATTTGCCCTGCGTCTCGATGTGGTCGATGGGGCTTTGGCCGCGACGAAATTTTTTGGAAAAACGGTGCGTACGGATATTCGGTCGGCCGATATTGCCTTGCGTCCGGTGTTTCAAGCGACAGCGTACATGATTTTTTATGGAGGTTTATCCTTTGGAATCGTGGCGTGTGCAGATTTTGGTCCCAGTTTGCTCGCGCCTGGGCGTATCGAGCATTTGCTGGCGTTGCCGTTACGCCGTTGGCAGTTGCTCGCTGGCACGTTTGTCGGGGTGATGATACTTTCGGTGCTCGGTGCACTTTATGGAGCTGGCGGGCTCACGTTGATTTTGGGATACAAGACGGGCGTTTTTACGATTCGTCCGGTGCTTGCGGCTCTTTTGGCGAGCGTTACGTTTTCGGCGATTTACGGTGCGATGTTGGCGATCGCGGTCGTCGTACGCAGCTCCGCCATTTCGGCCGCAACGGGCGTGGTGCTCCTCATTGCCGGAGCAATTGCCGGCCGTCGCGATGACCTCAGTCCTTTTTTCGAGTCCGGGTTGGCCCGGTCGACGTTTCGAACCGTTACGTTGTTTTTGCCCCGCGTTTCGACGTTGGCGGATGCCTCGTCCGATTTGGCGGGCTCTATTGCCGTTGATTTCGTCGCGTTGGCGAGCCAAATTGCAGGCCTTTCGATTTTTGGCTTTGCGGCGTTGGCCCTCGGCATTCACCTTTTCGAGCAAAAGGATTTTTGATGAAACGTTTTTCATGGCTGCTCGTCGCCGGAATACTTTTGGGAATTGCCGCGTGGTTCATGTCCCGCGGGGACAAACCCAAGCGTGCTCAACGTGATGCCGAAGTCGACTTTCCTCGTTTTCCCCGGAACGAAGAACGATTGCGTAATGAACGGCGGCGAACGTTACCTCCGGTGCGCCCGCAAGGCGACGCAACGACGCCGGATCCAATGCTCAAACGTGATCCTTTGATCGTGGCTTTGCCGACGGACAAGAATAAGAGCACGGTAGTTTTCGAGATTGCGGGATTGCGCGATTCTCCTGTGGGTAAAGCGTGGCTCGATTGTTTGATGAAACGCGATGGGCAACGGGGGCTTGAACAATTTCAAAGTGAATTTGGGCTCAATCCTATCGAAGACATTGAACGCGTGGCCGTTTCGTCCGCGCCCCTGATGATTTTATCGGTGCGTGGAGACCAGCTCGACTTCGATCGACCGGGATTTGCGAAACGAGTATTTGGTTCCCAAGGTGCGATTTACGAAAAGTCACCAAGTCGCGAGGTTTATGCGACCTGGGGCGATTCGTTGGTGCTGACGGGACCGAATGTTACGGCAATCGAGGAAGCCATTACGCGTCTCGAATCGGGTGAACCTTCGGAACCAGCCATTCCAGAATGGTCGCGATACGGAGATATCTACGGTTCGATTTCGCCGAGTGAATTGTCGGACATGATGCCTGATTCGCAAGACGGACTAGCGAAGAAGGTTCGGGAAGCGGTCGAACGAGTGGATTTGCATGTGGATGCGTCGGAAGACGTGGCCATTGTCGCGGACGTCGCAGGGCCAGGCGAGGACGATATTGCCGACCTTGGAAAATCGTTTGGCGCCGCATTGTCATTGGCACGCCTGAAAGCAAAGAGCGACGACAATGACAAACTCGCTGAATTGCTCGATTATGCAGCGGTGCATCCACGAGGGAACCGATTTGCACTCGATGTCGCATTACCCTTCGACTTGCTGAAAGAAATGGGACCGTGTCGGAAGGGGAATGAACAATTGGAGGACGCTGGTCCCCGGTAAGAACCGTTTCGTAGTCCAGCGATTTTCCTGCAGCGGACTCGGTTAATCCCGTATTATGCATGTTTGTCATCTGGAGGCTCCATGCAAATCAAAAAATTCCTTCCGCATCTTGGCTTGTTTGTCCTGGCCGCGTGCTCGTCCAATGGAACGGGAACATCATCCGACAATGGCTCGAGCAGTTCCACGGCAGGTTCCGGTGCAGGCAATTCAACGGGCGGCGAAGGCGGTTCGGGTGGCTCGGGACAAGGCGGCAAAGGCGGCGTAGGTGGCGCGGGGCAAGGTGGCGCGGGAGGTTCGGGGCAAGGTGGCGCGGGCGGAGTGGGTGGTTCGGGAGGTGGAACGTGCGATCCGAAAGCGGGTACTTATTTCGTTGCGCCGAGCGGCAACGATGCGGGTCCTGGAAGTTTTGACCAACCATTTGCAACCATCAACCACGCCGTTGGATTGGCAAAACCAGGGGAAACCGTGGTGGTTGGAGCGGGTACTTATGGCGAACTCGTGAGTTTTCCTGCTTCGGGTACATCGGGTGCACCGATTACGTTGCGCGCGTCATGCGGCGCGCGACCTATTCTCGATGGAACAGGCAAAGGCGGCGCTGGAGAGCCCGCGCTCATAACCATTGTCGATCGCAGCAACATTGTGGTCGACGGTTTCGAGATCCAAAATTTACAGGGAAAGAATGGGAATTTTCCGGCGGGAATTTGGGTGCGCGGCAGTTGCCAGGACATCGCCATTCGCAACAATCTGGTCCATGGAATCGTGGCCCAAAACGGCGGCAAAGGATCCGGGGCACATGGAATCGCCGTCTACGGGACCAAAACATTACCCAGCGAGCGGATCGAGATTTCAGGCAATGAAGTGCGCGACCTCGTTCTCGGATGGAGCGAAGCAGTCGTCGTCAATGGGAATGTCCGCGATTTCGACGTAATCGACAATCACGTTCACGACGTAAACAACATTGCCTTCGACTTTATTGGATTCGAAAGCGACGTTTGCCCGGCATGCGTTCAAAATGACGTCTTCGATGTAGCGAACGTCAATCGTGTGCGAAATGGAAGAATACGCGGCAATACGGCGCATCAAGTCACGAGTTTCGGCAATCCTGCGTATGGCATGGTAAAGTCCGCTGGATGCTTTTATGTCGACGGAGGTGCGTCGCTCCTGATTGAAGGCAACATTGCGTATGGCTGCGATCTTGGCGTCGAACTCGCAAGTGAATGGTATGGGAAATCGACGCGGGAAATTGTAGTGCGCAACAATTTCCTCTATGCCAACGACGTCACGTGTATCGCGACGGGTGGTTATGACGCGGGAATGAGCGGTGGTGGTGGGAGCGCGAAGGACAATCGTATCCTGAACAATACGCTTTTCGATTGTTCACGGGCGGGATGGGCCGACGCAGCGTTGCTTCTACAAAACAGAAACCAAAATAATGTTTACGTAAACAACATCATTTACCCAACCGCGGGCACATCGGCGATCGTGAACGGGGGAAGCCTCAATACCGGCAACGTATTCGATTACAACATTTACTTTGGCGGGACGCTCGATGGGGTCACTGGTGGCGCGTCTTCCCTCACGGTTGATCCGAAACTCGTCGCTCCAACGAGCGGCGACCTGCACATTTCTGCCGGTTCGCCGGCAAAAGACAAAGGCAATTCTGCCGAAAACGTTGGTTCCGTCGACATTGATGGTTCGACCAGGAAAAACGGAGCTGTCGACATCGGCGCAGACGAACTTTAAGCCTCGCGTAAACCTTTTTGGATCGACCGTTTCGCGGTCGATCCAATGCCTGGGTCAAGGGGCATTGCCCCTTGCGGGGTCAAGGGCGAGGAGCCCTTGTAGGTCTGAGAACGTGTTGAACAGGATTTCGCTGCTGATCGAGGCAGCCCAGTGAGTGGTGTGATTTTGCGGCGTTTGCGGCGGGGCCCCGCTGTTTGAGACCGCGGAGCGGGCGAGTTCGGGGTGCCGCGATGCCGCACAATCGAACCCTCGCTGGGCGGACAAACCCAGATTTGGCCGTCAGTCCTGTTCAACACCCTCTGAGTGAAACCCAGCGAAAGCGTGGACGAACACCCTCTCAAAGATTGTAGGGTTTGCCAAGCCCAATGGCGAGCGGCTTTTCAATCACGAATCCATCCGAATTCTCCGCCAGCCATGTGAGCGTCGGAGAATCGAGATCCCGATCGAATTCATAACGAACAACGCGCGGTCCCGCTGATCCAACGGCGAGAATCGTAATGCGCACGCCAGGCATCGTCGCGACGTCGCCCACTCGCATTGCCGAGTGATCCTGTCGAAAGAGATGATCCGGACCGCTCGAATAAATCCGATCTTCCGGGCGAACGGTGATTTCCAGCGTGCGTGGACCACGGCGAATCACGAGCGCATGAGACGTTTGCGAAAGAATTCGCCAATACACGGGCAAACGACCCGTCGGGTCGATGACGAACGGCATGTAAAACGAATTGATGACTGCTCGAATGACGACGATGTTCGGATTCTCCGGGAGCACCAACCGTGCTCGTAACGATTCTGCATGCTCGACAAACTCGAGGGCATGATCCTGCAGTCGACCAGCGGAAAGCCATGCGGCTCCGGGGGCATGCACGAGATGCGCAAACGCGAGCAAGATGGTCGCCAAGCCCCTGATCTGCGCAAACACTCCACGATCATGACGCGCTGGTTCCGTGACAAACCACGCACGATCGAGCAGCATGGCCACGAGTGGCGCGACGCCGAGCATACTTGCACCAAGAACACGAGGCGTTGGCGACACAGCGATGACGGGAAGCAGCGCCAAAAGCGATCCGATCGCGAAGAACCAAAACCAACGACGCTCTTCTGCGTCGAGTTCGACAAACAGACAACGCATCGTCACGACGATCAGAGGCACGCCCACAACCGCTATCGCCAGCAACATCCACACAGGGGTGTTCGCATCGAAGGAGTCGTAATCGAGCGACATCCAGCCGTTCGCCAACAACGTCACGAGACGCCGTGGCGCCACGCTGAGAAACCACACCGGATCGCGTAACGGATCGGTGTAGTACCCGGAGCCGCGAGAGCCGTATCCAAGCCACGAACGCGCGCCCATGTACACGATCGTCGGCACGAAAAACGGCACGAGACCAACGGCTCGTCGCCACACGCTCTGTCGATGTTGTCCGAGTTCCACAGCCAAGACAAACCCTGTGAAACTCAGCGCGTATTCGCCGGAAAGCAGAGCGAGCGTAAACAAGACGAAAGCGAGGAGGCCCGAAACAATTCGACGGGTTTCTCGGAATTGAATGTATGCGTTCAAAGCAAATGTGCCAAACGCGAGCGACATGAAAACTTCGCGATTGGCGAGCCACGCCAGCGGCATCACGTGACACGGAGCAAGCGCAAAAATGAACGTGGCCAACAGGGCGGACCGCGTGGAAAGAGCGCGTAAAAAGAGCGATCGAGCGCCAAGTACCGCGACAAACCACCAGCAAAACGAGTGCAGATGAAGCAGAAATGTGTTGCGGCCGAGAACGAGGTGTTCACCCCAGCGCAGCGCGCTTGCGAGTGGGCGGAAGAATCGAATTTGCAGATGCGGGTCGGCCCACCACGTGATCATTCCCCGCTCGGTGAGGACGGCACGGTCTGCGTCATTGACGAAGTCGTACAGGTCGAAGATGCCTCGTTTGCAGGGAAATGTGCCCTCGACCATTGCGGCATGGAGATAATCGTCGAGCAAAAAAGGTGAACGCAGCGCTGGGAAGAAAATGACGAATCCCGCGAGCAAAACCAAGCCGATCGCGATCCACGAACGTCCAAAGCCATCTCGCGTCTGACGCGTTGCATTCATCTCCACGGCTACGGTCTTAGCGTGAATCGTCGCGTCTGACTGCACGCTCGAGCTACCCCGAGCGACGTCATTCATTGATGACCCGAAGGTTTGGAAGTTGTGTATAGCCGGGCATTCGTGTAGCTTCAAAACATAAACCCGTGAAACACGCCAGCATACTTCTTCTAGCTATTGGGCTCTGTGGACTTAGTTTCGCCGCCTGCGCCGAGGGAGACGACACCGCGTTTGGCAACAAGCCGGGCGACGGTGGCGAAGGCGGGAGCAGTGCAAGCGGCAATGGTGGTACCGGGGGCAAACCCACTACGTCAAGTTCGTCGAGTTCGTCGAGCAGCACCGGAAACAGCAGCGGCGATGTGTGTATGATCGCGTGCTCCGCCGATGCCGACTGTGCCAATGGTTGCAAGACGCCGAATGTCGGCACCAACTGCTGCGATGTCGGTACCAAGACTTGCTACATATCGGGCGAAAATGTGTGTCCGAGCCAAGGCGCAAGCAGCGGCTCGATGTACTGATCGCCGCATCCGGATTCGGAACATTCGTTTCACCTCCAACGATATGAAAACCGTGTCCGCGCTTTTGGCCACGTAGACATGTATCAGCTACCTTTGCGGCTTGATGCCGTGGCACAAGCGTTCGTTCTGGATCGCCGCTGCGATCGTCGCATACGCGGCCATTGCAGGCCTCCGAGCAACGGGTGGTGAACCCACAGGCTGGCTGGTGCTCGGACTGTCACTGGCAGCGTGCCTCTTCGGTTGGCTACAGACCGACGATACTACGATCGCAAAAGGTTTTTCTGGATCGAACGGATACGAAGGCACTCCGTTCGGGACCACCCCCGAAATACGAACAGCCGCTCGACTTACGATCACGGGCGCGGCTCTCTTCGCAGCTTCGCTTTCCGGACCACACACGATTGGGTTTGTCGCAGGAGAAAACTGCGGCGTTGCCTTGACCGTCATTGGCTCTCTGTGGGCTCTCGCGCGAATCCCGCCTCTTGGGGGTATCGCGGTACCCGGACCAACCGCACGTCGTCTCGATGCTGTCGTCTTCGCAAGTTTGTTTTGGATCGTCGCCATCGCCCTTCCGACGGCAAAGTCGGTACTCCCGGAACGATCAGAAGAACTCGACCCACTCGTACTCGACTACGCAACAGTCGTCGCATCGCTCGGTTCCTTGAGTGTTGGACTCTTCATAGCCATACGAACCGTAAGTGTTCGTCGTGCCGAACTCGGCGTTGCGGAACGGGCGCGAGCGGCATTTTGGGTGACGTCCGTGGCGCTCGCCGCGGGCATCATGGCGGGTGCTGCACATGTACTCGCACCGGAACGGGTGCTCCCGATATCGGTCGTGATTGCGTCGTGTGGCAGTGCGTATGCGGCTTCATCGCGTGAACCCGAGACAGCGCTGCGCCTCGTGCGAACAATCGTTGCAGCAGCAAGTATCGTCATGCCGACGGCGTTGGGGCTGGTTTTTCTGGTCCACCACTACCCCAATTTTGCGGGACAAATCGCCTTTGCCGGAGCTGGTGCGGGAGCCGTTGCTTCACTCATCGCGCGACGCCTGGCCCGACGTGATGGCGCGCAACGTGGACGACTGGTCGAAGCGCTTCGTTCCGCAACACGTGCTGCGATGACACCGGATCCCGACGAAGCGCTCCGACGAGCCTTGTATGAAATGCGCAGCGTGCTTGGTACCGACGGTGAACCAGCTGCGCTCTATCGGTTTTTCCCTGCAGAACGACTCAGCGTCGATCGAGCGGGTTACATGCAGACGTTAAAAGCAGAAATGCCTGCGCGCCTCGTGTCGCTTGCCGAAGAAGAACCAGAGCGGGTACTGCGGTACGAAGCGCTCGCTTCAGTTGCTGTGCGTAAGGCCGAAGTACGACCGCTCATGGCCTGGATGGACGAGCGTGGGTTTCTCGCCGTAAGTGTCGTGCGAGATGCCGATGGTCCGATGGGAGCCATCGTAGTGCCTCGTGGATCGCGAACGGCGCCGTCGACTCTTGCTGAAGTGCGCGTGTTGCGAGAATTGTCGGATCGTTTGGGCGCGGTGCTCGGTGTGACGTCGATGCTCGTGCGGTCGCGTGAGCGTGAACTGCTTGCGCAAAGTGGCATCGCGGAGCTGCAGAGCGAGAAGCAACAAGTGGCGACGGAGCTCGCACGCATTCAGGGACAGTTTGCGGCGATTGCGCAGGTTCTCGAGCGGCCCGCTCGTGTAGCTGTCTACAGCCCCGCGGCTCGTTCGGCGGTGGATCGTTTGGAATCACTTGCCCAGACAAACTCTCCTGTGACGTTGTTGTCGGCACCGGGGATCGACGTCGTGGCGTGGGCGGCGCTGGTCCATCTTGCTTCGCCAAGAAAAACGGGCGTGATGGTGGTGGTGGATGCCAGCAACATGGCCGAGCGCGACGTCGGCAAGTGGCAGGATCAGGTAACGAGTCCGATAACAGCGGCGGCGGGCGGCACGCTTGTGCTTCTGGACGCACACTTGTTGCCAACACTCGTACAAATGCGAATTGCTGCATCGATTCGAGACGATTTCGGGTTGGTTGTGGTTTTACCAAAAACCGTAGATTCATTGGCAGCTGACGGAAAATTGGTTGAAACGTTGGCGGATCGATTGGGTGCGCGTGCAGTTGCGTTGCCGGAAATCTCTGCGCGAGCCGAAGATTTGTCGCTGCTGATCCTGGACAAACTCGGCCGTATGGGACCTAGATTTCACGGTTCGGCGTTGGGAATCGAGCCGCATGCCATGGCAGCACTGGTCGAATATAATTTTCCGGGCAATGATGTAGAACTCGAAGCGCTCTTATTGCGAGCGGTTTTGGCGGCACCGCCGGGGGCGAAGGTAGTGACATTGAGTGATTTGGAAGCGGCTGGATATTCGCCGCCTCCAGGAAGCGCGCGTCGTGTTCGACGAACGGCACCAACGGGTGACGGGCGACGAAACCGGGGCGGTAAAACGTCGTAATCGACGTAGTGCATTGGGTTTTGGGTTTCACCCCAAACCCCACGAGGGCTACTCGTCAAGGGCCCCGCAAGGGGCAATACCCCTTGACCCAGGCATGGGTTTGACCGCGATGCGGTCGAACCCAACGGCATTGGCATTACTTTACGCGTGGCGATTTTTTGGGTTGGATGATCCGTACGCCGCGTTCTTTGCTGGACGTGCGCATCATTTCTTCGACTTGTTCGGAAAGTCCCGGTTGCTCGTCGGGTTCCGTCAAGTCCCACTTCTCCGCTTCTTTGGCTTGTTTGGTACCGTCGGCATTACACGGAGCGGCGATCGTGCGCGGCAAATACGTGAATGGCGTGTAATCGGGGGTGCTCGTGAATGCGTCGCTCGGCAAGATCGCGCTGCGAATGTATTCGTTGTTGTACGGAATGCCGAAAATATGCGCAACGAGCTTGTATACGCTGGACATGTCGTAATGCCCGTGGCTCATGTATTTGCGACGCACCCACGGCGAAACCATCCACATCACCGTGCGGTGCAAATCAACGTGATCTGCGCCATTTTGCGGATCGTCTTCCGTGATGATCACGAGCGAGTCTTTCCAATTCGGGCTATGCGAAAGCCCATCGATCAACATACCCGTGGCTTCGTCGTTCACTGCGATCATCACTTCGGGTGCGGGAGCACCAGCACTTCCACCCGACGTGTGATCGTTGGGCTGAACGGCATACGTGAATGGTTTCAAGTCGCAACGAAGCCGAATGCGGCCCGCCATGTAACAAGACTTTTGGATGTCGGGCAATTCGCCGGTATAAACGAGTCCCGGGTATTTCCCATCGAGACCCTTCGGCGCATTACCAACAATTTCGCCCATGTTGTCGTAGTCGATTCCATTGTTTCCGAGCCAATGGAAAATGCTGCCCTCTTCGGGGGCCGATTGTTTGCTCGTTGTAGGTTCCGTCGGTGGACGCGAATTGCGACCCCATGTCGAAAGCCAGACACGTTCGACGTAATCGTTTGTCCTGCCGAATGCGGTCCAGACGTGTCCTTGCACCGATTGTTCGGCATCGGTGTAAAAATTGTCGAAGTTGGTAAACGTTTCCGCAATGGACCGCGCATTTTGCCACACGGCGCTTTGCGTCGCGACGTCTGGAGCCATGATCAGCTTTGGATCTCCATTGCCCAAGTCTGTACGATCCCCCATGACCGAATCGTACGTCTTGTTTTCGCGAATGACCACGATGACGTGTTTGATGATTTTCGACGGGCCTTCGGTGTTCGTCGCTGGAATGGGGAAATCGTTCGTTCCCGCAGGACACGTAATCGCAGGCGCTCCTGAGAGTTTGTCGAGGTGGCGGCCTTTTTCGACAACCATCGTATGCGCAGCGAGATTGGCCAATTCCGAAACAGGTACGTGTTGCACACTGCCGCGCATCAAGTCGGTGATGTTTCCATCGGACCAACCAAGATCCGACAAATCTTGGCCTGTGCCATGTCCTTTGCCATTGATGATCACAAGCGAACCGTCGTTGTCCACGATGACGCCCGTCGGCCACCATGCCGTCGATATCGAGCCTGCCGCGGTAATTGTCGGCGGCGTACCCATACCCACATCATAAACGCCAACCGCATTGATTCCGGCGAGTACCGCAAACAGCCGCTTGTTCGTTGCATCGTACGCGAGCGCGCTCGGGGCTGCTCCACGCGGTGCATCGACGCCAAATATCGGAACGTGCGTTTCGTCCTTCATCGTGGCGCGATTGACGATGGCAATCGAATCACCATGCGCTTCCGCTACGGCCATGTAGGTTTCGTCGAGGAAAACCACCTGCGCGGGGCTCTTCGCCAGCGGCAAGACACGAGTGGGTGCATTTTTGCCGATTTCAATTTCGATGAGTTTTGATCCGCTTTGGTCGGTAGCGTAAAACGTGTTTCCCATTGGATCGAACGGGTCGACCCGCACGTCGAAAATCGCCGACGTTCCCCCCGTCGAAATGCTCGCGATACGTGTTCCGTAATCGACATCATCGAGGGAAATCACTTGGAATTCGTTGGCGTATTGCGACGGAGCCACAATCAGGCGTTTTCCGTCGCCACTCACCGCCATCGCCCCGGAATACCACGGCTGAGTACCCGACATGCCCAGCGCGATGTCCCGCGTCCCCACCCGCGTCGCTTGACCTGTCAGCGAATCGATGTCGAACGCATACACCATCGCATCTCCTCCGCCAGACGCGAGCGCCCGGTTCGGAGCTATCCATACGAGCCCGTAATAAAGTGCCGTCGGTCGGGGGAACGCCACGTAACTCGCTACAGGCGCTCCACCAGAACCAAGCTTGTCCAAGTCGACTACACGCAGCGCATTGTCACGAATGCCGCCATCGGAAACGAGCGCCAAACGTGA
>JANORL010000505.1:0-11656 GCA_031415295.1 Polyangiaceae bacterium | reverse complement strand
GCTTCTTCGGCAACGTCGGACAAACGCTTTGCTACTTTCGCTGCGTCCTTTGAACCAAGCCCGATCACTGCAGCATCGACGGCAAGCAACACCGATTCTGTTTCTGCAACGAGCGAATCGTGACTTGCTGCGGAAGGTTTGTCTTTCTCCGCCGTGAGTGCTTTGACGAGTCGTCGCAGTTGTCCTCGCGTCAGGGTCACTGCGCGTCGAGGGAACCGGAGGCCGCCGTATGACCCTGCTAGCGCGACGTCGATCGCGTTCGTCGCCGTCTCTTGCCACTCGCGCTCTTTACGCAGGTGTTCGGCTGATTGTTTGCCCGTCGGAGCTGCTTCCACGAGGCGATTCGCCAAGAGATCCGTCAAGGCATCACGCACTCGAACGAGCGCTTCGTAGCGTAAGGCTTCGGCTTCTCCAACTTGCGGCGGCATCACCAAAATGGCCGCGCTTTTGCCCCAGTTTGGCCCAGCGATTGGATCGTTGTCTTTCGCTTCGACCGTTACTTCGACCGGCACGAAATTACGCTGCCAAAATGATTCCGTAGTGAAGACGATGCGGTGCGAACCGCGATCGGAAAGTGGATCACCTTGCGGGCGCGAAAGCACCTTGCGCACTTCACGACTACCGGAGCGGTACACGAGGTCCACTTGGCGCAAACCGTGATCGTCGGAGGCTTCGTACGAAACCAAAATTTCTGGTTCCTCGAGCAAATGGATCGTTTTCGGAGCACCGTCGACGATGACTTTTGGTGCGAGATCGGGGATCGACGTGATGTGCTGCACGTCGTCTTGCACGATCCGAACAGGGCCAAATCTAGCGGCAACACGCAGATCGACAGAGTCTCCGAGATCCCAGCGTGCAACGACACCGCCCGCGCCATCGAAAGCAAACGGCACTTCGTTCACTCCGTCGGTGAGAAACAAAATTCGATTCGGAAGCGTCGGGCGACCGCGCACGGTGATCGTCGTTCCGCGTGGCAACGACGTCGAATCGAACGGTTGCACGATGCGCGTGTGCTGATGCAAATACGCGGGAGGCTTTGCCGTCATGTCGGCGACTTCGAGGTATTCGATCGCGATAGGCGCTTGATTGTTTCGAGCACAAAGCACATCGAGTCCTTCGACGACGCGCATCGGCTCCATCGCGACGGCACCGAGCGATAGTACGGCGAGACAAACTCCAGCGACGGCCCAACGATGGGCGGAGAGCATGGCGTGTGCAGCGACGTCGTCGAGCGACACGCGTCCGAGTAGGCGCGTGAAGTGCAGTTTGGCGAGTGTGTGCGATCCTGCGGAAGGGTCCTTTTCGGTGCGATCGACGAGGCCGATGGCGCGGACAGCGGAATGGGCAAGGTCGTGGTTTGTCGGTCCAATCGCTTCGAGGATCGTGCGTTTGATGTCGCGATCGCGGCGGTGCAGGACGAGAGCGCGCACGAGAAGTGCAACGGGCAACGCGACGAGCAGCGCGATGGCGATCGTTCGAGCGAGTGGTGTTCCAATCCGGGCGACGTGGGCAAGTCCCAAGACGGCGGCGATCGACAGAGCGAACAGAGTACGATGCGCCGCTGGGCGAATCTGGGAGCGCCGAGCGGATCGGAGCTGGGCGACCAGAGCTATGGTTGCAGGCTCCACGGCCCGGAGCGTAGCAGACGAAGCGACGGGGTCTGGTGCGTGTTTCGTTGCTGCGCCGAGGTGACTCACCTACGATTGCGACAAGCGACGCAATTCACGCAACGTGATGGTTCGAGAGTGAAAACGGCACGTGGCAAACATCGGGTACATTCAAGTCGTCAGACACTGCAATCATTTTTGCGGGTTTTGTTCGAATCCAACGACGCCTTATGTGCACACGTTCGACACGATGAAAGTACTCGTCGACGATTTCGTGCGGCGCAATTATTTTGGCGTAATTCTAACGGGTGGTGAACCGACGCTGCATCCTGAGTTGCCGAAAATCGCGGCGTACGCATCGGAGCAAGGTCTTCACGTCCGAATGATCACGAATGGCACTCGCCTTGCGGATCCAGATTTTGCCCGTGCGGTCGCAGAAGCGGGCGTCAAAATCGCGCACGTGTCCGTGTATTCGATAAGGCCCGATGTAGAGGAAGTTTTACGAGGTACGCCGGGTACGCTAGACCAAGCTTTTGCGGCTGTCCGTAATGCGCACGAATACGGAATCGAAATCAACATCAATTGCGTGATCAACAAGCTCAATGCCGATCATTTACACGAAAGTATCGACTATTGGATCGAACATCATCCCTACATTCGGCATTTCGTGTGGAACAATTTGGATCCGTCCATGGGCCGCGCGGAAGTGAACCAGGCGAAGTTTACGCCGAGATTGGCCGAATTCGAGGTATCGCTGCAAAAAGCGTTGCGCCGACTCCATGCGACGGGTCGGACGTTTCGAGTTGAAAAGGTTCCGCTCTGTTACATGACGGAATTTGCGTGGGCCAGTACGGAAACACGGAAAATCGTCAAAGGCGAAGAACGTATCGTCCATTTTTTGGATAAAAAGCAAACCGTTCGCCAGACTGATTGGGAGCATATTTATTCGGATGCCTGTGATCATTGCGCTTTGCGACCTATTTGTGGAGGCCTCTTCGATCGCGGCAATGCGTATGATCCAGCGGAACTTCATCCCGTATTCGTATCGATGGAGGCGATTGTCGAAAAAATCATCTCCGATCCATCGGATCCGAGTTATCCGCTACGGAGACTTTCTGAGTGGAAACAAGATTTCGAGATACGATTGCGTGAAGCCAAAGGGGCCGAGCGAACCAAGTCACGCGCGGACCATGATGGGCTCGAAGCGATGCACCCTAATGACGCACCGACCGTAGGCGTCATAACAGAACAAGGTGTTCGCAAGTTTGAGGCGAAGCGACGGTCCGAATCGCGGAAAGCGGAGTCGCTTGGGGTAGCGATGGAGCGTACACACGAAAGTGGATTGGATTCCCCCGACGATGTGGTTTGAACTGCACAATTTGTGCCCCAGGTCCGATTTTTAGCAACACACATCACCCGCCAGGATCAAATCCAAGCCTACATTGACCCACCAAGCAAGTTCAGCGCACCATCCAAACCCACTACACTCTCACTACCCCCGTCCCGCAGGCTAGTCACTCGTACGTAACCGTCCTCCGCACTACGAACCACATGCGCGAACCCATTTCCTCTTGCGTAACGCATGGCGTCGGCCACGCCGTTGGCTTCCACTGCCGCAATGCATTCTGCACGCAGGCGCTTGACCAGTGCATCTCCTCCCGAATGCATTGCTACAAGCACGCGATGTGGCCTATGTTCAAATACGCCAGCCGCATTGCGCGCTCGAGCCAACGCGTCGAGATGTAGAGCGAAACCCACGGCGGGCATGGGATGACCAAATCGTTCCAACAAATCGTCGTATCGTCCTCCAGATGCATACGGTTCCCCAGGACCTGGCGCTACGGCATGAAAAATGATTCCCGTGTAATACGCAAAGTGGCGCACTTCGCCCAAATCGATGCGCAACACCTCACCCAATTCGTCATTCCTCCCTCCCTGAGCCGTTTCCCAAAGCGCCGTCACTTCGGCCAACGGTCTTTCCGCTGGAGTCCCCCGAAAAAGCTCCTTCGCCTCCGCAAGAACGTCAGCGCCTGATCGTCCAGTAAAACCACCCGATAAATCCGGCAATGCTTCGATGGCGCGTCTCACGCCCCCCGGGACCATTACCGCTTCCTTTTTCGCCAACAATGACTCCAGACGAGCACGGTCCTTATGCACCAAAGCATCCGTCACCCCACCCGTCAATGCTTCGGGCAATACGTCCACCAGGGACCTCGAAATGCCCGCATGTCCCAAATCAATCACGAACGATGGCAGCCCCACGCAACGTGATACCGATGCCAAAATTCGCAATGCTTCTTCGTCCCCGAGTGGAGCTGGCGCCCCATAAAGCTCTACGCCCGCTTGAGGCACTTGCCGATGCCTTCTCGCTCGACCTTGGCGCCGACGCACAATCGTTCCCTCGTAACACAATCGAATCGGTGCAGGTTGTCCCAACAAACGAGTCGCCACCATACGCGCAATTTGCGGCGTCATGTCCGGTCGCAACGCGCATACTTCGCCAGATTCCGGTTCGACAAACCTAAGCATGTCCCCCGGGTCCAGCGTTCCAAGTCCCTTCTCGAGCACTTCGGCCAGCTCGAAAACCGGCGGTGTGACCAGATCGTAAACGTGAAGCGCGAAATGCTCCAAGATGCGCCGAGCGAGCGACCGCCGGTAAAACGTTTCTTCAGCGAGCAAATCGCGCAAACCTGCCGGTAGCGGGTGCGCAAGCCCCAAATGTTCAACCGAGGACAGACGGTTTTCGTCATTCACCACTTGATGATAACCCGCTTGGGCAATCCGTGCGCACGCAATTGCGTGCCAGGCACCTCGCGTTTCGTTCCGACAGTGATGCCGACCCATTCGTGCCCTTTCCAACGTGCCAGCAGAGCCAGCCATTTGCGCAGATCCGCATCTGCCAAGCTTGGCAGGTACCTTGCTCCCGACCCGCCTTTGCCGGATCTGCCCTCCCACGATGGGGTTGGGCTGGCATGGAGGTTTCCATGGCCGCTTTGGCCGTAACGACCGCGCGTTCTAGCGCATCAGATCGCTCGAACGATGGTTCCGAAACTCGTATCACCAACCTGCTCGACCGCGTAAAACGCGACGACCCCGGCGCCCTGGACGCCCTTACGCGCACCATTCGCCCTCATGTCGAACGCCAACTCGCGCGTTATCCCGTTTCGGACGAAGATCGCCTCGACCTCGTTCAATCCACACTCCTACAAGTCATTCGCCGCATTCGTTCGTTTCGGGGCGATTCCAGTTTTACGACGTGGCTTTTTCGCGTTACCGCCAATGAAGCACTCATGCTCATGCGTACACAACGGCGGCAGCGTGCCAGATTCGTCGCCGGCCTCGACCTCGAAGACCTCAGTGTATTGCCCACCATGCGCGCGTCCGCATTCGAAGACGATCCTGCAAGTCTTGCCGAACGTGAAAAGTTTGTCCGGCATGCCCTGGGCGAACTGCCCGCCAATTATCGCGATGTCGTCGTGGCGCATTATCACGAGGACCTCGGGCTCCACGAGATTGCAGAAAAATTCCTCGTTAGTGAAAGTGCCGTCCGTTCACGGCTACATCGCGCCCGCTTGCGCCTCCGCGCCATTCTCGATGCCACTCCGCACGGTCGCGAATTGCGGAACGGAAATCCTGATACCGCCCGCCCCATCAGCGCCGCAGGTTGAATGCGTTGCGGCAAAAACACCGTCATGACGCACCGTCGTCACGATAGCGATTTATCTACTGTCTGGGCTGAAAGTTTTCCCGATCGATGGTACGTTCAACACATGCGCCTACGTTCTATTCTTCCTCTCTTGGTTCTTCCTGCTTTTGCGGTTCCTTGGGCCTGCGCCGCATCCAACGAAGCCTCGTCGTCGACGACAAACGCCGGAGAAGCAGGCTCCGGTGGCTCGGGCGGAGCCGCCGGTTCAGGCAACTCGGGTTCGTCGAGTAGTTCCGGGGGCAACACTGGTTCGGGTGGATCGTTATTCGATCTCGACGGAGGGTTCATCATGGACGCATCCTCCGAAGAACCTCCGTTTTCGGCGGATGCAGCTTGTGCCGCAACAGCATCCGAAGCCACTGTGGAAAAACTGCCCGTCGACATTATTTGGATGGTCGACAATTCAAGCAGCATGCAGCCCGCCGTCACCGCGGTGCGCAGTGGCTTAAATGCATTTGTCACCCTGATCGCTTCAAAAAATCTCGATCACAAAGTCATCATGCTCAGCTTGCGCGACAAGGCCACACAAATCACGTTTGGCGGGGGCACGCGTTATCCCGTATGTATCCCCGAGCCGCTTGCAGGTGATGCCAATTGTGGCAATGGCCCGCGTTTTTTTCAATCGAGTCTCGACATTTATAGCACCCAGCCGCTCGAACAATTCCTTGGTACGCTCGGACAAACAACAGGGTATCAACCCGGCGATTCCAAAGGTAGTGAAGCTTGGAAACAAGAGCTTCGACCCAATGCGACCAAAACCATCGTCGTGGTCACCGACGACAACGCGCGTTTGTCGGCGACGCAATTCGAAACCTTTGCGGGTGGGAAAAACCCGTTCAATTCATTGATGCTGCCACCAGGAATCCTCGATCCGAGCTGGGGAGGTCTTTTTAACGGATACATTTTCAGCGGTATCTATGGCTGGGGTAGCGACGTCGATCCGGGCGTCCTTTGCACCTATTCCGACAACACCCAGCCATCAAGCTCCGGCCCGACCTACACCACTCTCGTCAATAAAACAAAAGGCGTGCGCGCGAAAATTTGTGACGGCAGCCCCGTGTGGGGACCCTTCTTCGATTCCGTCGCCCAAGCCGTCTATGCCGGCGCCAAACTCAATTGCGAACTCGCCATGCCCACACCACCCGAAGGCACCATCGACCCCACCCTCGTCAATGTCGCCCTCACCAGCGGCGGCATATCCAACTACGTTCCAGGTGTCGCCAATGCCGCAGCTTGCGGTGCAGGCGCCGGCTGGTATTACGACGACCCTGCCATGCCCCAAAAAGTCATCCTCTGCAAAGCTTCTTGTGACGAAGCTCAAGCCATGGTTGGTCCAGACAAGCCCGGCAAAATCGAAGTGCTTTTTGGCTGCGAAACCATCATCAAATAACCACCCCGATACGCTGAAAAGACTCCTTCAAATCGTCCGGTAAAACAGACGCAATCGTAATTCGTTCACCACCGACCGGATGCTCGAATGTCAAACTCGCGGCATGCAGCGCTAGACGCGCCAGTCCGAATTCGTCACGATATGCTCGATTGAGCACCCCTTTGCCGTAATTCGCATCCCCAATCACGGGATGGTTAATATGTTTCATGTGCCGCCGCACTTGGTGAAATCGCCCCGTCCGAGGAATGACCTCCACCAGCGATACATGCGTACCCGACCAACATCTCCGAAACGTCGACAATGCCGGCACCCGCGGCCCTCCTTCACAACGAGGAATCGCATGATCAATCGTTCCGTCCGCAGGCGTCACGCCTCGCACCAGCGCCCAATATCGCTTTTCCACGCGCCCATCCTCGAATTGCGCATGTAATGCCCCCGCCGACTCGGACGACAACGCAAACAAAAGCACCCCGCTCGTCGCCCGATCAAGCCGATGCACCGGATATACCCATTGCCCCACCATATCCCGCGTTAGGTCGAGCGCCGTCACCCTGTCCGTACACATTCCCCGATGCACAGCCAATCCCGACGGCTTGTCTACCGCGACGTACGCCGAATCTTGCCAGAGGATCGTCAACATGCTGCAAACGTTTCCATGCCACGTATTGGCATCGACGTATTGGCATCGACCTGGCCCCCTCGCAAGCCGGCAATGCCCGCAAATTCATCTTCCCGCTCATCGCGCTCCCGCGTATCGTGCTGTAATGTTCAAGCACTTCATTCGTACCAGCATCATCGTTTTATCGATCGCCCTCATCGTTCCCGCTTGCGCCCCCGAACTCCACGTTTCTTCCGAATCCTCATCAGGTTCGTCCGGTGGATTCTCAGGCAGCGGCGGCGACGGAGGCTCGGGCGGCGCTGCGTCGTCCAGCTCCAGCGCGAGTTCCAGTTCCACCTCTGCATCGAGTTCCAGTAGCAGTAGTGGCGCAACCAAGTGTCCCATTTGCACCGAGGGCCTATCCCCAAATTGTGCCGCGTCGCCCATAGGCAAAGACGATTGTGCGACACCGGGAGAACTCTGCAATGGGAATGGCTCCTGCGCGTGCGGCATTTCCAAACCTCCGACTGGCGTCACGTGTCCTGCGCCCTGGGTCGCCGGTCCCATGCCGGGGTCTTGTCGCCTCGATGCCGACCAAATAGACGAATTCAGAGACCTACCCATTACCTGCCCGGCCGGCTTCGATTGCATCGTGGACTGCACGGGCGAAGACAGTTGCAGAGGGCCTGCGGTCTTGGAATGTCCACTCGGGCACTCCTGCACGTTGTTATGTCAGGGCAAGGACGCTTGCAGGGATCGCGACGTGACGTGTAGCGAAGACGGACCGTGCAATGTCGAATGCAGCAATAATGGGATCTATTCGTGCACCAATATGAACATCACCTGCGGAAACAATTCATGTTCCGCCACATGTGCGTCGGCGAGCAAACCGACGTTGGGACAGGCACAAGGAACCCAATCCTGCAATGTCCAACCCTGCCCCTGACGAAGCTCAATTTTAATGCAGCAAGGAGGGTCTATGCCAATATCGCACGCACCGTTATGCATCGCTCACGCGCCAATACGATCATCGCATATGGCGATAACGCTTCCGTCACCACCTGCATCGGCATCAAAAAACCAACGTGATGCCCAACGACTCTTGAGGTCCTGCTGCGTGCCCGTAAGGGAAAAGAAATTCAGTCCAGAACATTTGAATCGTACGATCGGCCCAACCACTCTACTCTAGGTGAATGAACATGAAACCTTTCCCAGCAAAAACCTTCCGGTTGTTCGCAATCATCGCTTGCGGCACATCTCTTGTCGCCTCTTCTTGCCTGGAAGAGCAGGGAACCAATCCGTCTCCCTCGTCTGGTGCCAGTAGTTCCGGCGACGTCTCGTCGAGTTCATCGAATGCCTCGAGCAGCAATACTTCGTCAAGCTCCTCGGGTGCTGGTGGTGGAAACACCGGCGGCGCGGGTGGCGCCGCATCCTCCAGCTCCAGCGCGAGTTCCACCTCTGCATCGAGTTCCAGTAGCAGTAGTGGCGCGACTAAGTGTCCCATTTGCACCACTGGTGTATCTCCAGTTTGTGCGCAATCACCAATAGGCACAGATGATTGCGCGACGGACGGGCAACTCTGCGATGGTCAGGGCAATTGCGCATGTGGCGTTTCCAGACTGGCCCTCGGCCTGTGTACAGAAGGTGCACCGTGGGAATCAGGAAGCACAGGTGGTAGCTGCTTGAGAACATGCGATGACCAGAACACTTGCAATGCTGAGACGATCAACTGTCCGCCTGGATTCGATTGCGTTGTCAATTGCAGCGGCCAAGACAATTGCCGAAATGCGATAATCAATTGCCCTTCCGGGTATTCCTGTACCGTGACATGCACGGGACAAGACAATTGCAATCAATTGAAGCTGAATTGCAGCAAAGACGGTCCTTGCAGCCTTGACTGCACCAATACACAAAACGTTTGCAAAAATGCGACCGTCACGTGCGGACAGAATGAATGCATCGCAACATGCGCCGGCGCAAGCAAGCCGACGGTGACCGATGGAATGCCCGGATCGTGCAACTTCGTGAAGTGTCCCTAACAAGCCACTACCTTTCGTCCGGCTTTGCCAACAACTCCACTGCGCGTTTCACCGCCGCAATGGGCCCCGCGAGATAAACGATATCGCCGACGATCAGCGGAGCATTAGGATCCGTCGAATCCACCAGAATTCCTTCGCGACGAATCGCAATGATCAGTGCCCCTGTCCGTTGACGCAATTCAATCTCGGCCAAAGATTGATTGCGCGCTACACTGCTTTCCGTCACCAGCACACTCTCGATTTTTAAATCCGCCAAAGCTTCGTGTTCCGTAAGCGCACGCCGAGGAACCGTGATTTTTCGTTCTGTGGTTTGCGTCGACGAACGCGCTTCGTCAATACGATCATCAATGACATTACGTGGCACGTCGAGCCAGCGCAGAAGCCGCGCGAGAATTTCGAGCCCCCCTTCGACTTCTTCCGCAACGACGTCGGTTGCACCCATCGCGATAAGCATCTCTTTTTCGCCCAAATACCGCGCACGCATCAAAATCGGAATATTCGGCGCAATCCGCTTGGCTGTGTCCACCACGCGCTCGGCCCCGAACGGATCGTTCATGAGTAGCAGTAATGCTTTCGCCTTGTCGATATGGGCATGCCCAAGCGCTTCGGCACTTGTGGCGTCACCGTAATAAACGCGCTGATTGGCTTTCCGCGCATCGAGTACCGTTTCAGCATTGAGTTCCAGCGCCACATATTGCACGCCACAAGCTTCCAGTGTGCGTGCCACGAGTTTCCCCGCTACGCCATACCCAACGAGTACCACATGACCAGACAAACCATCGGGAGCACCAGCATCGGCTTCGTCAATGCTTCCCACACCAAGCGATCGTTCGAGCGGTGCCAAGAGCCGTTGACCAGCCGTCAAATGAGGGGCCACCCGCACGAGGACGGGCGTGAAAAACATACTCAAAATTCCCGCGGCAAGTAATGGTCGCGTCGCTTCTGCATCGATAACCCCGGCCGATTGCCCAAGGCGTGAAAGGACGAACCCAAATTCGCCAAATTGCGCCAATCCCACGCCAGCCAGCCATGCCGCTCGAGCAGGAAAACGCATGGCGAGTGCCGAAATCGTCGCCAAAATTCCTTTGACCAGGAAAAACCCAGTCAAGAGCGTCAGCACGGTCCAAGGTTGCTCGCCAAGAATACGCACGTCGAACAGCATTCCGAGCGATACGAAAAATAAACTCACGAATGCATCGCGAAGTGGCAAAATATCTCCCATCGCCCGATGTCCATATTCGGTATCCGCAACGATGAGACCACCCAGAAATGCGCCCAGCGCCAGCGACAAACCCGCTCGCGCCGTGAGCCATGCCGTCCCAATACAGAGGCCCAAAACTGCCAGCAAAAACACTTCGCGACTACGACTCGCCGCGACCAGTCGCAATGCCCGCGGTACGATTACCCGCGCCACGAGAATCGTCGCCAATACGACGAATGTTGCTTTGCCAAGCGCTAGCCCAATGTCGAGCGCCGCACCCATTCCCCCCGCGTGTGGACCGAGCAGCGGAACCACGAGCACCATAGGAACGACGCAAATATCCTGGAAAATAAGCGTTCCGACAATGAATCGGCCATGGGGCGCATCGAGTTCGTGCCGCTCCGAAAGCGCTCGCAACACAATCGCCGTACTCGATAACGCAAAAACGAATCCGTAAAAAATACTGCGACCTGTTGGTTGCCCAAACCAAATCGCCATCGACGTAACGACCGCAACCGTCAAGCCAACCTGAATCAACCCTCCTAGCGCTACTTGACGAAAAATATTCCTTAGCCGCGCAAACGAAAATTCAAGGCCAATCGTGAAAAGTAACAGCACCACGCCGATTTCGGCCAACATCTCAATGGCGTGAACCGAACGCACAAATTTTAATCCGAACGGACCGACGAGCGCTCCCGATAACAAAAGCCCAGCAACAGTTGGCAATCGCAAGCGCGACAAAACAATCGTGACGAATACTCCCAAGGCTGCAATGATCGCAATTTCGTCGAGAAGGGGGATCTGCTCCATGGAAGAATCAGCATATCAGCCGTGCGTACACGGGCAAACAATTTGTGCACCAAGCAAATGAACTACGCCCAAGCGTCAATTTAGTCAGCGATGGCCATGTTTTGGTTCAGACGCGAAGCGGACGAACCAATGCAAGGGTCAAGGGACGTTGTCCCTTGCGGGGCCCTTGGCGAGCAGCCTTCTCGACGTTCTGGCCATTGATGACATCTACATTTCAGCAGACGGAGCCCTGGTAGTAGGCGATTTCTCGGCGTTCGCGGGGGGACCCCGCTGTTTGAGCCCGCCTTGGGCGGGCGAGTTCGGGG
>JANORL010000504.1:0-6120 GCA_031415295.1 Polyangiaceae bacterium | reverse complement strand
CAACCGGCGTACGACCGGATGGAGAAAAACGCTGGTATGCGCATCTTTGGCGCTAGGGTGTCGGTCGATGGCGAAAACGTCGCCATCCCAGCGTCCCCACTCGAATGTGACGGAGTACGTATCTGCTTGGGCGGAAAGTGCACCCGAGCGAATGTAGGCTATGGGCAATTCGAACGAATATCGAGCGGCTCCTCCGGACTCGACGGTAATGGCATCGGCCAGAAATCCAAATTGAGCCCATATACCCGATGCGCGGCAGATACGTGAAAGCACTGCCTCCGTCACATGCTCGGCCGTTGCGGGAATATCCATCCCGGGCAAACGCACTGAACGATCCCGCTGTTCCAGCAAATGAAACAAGGTGCGCGAGTTGTAGCGGAACCCATCGATAAAAGCAGAAGATGCTCTCTTGAAATCATTGGCTTGCGTGAGCGTACCCGCAAAATACAACCCATCGATGTTCGTGGATTCCCACGTCGGTTTTTGCGCCGGAAAACGACCTTTAATCGTCATTTCGGGCCGACAGCTGTCGTCGAACAGGCTCGCATCAAAACGAAACCCGGTCGCGCGAATGACCTTATCATAGATGAGTTCGTCCTGTTCCCCGTCCGCGTGCGTGTATTGCACGAGTACTGCGAATCGATTTCCTACGCGTCGAATGTTTTTGATTTCGCAATCCAGCAGGCTATTAAGCAATTTGAGCTGGTAGGTGTCGAGCATGGTCGTATATTGCGCTCGAAAGTCGCCCGGATGGCGAGTTTCCCAAGCCAGACGCAAGGGTCGAGGGCTGGCCATGTGCACGAGCGCCGTCGTACTCGCGATTTTTTCGACGATTTCACCTGCCGAATTGCCTTTGCCCAGAATCAATACACGTGCGCCTGCATAGTCGCTTGGTCGGAGAGATACCGATTCATACCCCTCAGCAAGTTCGATTCCGGGAATGTTTGGCACATGGGGGAGCGATACGCCCGTGGCCACGATCAAGCGCCGGCAACGATATCTGTCTCCACCATCCAACAACAACGAAAAGAAACCATCGACGTCCTTGCTGATTCGTGAGACACGGGCTTCGAAGCGAATACGCAAGTCGAAATGCTTCGCGAATCCATCCAAGTATTTTCGCATTTCCTTGGCGGTAGGAAACAGCCGTTGGCTATATTCACGGAACAGGAACGAATTGTCGTCGTCCATCAACGAGTTCCAATCCCAACGTAGTTGCAACTCGGGATCGTCGTAGAGCGACGCAATCTTGTTGAAGGAAATGAGCTTACGGCTGCGTGGATATTGCTCGAAAAACGATCCCGCCCGTTCCGCTCGATCGAGAATCAAATAATCGCGCCCGGCGCGGCCGAGATAATAACCTAGCTGCAATCCTCCAGGACCTGCTCCAATGATGATCACGTCGTGTTCGGGGTTTGAATTCGTCCTAGTCATCCGTGGCTCCATCTGATCTCCCCCCGTTTGGTGGACTGTTGGACTATGCCCCAAACGCCCTCACTTGTGTTCTCAATTCGAACTCCACTTAGGCGATCCAACGGACGACGTCTTCGATGGTCGGAATTCCTGCGTGAATTGGTTCAGTTTTTTTGCTTCGTTTTAGACAACACGATTGCGTCAATATCTTCGTCATCGGCGTTAGTAAATTCAATCGTTGAAGAACGATATGGATCTGTACGAGCAAGGTGTTTCATTCGTTCGATCCGAGCGGCAATGGCAGCAGGAGAGTGAGCGCCAAGTCTTCACCAGGGCCGCGGTCCGGGGCAAGACCTCGGCGAATCTATCGCGGACCCGATGAAAACCGCATGGTCTCGTCCGGTTTTACGCCAAGCGCAATCAGCGCGCTCACCAGCTTTGTTCGATGGAGTGACACGACCGTAGGCATGCCCCCGGAAATACCAAAGCGTTCGAGGAAGTTGATCCCGCTGTCGAATGCCGCAGCAAACGTCGCGCTGTCTGTATCGAGCACCACGGCAATCTTCGCGCGTTCCTGACCCAGGAGCAGAAGCAGCGTCTTGTCGAACGGACCTTCACGGTTTGTCGCGTCCACGATCACGATGTAGGGCTCGATCCGTTCGTAGTTGCGGGCCAAGCGACGCGCTTCCATTTCGCGAGGAAGCAGTTCTGCACCAGCGGCGTCGATGAGTTGCCACAAGGAGGCGTCAGACAAACCCGTCGCGAGATGTCGCACGACCAACCCAAACAGCGCGTGATCACGCGGACGAGCGCGTAACGCTCGATCGATGCGTTGTGCGAGTGGACCAGGCGTTCCGGTGCGCGTGTCGATCGCACGCGCGTCGTCATCGCTGCCTGCGTACGGCTCGTTGCCGCCGCGCATCCACTTGGCAGCACTGACCAAACCATCGAAATCGCCATGACAAACCAGCGTATCTACGCGTCCCGCTCGGGCCACGACGTCCGGCGTAATCATCTCCGGGCACGCGCCATGTTCGGCTTTTGTGGACAAGACAAACCGAACGTCGTTCGCGTACCGAACGTGGTAGCTGCTGTCGTGGTGATCGATCCACGCAACGAGGCGTGTTCCGAGGCCATCGATGAGGGGCAATGTGGTGAGTTCGAAGCTTGCGCCTCCGGCTTCGGAAGCGAAGGCGATGTCGACCACCGCGACATTGCCGCGCAGATCTTTTGCCCGCGGGAGTTTTCGTGGGGTAGCAAAAGCTAGCTCGATCGATGTTTGCATCATTTAGCGCTCGTCAACGTCCTTCGTTCTTCCCCACGCATCGAGCTGGGGTCGCTCGATCCAGTGCCATGTTTCGACGTGGTGAGCGAATGTGGAGACAAACATGAAACGTAATCATTCGGCATGGGGATGGCTTTTTGCGGGGGCTCTGGCTGGATTTGGAATGTGCACCGGCGGGTCGTCGATGTTGTCGATGTTGTCGATGTTGTCGATGCCCGAGGCCCACGCGGGTGAACCCGTCGCGCAGCGAGACGTAACGGGCCCAGGCTGCATGATCAAGGGCACATATCCTCCTGCCAAAGGGACGAAGGTTTTTGACCAGACGACCGGCGGCGAGGTGATCGCAACGTTGAGCGGTTCCTACCTTCCCATGACCTTGTTGGAGATTCCATTCGATCCGTCGACGTTTCGTGCACGCCTTGCGACATCGACCGGCAGCGGCAATGTGCGAATAGACGGATATGTATCCGTCGCAGATTGGTCGCTCTTTACGGCACAAGACATCACCGTGCAAGGTGCGAGCGTTTGGATTTCCGCATCGCAAAAAGTAAAAGTCGTTCGAGCATCCGCCAATTCGATTACCGTGGAGATGCCCGTGGGAGGCACGTTAAATCAAACCGTGCGGGCGACCGCCCCGTGCGATGCTTTCTCGCTTGCCAAAGGAAAGCCGCTGCCGCTCGAATTTCCGACGCAAGGTCGTTCGTACATGACCAAAAAGCAAAAAGTGGATTTGTACGAAGAACCCAATGGCAAAGTGGTTTTTACGCTGAACATGATGGACGGAACCGGACAGCTCTTTTGGGGTGAAAAAATTCGTCAAGGGTTCGTTCACGTCATTTCTCGTAATGATTTGACCATCGATGCATGGGTACCATTAAAGGACCTCGAGCCGCTCAAAAAGGGCGAAATGATGGACCAATACATTCCACCAGTGACGCAAATCTCCGGTGCGACGCTTACCTTCGACAAACCTCCGCAAATGGCAACGGCGACGTTATCGATTCCCATTCGTGCCAAGCGGGACGAGAATGCCAAACCAGTGGGGTTGATTGAAGCTGGCGCTGAGTTTTACATTCTGGAATCCGTCACGAGCTGGACGAATATCATGCCGAAACACCTTGGCGTGCTGCCGCCAGATGACGGAGGATTCTGGATTCCGTCGAGCGAAGTGCCGAAGTGAAGCTGGTACGACGGCAAGCGTCACACCGCGACGTTCCGTGACGCTTTCGGTCAGTCACGGACTCGGTCTTCCTCGGCGTGGATTCAAATCATTCATTGCGGAAATCAATGGCTGTCGCTCACATTCTGCGCCGAACCTGGATTACGAGCCGTCATGGAGATGCGATGAATGGGCAGGGAGTACGGCTGGCTCTCCACGAGCACGGAAGTTTTATTCGGCACGCCGGTAGCGACGGCTCCGGCGGACGCTAACGCTTGACCTTCGATATCGATCCGTTCTGTGCGCACCCAAGTCCCAGCGCGAATGCCCATTGCAAAGTGGACGAAGCCGACGGCCAGCGCAAAATTCATTTGCACAAACATTTGCGGCAGTCGCAGCACCTTCCACACGCCGGGTAGGCGGTCGAATCGCGAAATCGCCAGCGCGAGCGTATAGAACACCCCCTGCGCGGCCATCAGAGCCGCGTACGACGGAGACGTCCACACCAGTGCCGCATTGCACGTCAGCGCCATTGTCAGCGCGGCCGGACACGCCCAGCGCAATACCTTGTGCGACCAGAACGCCAAGGCCAACCAGCCGCGTGTCGGCGACAGTAGACCAAACAGTTGTCCGAGCGATTGATACCCTCCGGCCCCAATGCGCGAGCGGCGTTTGAACTCCGCCTCCACCGTCGTCGGCGTTTCCTCGAAAGCCAGCGCCGTATTGTCGTACAGCAGGCGACACGGCGTCTCGTGCACTCGCATGCCGATCAAAAAGTCATCGAGAATCGTGTTCGCCGGAATAGGTCGGTACTGATCGCGACGAATGGCGTAGATCCCGCCGTTTGCCCCCAGCACCGCGCCCAGCCGTCCCTCGCAGCCCTTCAGGAAGTTCTCGTACTTCCAGTACAATCCGTCGGCGTTCGAGCCCGATTGCGGGTCGACCAGCACCAGTCGTCCGACGACTCCGCCCACGGACGGGTCGTCGAAATGCCGCGCCAAATTCTTCAAAGCCGACCGCTCGAATAGCGTGTTCGCGTCGCTAAAGACGATTACTTCGCCCGTTTCCGTCGGCGCCAAGTCATTAAGCACGCTCGCCTTGCCGCGCCGCGAGGGAAACACAACCACCCGCACCCGGTTGTCACGGAACGCATTCGCCAACTCGCCCGTCAGGTCCTCGTTTCCATCGCACCCGACCAGGATCTGCAGCCGATCGCGAGGATAATCCTGCTCGATCGCATTCTGCAGCCGTTTGATTATCCAGGCCTCCTCCTTGTACGCGGCGATCACCAACGACACCATCGGCCAGTCGCGACTCCCCCGCGATTGGTCGACACCTCTCGGACGCACTGCCGGGTCGGGCCGTCGCACCGAGGCCAACCATACCATTACTGCGTAGCCGACGTATGCGTATGCGACCGTCGCTACCGACAGCCAGAACGCCCACTCCAGCGGTTCTATGCGCTCGATGTTCATCTGCCAATCTCCAAAAGTTAAGGGCGTTCATCGACGGGTGCGTTGACGGCCTCGTTGCCCCGCATTCGCACGATCCGCGCCGGAATCCCGACCACCGTCGCGCCCTCTGGCACGTCGTGAACCACGACGGCGTTCGCTCCCACGCGCGCTCGCGATCCAATCCGCACGCTGCCGATTACCTTCGCCCCCGCTCCAAGAAACACGTCGTCTCCTAGGACCGGCGACACGTCCTGTTCCGCGCCGATTGTCACTTGGTGTTCGACGTACACGCGTGAGCCGCCTCGCACGCTTCCGTTGATCACCACCCCTTGCGAATGGATCAGCACGAATCCGGGGCCGAAATCCGCACCCCGCCCGATGATGCACTGACAGAACACCCCGTTCGCCTTGTTGCAAAGCATCGCCAAGGGAGCCAACCTGCGGTGCTGGCACCACTGCATTGCCCGGTACCACGCCATCGCCGCCGTGCCGTCGGTCAGGCACGTTTTCAGGAACGCTTGCCAGTCCGTTTGGCCGTACAGCCATTGCGCCTTGAGTTGTATGTCGCCAATCAACATGGTTGTCCCTCCCGTTCCCGATCGTCCGTCGCGATTCTGTTCGCGATGCCCCGCGTGCCATCACTCGATTCGCGCCCCTCCACAGGTTTGTCGAGCCGTCCCACCCATTGCGTCCAGTCTCCGAGAGCACTTCCCAGCCGCCCCGATCGACGACGAGGACGCCGTTGTTGCCGTGGAACGCGACCCCGTGGTCGCGCATGTACGGGCCCTGTCCCATCGCCGTGGCGTGCT
>JANORL010000503.1:0-2656 GCA_031415295.1 Polyangiaceae bacterium | reverse complement strand
TCCTCGCTTCGCGTCCCCCCCAAATTGCCGTCCAGTCACACGAAAACGAGCATTGGAAGATGCTTGATTTCTCGGCGCCGCGGCGGGGCCCCGTTGTTTGAGCCCGAGCTTTGGCGGGCGAGTTCGGGGTGCCGCGTGTGCTGAGAAATCGAGCACCTTTTAATGCCCAACCTGGCGATTGGCCATCAGGCACGGCTCTTGCTGGATCTCCAAGTCCACCCACGAAAGGGAGTTCACGATGCGTAAGACGCTGCTTTCCTTGTGCTCCGTTCCGCTCATTTTTAGTGCTGTCGTCGGTTGTGTTGTCGCGGTTCAAGACAAAACCGTCGAAGACAAGGGCACAGTCCTGCCGCCGGCGCAATTGCCGCCCGATAAGCAAACCGAACTCGATTCGCTCATGAAAGAGGCGAAAGCTTCTGCGAGTATGACGGCGGCTGATTTTGGCAGTAAATACGCCGCTTCTTTCGCTTCGGGCCTCAAGTACGACCCCACGACTGCCGCCGGAATGCCGCTCATTCAGGCGTCTGCATTGGCGCTCGACCAAGACGAAATGGCCAAACTGGCCCAAAATGGATTCGTCATTTCGGAAAAAAGAAGCTTTCCAACGTTCGTCTATGGCTACCAAAGCGTATACGCTCAGGATTTGCCGCTCTACGTTTCTGCGGATTCGATCATGTACGCGGTGCATCGATCCTACGATGCCATTCTGAAAGCCGTGGAACTCGCATCGCTTGCACCTGACCTGCAAGATTTGCTTACTTCAATGCATACGGAATTGGGTAAAGGCGGCGGGCAAGCGCTTGGTTCGCAAGCACGCGCAGATGCGGATCTTTTCGTCGCCGTGGCTCTGGCACTCCTCACGGATCAACCCGTTGCGCCAGTTGCTGGTGGCGATGCGGCGAAAATCAATGAACTCGTCGCGGGCGCCAAGGCGCACGAAGGCATGAGTGACGTGATGCTTTTTGGAAGCAATCGTCACATGGACTTTTCTCAATTCGAGGCCCGCGGTCATTACACGGATTCCCCCGAACTCGAGCGATATTTCCGTTCCATGATGTGGCTCGGACGGGTCGATTTCCGCATCATTGAAACGCAAGAGGACGGATCGCAAGTCTTTCGACGTCGGCAGCTCGAAGGCGCTTACGTTCTGCAAGACATTGCCAAAGGTGATTCCCTCACGCGACATACTCGAATCGACGACGCCGTGCGTGCTTTCGTGGGCGAGAGCGATTACATGACGTTGCCGCAACTCGGTCTGCTCTTGCAAGATTTGGGGCTTTCTGATCTCTCCGGATTGGCTGGCGTTCCCGACGCAAAAATTGCGAGCACGATGGCCGAAAAAGGGTATGGAACGCAGCGCATTTCCAGCCACATCATGATCAATGGCCTCGGCAAAGGAACGCTTCCTCTCTCATCGAGTTTCGCTTTTTTTGGTCAACGTTACGTGGTGGATTCCCACGTTTTCTCGAACGTCGTGTACGATCGCGTCAAAGGTGGATCCGTCAAACGTATGATGCCGAATCCGCTCGATGTGGCGTTTGCGGCAATCGGGAATGACCAAGCTGGCGCATTACTGAAGCCGGACTTGCAGCAATACGATTACGCTGGCGACTTGCATATGATGCGTGTACTCGTGGATGCGCATCCTGCCGAATTCTGGCAGGATAACCTCTACAATCGTTGGCTCGTCTCCCTGCGCGAATTATCGCCAGTCAATACCCTTTCGCAACCGGCGGGGTTACCACAAATTGCGCAAACCGAAGCCTGGGGGCGAAGACTGCTCAATACGCAACTCGCGTCCTGGGCCGAATTGCGCCACGACACCATTTTGTACGCCAAGCAATCGTACACGGGCGGAGCTTCGTGCGCGTTCCCAACCGCATACGTCGATCCCTATCCGGCGTTCTATTCGCGCGTTGCGGAATTTGCCGAGCATGGCGAGGCTATGGCGGCGACGCTTGATTTCTCAAAAAATCCTGGGCTTGCCACCCAAGTGCCCACGTATTTCCAAACATTGCGGGACGTGGCCAGAATGCTCCGAGATATGGCGCAAAACGAACGTGATGGCATTCCGCTCACGCAAGCGCACCTCGATTTCATCAACCAAGCCGTCGTCGTCCAATTGGGCTGTGGCGATCCCGAAGGTTCGTCCGGGTGGTACTCGAAGCTTTTCTTCGACAATTACCAAAGCGTGCACGAAGATCCGACGATTGCCGATGTGCATACGCAACCCACGGATGAAGTTGGCAATCCGGTCGGTCGCGTGTTGCACGTAGGTACCGGGCTACCACGGCTCATGGTGGTTACGGCGGATCCTTGTGGAACTCCGCAAGCTTACGTGGGCGTTGCGTCTTCGTATTTCGAGCAAGTGACGGAGAATTTCCAGCGCAAGACGGATGAGGAATGGCAAAAAGACATCCAAGCCGTCACGCCCGCCGACGTGCCGTGGATGAGCGATCTCGTATCGCGTTGAAATTTGCCCTTTCGCCCTGAGAGTCCCGACGAGGCGTTCACCTCACCCACCAGAGATGAAAGCCGATCACAACGATCTCGGGGGTATGGGGGGCGTAGCCCCCCCATCGTAAACTGGCTAGAGTGCAAGAGTCGGGTCGCGAAGCGAGCCCGACTCTTGCACTGACTAGGGCCGTTCGAGCGT
>JANORL010000502.1:0-11389 GCA_031415295.1 Polyangiaceae bacterium | reverse complement strand
TGCACGCTTTGAAGTGGCGACGGGTTTGCCCCACGTGTTCCTCGAATGGT
The DNA here is from genome assembly GCA_031415295.1 of Polyangiaceae bacterium. Lineage (GTDB taxonomy): Bacteria > Myxococcota_A > Polyangia > Polyangiales > Polyangiaceae > Polyangium. The sequence continues at coordinate 11,339 of JANORL010000502.1, read as the reverse complement.
TCTTCGGAAGGAAAGTCATCCCGGGTCAGCTCGCGTTTCGGCGTGCGCGCTGGCTGATGCTCACGCGGCCGCTCGAATGCGTGGTGAATCGTCATGCCTCGACGGTAGCAGATGCTCGTCACGGTGACCAACCTTTTTTTGGCGATGGCGAATTTTTGTTTGCCCACGGGGTTCGTCCGAGCAGTCAGGGACGTTGTCGAAGGACGAACCAGTGCAACGAATCCCCAACCCGGCATAGCCGGACATCATGACGCATGTTCGAGTGCATTTGCATCGACGCCAATGCCATCGAGTGGCTGTGGTTGCCGAACGGCACGCAGCTCGACCAATAGCACCGGCGCCGGGAATGGCCAAATCGCGTCGCTTATTTTGCGATCACGCGCTTCATTGCGAATTTGAAGAAACCCGAATATGCCGCGGCATTACGGCACATATTCAAGTCGACCGTCTGGTTGTTCTTGTCGAGGCAACCGTTGACCTTTTTCGTCATGCTGTTCGTCGTGAACGTGTAGGGTGCGCCCGCGCCAGCTACAGGCATGGCCGGATTCGATTGATCAGGCTGCGTTGCCGTGATGACGTTGACGAAACCAAAAACCTTGCATCCGCCAACGATGATATCGAGCAAGGTGTTTTGTGAAGTGTATCCCTCGTCGCAGGCGAGCATTCCCATGGTGAGGGCAGGAGGGACAGGAATCGCATTCAGTGATGTTGCGCTGACATTGCCGCAAAGTCGCCCCGCACCCGTATCGTCCGGCGAACCGTGACTCGCATAACTCTGAAGTGCCGGATCCAGATTCTCGATAGCTCGGTGCCCCGGTGTCGTACCGCTCGACATGAGCGGTGTACTCACAGCGCCAATGGACGCAATGACTTGGGCATTACTCATGCGTAGTGTCGCAGGAATACCCGCAAAGTTAATGCTGAGCGACACGTTGCCCGGCCCTCCATAAAGCGTCTTGCCCGAGATATACCCCGTGAGTTTATCGAGCGGGTTACGGTTTGCATCAATGGTGGCCGCGCTGATCGTATACCACCATTCGAGATCGTTTGTCCCGTCGTACATCGCGCCCGCGACTGGTGTGCCTGTCAGAAAACCAATCTCGACGAACGGGTCGGAGTTACCGCTGAGATCGTTGAGGCCCATGATCTTGAACATGGTGCTGATCGAACCATCTTGGATGCCGGTATCGAGCGACATCTGGATCTGGCCCTGCGCAGCCGCCGAAATAGAGCCACCGAGAGCGTTCGCCGGGCAGAAAGGAGCTTCGGTGCCAAACTGCATATGCAGCCAGCTCGAGCGCAGGACTTGCTCGAACTTGCAAGCAGAATCGCAGCCGTCGAGGTTTTTGGTATTGCTGTCGTCACATGACTCGCCGGCCTCGCGTATACCATTGCCGCAGATAGATCCCGAAATCAGTAACGTGCAATCGGCTTGACAGCCGTCGCCATCGATGACGTTGCCGTCGTCGCAGCTTTCACCGGGCTCGACGATCTTGTTACCACACGAAATGAGCGAACATGCGCCATTCACACAGACGGAGCTCAGGGCGCACGCGTCGCCCGCGCTAATGGGATTGCCGCAGGTATGCGTCGTGTCGTCGCACTTGTTTCCGACGCACGGGTCGAGGTTCGAGCAGTCACGCGCGGGATCATCCGAAACACAACTAAACTTGCAGGTGTTGCATCCATCGCCGTCGGCCATATTGCCGTCGTCGCATTCTTCGGTCGAGTTGACGAATCCGTCGCCGCAGATTTCATCCTGACAGCCGCCGGCAATGCAAATTTTGCCTGTGCCACAGGAGACACCGTCGAACTCCTTCATCCCGGCTACGCAGGCGTGACTGTCACCGCATGTTTCAGCGCCGTTGCACGGGTTCGCGTCATCGCATTTCACGTTGCCGGTGTCCGGCTTCGTGTTGTCGCAGGAGTACGAGCAATCGGCCTCGCAGCCGTCGCCGCTCGTGTCATTGCCATCGTCGCACGTCTCGTCTCCTTCGACGATGGCGTTGCCACACTTTGGCCCTTGTGGGACACCCGTCGTGGACGTGGTGGATACGTCGCTGCCACACCCAGCAACGGTTGACATCGTGGCCAACCCAGTAAGAGCCAAAAGAGCCGTAAGTTCAAGCTTATTCGATTTCAGTTGCACGTGATACCTCCAAGCGTTGCGACCTGCGCCAAGCGAAGCCGCGCCCTCATCCTAGAGTCATTCGAGTGTCCTCTCCACAATGATCTTGAATGTTTGGGTCGATGTGGTTTCAAGACCGAGGAGGCCCAATGATCAAGCGCAATCAAGGCGAGTGAAAAACGGAAACCTACGAAAACTGGGCAGCGATCTCCAAAATGACGAGGATCTTCGTGACATCAGCAGCGCTTGCATGTTAGCCTTCGTTCTGCCAGTCTTCGTACATGGCTCTTCCCGTCGCAATGTCCAACCCAACCCCCCGATCGTACGGGGCAAACCATTCCAAACTTTCATGTGGATGGCGTCAACCGTGAGGGACGGTCGAGCAGAGACGTTCGAAGAACCAACCAAGCACAACATGCTGGCTCATTCCGATACATCAGTTGAGCAGCAAAAGCGTGAGTATAATGGCGGAACAGCGGTGACGGCGCGTAGCTCGGTAACCTCGCTCAATGAGAACAATGAGAACGTGACATTGCGCGAACGCCGCTCATGGGAGGAGTCGAGCCAGCTCGGCGCTGTCGAAGAGCTCATGAGAGATTTCTGCATTGGGGGCGGCGACGCACTCGGTGCGATGGTGTGGCAGCACATTGCTGGTGGAGGCAAGCGATTTCGCGCGCGACTTGCGCTCCAGGCAGTCCAAGCGCTTGGCGATCGGGACACGGACGGCATCGCGTGGGCCGCTTCGTGCGAGCTGCTCCACAATGCGTCGCTCATTCACGACGACATTCAGGATGGTGACCGTTTCCGGCGCGGCAAGGAGGCGCTCTGGGTTCGGCACGGGGCGGCACACGCGATCAACGCGGGTGATTTGTGTATATCGCTGGCCTTCGCTGTCATCGGGAGCGTTCCGACCAGCGATGCACAACGTTGGCAATTGGCCAACCTTCTCGCATGCTCCACACGCAGAATCGTTGAAGGGCAGGCGGCCGAGATGCGCCTCTTGTTGACCGGCGCGATTCCAACGTGGCACGATTATGCGTCATGTGTCGAAGGGAAGACTTCGGCTCTTTTTTCGCTGCCGATCGAAGGTGCAGCGCTCATCGCTGGGCGTTCGGTCGAAGACGCCGCCGCGTTGGGCGACGCATTCCGTCCGCTCGGCGTTCTATTCCAGATTCAAGACGACATTCTTGATCTTTATGGCAAAAACGGCCGCGATCAAAGTGGCTCCGACATCGCGCAGCCAGGCAAAGCGACCGCATTCGTGGTCGAGCACCTTCACCTGCACCCAAAAGAGTCCAATTGGCTCCTGCCGATCCTTCTCGCTCCGCGCGCCGAAACAACGCGGGCACAAATTGACGCGGTCATAACGCGATTTGCCGAAGGCGGGGCACTCGATGCAATCTGGCGTCGAATCGAAGCAATCCAGTCGGCACTCGAATCGTCCCCGGTGTTGGCGCGCGATCCTGTGCTTGGTAGCCTCGCCACTCGCTTCGTGAGGGAGGCACTTTTGCCGGTGGCGCACACACGTCCAGACACCCGCTAATGCAACGGACGCCGAGCACGGCCGCCGGGCAAATGCTTCCACGGCTCATTTCATTTTTCGAGCTTGGTAAGTTCAAAATTGTCGAGTTGTGGCTGGGCTATTTCGTTGGAGTATCGCTGCTCGGCCAAAGGGCGATAGCGGATGCACGATCCATTGCCATTCTGTTGCTCATTTTGGCCGCCGGGATTCCCGTCATCGCCGCAACGTGTAGCCTCGACGATATCGTCGGGGTGCGCGACGGAGTCGACCAAGCAAACCACCTCGAAGGGGCGCGATGGGGCGTCAACAAACCGATCCTCGAGGGGAAGCTTGCCGAGAAGCAGGCTTTCGCGTTTGTCTATGTGCTCAGTGCATTCTGCGTTGTTTCGCTCGCCGGTGTGCTCGCACTCGCGTGGCCGCTTCCAACGTGGTTTCTCATTACGTTGTTGGCAATGATGGTTTTTTCGCTCAATTATTCGTATGGTCTCAAGCTCAGCTACCGAGGCGCCGGTGAACTCGTAATCTTTGTCGGTGGCGCAGGCACCGTGCTCGTGCCGTTCGTACTCATTGCCAAGAGTTTATCGTACGCAATGGTTCTCGAGGCGCTGCTCATTGGCGCTTGGCACGCACAGGTCGTTGTCTTTTCAAATAGCAAAGATGCTGCTGGCGATCGTGCGACGGGACGCATGACGATTGCTGCGCGTACATCGAAACGCGGCAACAAGATTTATATCGTTTTATTGTTCGTGTGCGTCTGGGCGGTGACCGCTGCTGGTTTTGCACTCGAGCTGCTGCCAATCACGTACGCGGCGGTGCTTGCGCCTGTCTGGGCGTTGCAAATCTATCAGCTTGTGAGCGGTGTTGGCCGTGAGCGATGGCTCGTCGCTCGTTTGACCGGATTTCGTGTATTACGCTTGGGAATCGCCTTACTCACGTTGGCGAATGTATTTGTTTTTTCCGCGACCGCTGGTGCCCATTGATCTTTCTATTCCTTTTCTGGAGATTTCGGTGTGATGTTCGCGAATAACGATACCTATCTTTTTCTGGGTGAAACCTTCCGCATCATTTGTGCATTGTTTTGGCTGGGGACCTATGTCCTCCTCATTCGTCGCGGAAACCAGGATCGAGTGCTGGCGATGCCGATGGCTGCACTTGCGGGGAACATCTGCTGGGAAGGGATTTTCTCATTTATATACATGCCCGACGACCCTAAAGTTCTCGTCGAATGGGGAGGCGCCTTTTTTCTCGACACGCTTATTCTGGTGCAGGCTTTCCGTTTCGGTCGCAACGATTTCACATCGGCGGACGTCAAGAAGCACTGGAACGCCATTGTCACGTTCTCTTTGGTGACCGCGTTTATCGTGATTATGGGTTTTACGGCTCAATTCGGCGATAAACTGGGGTGGTTTACTGGCTTCTTGCAGAACGTTTTGATGTCGGTATTATTCGTGACGATGCTGATTCGTCGAGACAGCAGCATGGGGCAGTCGATATACATCGCGTTGGGGAAATTTTTCGGGACCTTTTTCGCGTTTGTCTTGGCGCTTCATTGGTCGCCGGCTTTTGGTACCCACATCGTCGATCATCGTTTACGTGCTCCTACGCCGATGCCTCCCATGATCCCATGGATCTACCCAATCATCTTCGTCTTTGACATTCTCTACATTGTCTTGCTCTACCGAAAACTAGAAAAAGAAGGCGTGGACCCCTGGCGACGACTTTGATGACCCACCGTTTGAAACGATGACCATAGCGAAATGTTGCTGCCATGGCTCGATTGCATTTGTTCGAGATTCAGGATTCAGCCGCATGCCCGCGCATCTGGCGCGATTCGATGACCGGCCTCATGCGCTGGGCCATTGATATTTTGCGGGTGTACGATCCGGTTTTGCCGCATTTACAGGTGCTCCTTCAAAGCTGCGGGAGCCATCAAATCATCGACCTTTGCTCCGGTGGTGGGGGGCCGTGGCACCGTCACGGCGCATTGCTCGAGGCATTGGTTGGCGCCCCGGTGAGCGTCCTACTCACGGACAAGTTCCCGAATCACAATACGTTTAGGCGCGTCAGCGAGGGATCAGAGGGACGAATCAATTTCGTCGCCGCGCCTATCGACGCCACCAATGTGCCCGAAGATCTCGTGGGTGTTCGCACGTTATTCTCTTCGTTCCACCACTTTCCACCGTCGATAGCCAAAGCAATTCTGCGGGACGCTGCTTTGAAAGGCGCTCCTATTGGCGTATTTGAAATGACGGAACGGAGCTTCTCTGCCTGCGTGTGCATGCTGTTTACTCCGATTTTGGCGACGCTGGTTGTCCCATTTCTGAAACCGCGCTACATGTGGCAGGTTTTATCATGTTTCCCTCTCCCGCTGCTACCATGTGTCGCGATGTGGGACGGAATGGTTTCAATTCTCCGAACCTATTCGCTCCGCGAGCTGGAAGAGCTCGTTGCCGACATCAAGGTGCCCGGATATTGCTGGAAAACCGGACGGATTCGCGGAGGGCTGACGCGACTTCCCATTACGTTCTTGCTTGGGGTTCCGGAGAATGGTGTGAAAGTGCAGAATCCTATCAGATAAATCTACGAAAGCGAGTCCGGTTATTTATATGCTCGCTTCGCGCGTGTGGGTATCTTTCAAGGCGGAAAACACTTTTTGACCACCTTGCCTCCCGGACCGGTCTCGGCAATTTGACACGGCAAACGCTCCCCTTGGTACAACGGGCAATCCGCATTTGTCGTGCAAGTTTTCCAAAGACCCGGAATATTGGGTGTGGGCGCAGGCGGCGTTGTGCATGTTTTGATGTTCCCAGTGGGACCCGTGGCGGTGAGTTCACACTTCTGTCCGCCAGAACAATCAGCATCTCGACTGCATACTCGTCCTGAAAAAACGCCGCATTGGGATTTGCATACGCGCCCAAGGACAGTCAAACAGCATTCAAGGCCGCTCTTGCAATCGCCAGCTGTGGAGCACGCTTCGCCATCCTTTCGATTGCCCGTATTCGTATTTACAGAAGGTTTCGGCTTGGTCGTTGCGGGACCCGTCGTCGCGATACTCGCCACAGAGGATACCGAGTTAATGGATGTTGCGGCAACGCTTGGCGCGGGCGCCGCCGCATCTCCAGCGCTGGGCGCCTCGTCGTCGAACAGGCCACAACAACACCCGACGCTCATCAGGCTCATGATTGACGCAGCGAGTGACGGGAAAAGAGCTTGGCGCATTGTTGACGGCACCGTTCGGCGAATGCCGATGTGTGGGTGATATTTTCGAGACGTTGTGGTCCCAAGCCACAGTTCCGTGCATGTTTTCATGGGCACGAATTGGATGGAATGACGCCAGGCGCATAACACGTGCTGCCCTGGCCCACTCCAGCTAGCTAGAGATCTCAGTCGCCGAGTTGCTTTACCCAAGCAATCACGGCCTGGCCAGCAGCACCTTCAAGCACAAGCGGTGCGGCTACAGGGCAAGGCGCGCTGTTCTGGTACTCCACCGGCTGAACGGCAACGAAGGATCCAGACGGCGTATAGGCCAAATCAATGAGTACGCCGCTCGTGTCACGATCACCGTCTTCGTCGAGAGCGAAAGGCAGCTTCGTCAGCGCCTCGAAATTACCCGACGTCGCTGCTGCCGCAACGTCGGCGATGCCGCAAGCGAAGTACCGAAATCCCTCCGTCACTTTCTCGCCAGTGGCTTTGTAGATCGTTTCAGAAAAAATGAACATCTTCTTCCGTTTCCCGATGCTTGGGTGGGAAGCGAGATGTTCTGAGAGAGTCGGGTAGGTCATTGCGAATGATGGTAAGCGAGGCAGTAAACGTAAGTCAATAGCTTTCTCCATGTACTCCCCAGTTTTTTCTGGCTCCACCTGAAGTGTTTTTCGAGGCCGGGGGTGCTGGCGGAGGAAAGGCATTTTGTGCGGGCATTGGCACAAAAGTTTGAGGGACTGGTCCGCGAGCGCAATCGCTAGAGCCACGGAATACGGTCGTTCACTCGACGGTGACATTCAGGAATTTATCCGTCATCGATTTGTGTTGGGCAGCGATCCAGCCGGCACTGCGCGCGCTGTTCGAGACGCGCACCTCGTCGATAGTCCCGACAAACGAGCCCATCCCGCCGTCGTGATCGCTGCCGATCCGGAAGACTCCGTTCCCGTCTGCTCTCGCCGTATTGTCGATGTCGGTTGATCCGACGTGTATCCCGTCGACAAAGAGGCGCATCTCGAGACCAGGGCGATCGACGACGAGGGTCAGGTAATGCCACATCCCGGCGGATGCGTTCGCCGTAACCAAACGCTCTACGATTCCCTCTTGACAGGGGGGATCGATCGCGTCCGTAATGAAACTCCCGAGGGCATCGCCACTGGCGTTCATTCCCAAGTACCAACCCAAGCATTCACCTTCCTCGTACACGATCGCCTGATTCAGCATTTGCGAAGTTTTCGCCCATGCTTCGACTGTACGCGCTTGGCCCGGGTTGGCGGCTACCTTGCCGTTGTCGCCGATGTGGACGAAATGATTGCCATCGAGATCAATCGCTTGGTTGATCGGGCCCTCGACGATTTGGCCGGGACTGAGCTCATTGTCCCATGCGCCAGCAATCGTGCCCGTGCTGTCGGCGAATTTTGTAGACGATTTGAAGCTGGGCGATAGGTGGTACACGCCGATGAAGTCATTCCACACTTCCGCCGGCTTTTGCTCGTCCGTCGCATTAGGATTGCCATAATAAAGCCAGATGTAATCGTTGTCCGAGGCGTCGATGGTCGGAACACGTACCCATACGAATGAATTGCTGCTAGGCGACCAGCTATCGATCTCATGCTTCAGAATGGTTTGTCCGTCGGCATCGACGAAACGTAAATCCGCGCCGTCCAGGGACGTGTGAGAAGCAGCGATGCTGTTTTGGTCGAGGCGGACCATGACCGGAAAATCGGTCAACGCTTCGCTGTTCGCATTCTGAAACGTAATTTTGACGCGGTGCGCCCACGCTGAGTCCCACCAGTCTGCGGGCATCCCTCCGGCGCCCGCGTTCCCGCCCATACCTGCGGCGCCCGCGCTCCCGCTCGTGCTCGCAGCGCCAGCCGCGCCGCCGACGCCGTTGCCGCCGCCACCGTTGCCGCCAACGCCGTTGCTGTCGGCGGGCAATTGATAGGTGCAGGCCGTGAAAAGCGAACATGCGCCGAGGGCGCCAAAAAGGATAAGGGCGATGTTTCGGAATGACATGGCGGCGATGATACCGCACTTCTGCTCATCGAATCCAGTTCGAAATTCACGGATCAAGTGGAATTGGGTGTCTCATCTGGCGCGACTCGAGATTGTGACGTGTTGGCCAAGCCGGTAGGACGCGATTGTTCCTGTCGATGCCCATACCTTTTCCTGTTGACGCTCTTTCACAAGTCTTGTATCCGCAAGATCCAGCAGGTCGAACTGCTCGAGCGTCCCGCATAACATGTCCCCAGAACTAACCGTACCCCTGGAGCGGCCTCCCGCGGAACTCCAGGTCCACAAGACACGTATCGAAGTCATCGACGGTCCAGACCAAGGGCTCGTCGCTGAACTTCCTGGCCCACACTCACGTATCGGCACCGGCAAGGAATGCGAACTTGTCCTGAAAGACCCAACCGTGAGTCGGGTCCATGTGATGGTGCGCATCGAACGCGAGTCCATTCGCATCGTCGACGTCGGCAGTCGCAATGGGACACAAATCGATGGCATTGTCGTGCGCGATGCATACGCGCGGCCTGATTCTTTGATTGCCCTTGGCAATACGCGACTTCGCCTCCGGATGCTCGCCGCAGCGGATGCTTGGATGGTTGCAGACATGGACCGCGCCGTACTCGACGCCTACCGCTTGGGAGCATGGGGTTTTGAAACCCCCTCCAACGGCTCACGCCCACATTACGCGCACGCGGCGACCTTTTTTCGTCACGACGTCTTCGTAGCGCACCTTTTGCCGCGCCAATCTCACGCGGGCATCGAAAATGACCAGCGTACCCCGCGACATACCCAGCTTCGCCAGATAGTCGTCCAGTTGCGCCAAACCTTTTTTCAGCGGGTTGGTTTCTCCCTTGCGCCAAACTTTGATTTCGATCGCTCGTCGCTGTTCCGCTCGCGTCCCGTCCTTTTTCGTGTACGGAAATCGCACCAGCAAATCCATGCGCTTGCGCCCGATTCCATATTCGCGATCGATATAACCGCCGCCATTGACGATCCGCTGCATAAAAGCCATCATCACGAGTTGCGGCCCCGCTTCGGGATAAGGCATGCGCGTCGCGAGAATCTCCCCGTGCTCGCGCCAAAACTTCGCAAACGCCTGCATCATGCGCCGAAACGCCAGCCGTCCGTCGGGCAAAATAAACGCCTTGGGTTCGACTTCGACTCGATCTTCCGCACCGCTGGCGAGCACTCGCACGATGACTTCTTTGTAGATGGGATTCGCAATACGTAGCGGACGTTTCTGCACCAAGCCGAGGTCGCACACGTACGACACGTCGTCGTTGTAGGTATCATCGAGCTGAAGATCCGCGCTCGTTACCAGCGGTTCGATGATGCGGCGCACGCGCGGCTGCATGAGTTTGTCCACGAGCGAATCGAGGTGCGTGGCGCGTGCGAGAATGAGCCGTTCCTTGGCTTGATCGACGTGCGCAGACGTAATGGGTTCGGTGCGCGGAATGCGCATCTTTTCGATGATCTCTCGCGCCAGGGCATTGACGAGCCAGGGTTGTCCACCCGTGACTTCAATGGCGCGCGTGAGCGCTTCGGGCTGAAAGGCTTGGCCCGTGTCTGTCGTGTGCTGACCATAGAGCATGGCAACTTCGTCCGGAACCAAGTTGCCAAGCCGCATGGACTCGAGCTTCACGTTGAATGGACTCGACGTACCGAGTCGGCTCGGATCGCCGCCGCTTGCCGCTTTGTAGTCTCGGACGTCCCGCAACCCGCACAGGACGACCGACGCGGGAAAGCTTGCGGGACGACTTGGGTAACCATCGCGGAGTTGACGCAGCACGCTGAGCAAGCTCTGGCCGCGCAAGGCGTCGATTTCGTCGAAGAAGAGCACCAGGGGACGCGGACAAACGCGAGCCCAAGCAGAGAGCGCAGCGCCAAGTAAGTCCGTATCGGCGGCGTCTGGAAAAGGCGGAGGTAGAAGCTCAGGTGGCAGGGCATCCTCGGCACCTCGGCGGATGCGTGAAAGCAGGCCACGCTGCGCCGTTGCGTAATCGTCCCCCGCGACTTCACCCGCCTCGCATGAAAAATGCAGCGCGGCGTAGCGGCCTTCGGCTGTGAGTCTTTCGGCAAGCGCTCGCAACGTGGTGGTTTTGCCCGTTTGTCGTGGTGCATGTACGACGAAGTAGCCGAGCTGATCGATGATTCTCGGCGCATCAGGCAACCGTTCGGCAGCGGGAATCATGTAGTGCATGTCGGGTCGGCACGGCCCCGCGGTGTTGAAGAAGCGCTGCATGGGCAAGACAAATGCCTGAAAGTCAGCAGATGTCAAGAAATGGTCGAGCGCGAGGACGTAAAGTCCCCCTATGTACAGCGTTGCACTGAGCAAAGATCTGTGCACTCGCCGCCCTGCACCAAGCGGGGCTCGTGCATAGCGACGTCAAACCGGGCCAAAACTACCCGCCGCTTTCGGAAAAAGCATCCCGACACGCGCGGATCGCCCCGCTGACTCCCGCGCGGCCAACCGCGCCGGCG
>JANORL010000501.1:0-3987 GCA_031415295.1 Polyangiaceae bacterium | reverse complement strand
CGCCAAGTTCTTCGAGCTCTCCGATCGCCGCCTGCAATGGGAAGTCTCGGCCATTGCCATAGCTATCATAGCGAGATTTGCCATCTTCATTTGGATCTGCGCCGTCAGCGAGGAGCTTTGCTACGCGATCGACGTCGCGCGCCTGAATGGCATCGAGAAGTGCGTCTGACATGGTTCTCCTACAAATTCGCCATTGGGTGGCCTTTGGCGCAGTTGATCGGCTCGAGGGCCTTGCAGTAATCGACTCCCCTCTGAACGTTGTCGATCTCGTCCTTGTGCTCGGTGTCTGGTTTGCCGCCGAAGCACTCGTTTTGAACCTTCCATCGCGCCGCCAGGCAGGCCTGCCGTTGCTGGAGGCTGAGTCTAACCGCTGAGCACGGGATGAACGGCAGCTTTTTCTTGCTGATACCACCTCCCCCGCAGGTCGCGGCGTACCCCTTGTCGCAAAAAATTTCATGCATCTCCTTTTCCAGACGAGCCATCTCGTCGTTCTCACACGTCTGGTTCGGATACTTCCGAGGCGCGGCAACCGGCGTGGCCGTCGGTGTCGTCGCGGGGATCGGCGGTGCTGGCGTTGTTGTTGTCGCGGTTGACGGGGTGGTAACGATCTCGTAGACCGTCATGCCACCTGCAGCGAGCATTGCAACCGCGAAAAAACCCAACGCCACAATATCCGCGATACCGGGTGCGGGTGTGTCCGCTAGTGAGATCCCAACGGCCACGGGCGCAGTCCTGGTTATGACCCTCTTGAATACGGTTTTGACGATAACGCTCGGCGGGGGCGGGGGTGGCAGGCGCGGAGGTGGCAGGGGCACGGGCGAAAGCTCCTGGGCGATGAACCTCTTGTCCGCTGCCGATAACGCTTGTTCATCGCGCACCGTTTTGACCCAGCCCAGCTGCTCGGCACGCAGCATGATCTCTTCGTAGCCAACCGAATTGAGGGCCATTTGGCCAATCTTGGTCAAGATCGCCTTGTCCAGGTCAATCTGTTTTACCTGCTTGTCCACCACCTTGACGGTGACCGGAAGGACAACCGTATATCCCTCCGCTTCGAGCACCAATTCACTCTCGACAATGGGCACGCCAGGGATGACTTCAATGAAACGGCGAAGCGCATCGTCTCCGTCCCCCGCGTGCTCGCGCAAGTATTTCAACGTTCCGACGCCCTGTTGGAAGGGCGCTTCGGCAATGGGCATATCGCGCAAAACATTCCGCATACACGCGCCAAAATCAGGGGCCTTGTCCGGAATGTCGGCAATGGTCACGCCCACTTTATCACTGTCTTCGTTGACCTCGAGCGTCGAACGTAGAACGACACGCCCCGGATCCATTTGCCACGCATCTTGCGCCACACAGTCTTTGGCTTTTTCCACGAAGATATCCGGAAGATTGGGATGGCCGACCCAACCGTCACTTTGGGTCGCTTGGACCGGGCCCATACGATGTCCGCAACCGAGCAGCATGGTCCCCGTGCCACACACAAAAGAAACGACCGCGGTACCTCTACGCAAAGAATGAAGCATTGTTGTCCTCCTTGTCTTTGTTGTTCGTGTTCGAATCAAGTCAAGTTTCTGGCGAGCGCCGCGTTTGCGCGCACGAACTCCACCGTCGCAATGTACGAGTCAGACAATCCGACCTGCGGCATCTATGCGGATCGAAAAAAGGGGCGTCAATAAAAACGTTTTGCAGTTCGGACAAACAATGTCCGATGGAGATGCGCCAGGTACCGTCTGCGCCAACAAACGTAACTCGTCTCGCTATCCATGGAGCAAGAACGTCGAGTTCGTTCTTTTTGCTTCCACCCTAAGAGAATATGTGCCTAGCGCGTGAGGTTGCCATGCGACCTGGCGCAGCGAGACGTGCCAACGCGCCTTGCGCACATCGTCAACCCTGCGCACACAACGATTGCTTTGAACACCAAGGGATTGCTAACAAGCATCCATTCTGGTTGCGAGGCGAGTACGACGAGAAGCGTCAGGTCGTGTTCACGCGCAACGTCACGTCGCCGAGCGGCCTTCGATGATCGTGCTTCCGATGCTCTTGCAAGATCGACCTTTGGGCACACTCAGCCTCGATTCGCGGTGCTCTCGCAACGCGTCGCAATACGACGCCCGGCGCTGCTCCGCCGAGTCCCTTCTTGTCGCTCGAAGGAGGCATGGGCGACCTCATCGCGGCGCTCGTGCTTCGGAGCTGAAATTCGAGTGTGCACATGCGTGCCCGAAGTCGTAGCATCGACCCTCGATTGCGATGTGCGAACTACTCGGGATGGAGTGCAACGTCCCCACAGACATCGTGTTTTCCTTCACGGGATTACGTCAGCGTGGCGGCAAAACCGGACCGCACAAAGACGGTTGAGGTTTGTCTTTCTACGACGGTTTTGCCGCGCGCGTCTTTCTCGACCCCGAACCCGCAGCGGAGAGCCCTCTAGCTCGCTTTCTGGCGCAAAATTCCATCAAGACGAAGCTCGCCATCGGTCACGTTCGCAAACGTACGCGCGGCTGCGCGAGTTTGGCCAACACGCATCCATTCGTGCGAGAGCTATGGGGACGACACTGGGTTTTCGCGCATAACGGAACGTTACCTCGAGTTCGTCAGCACAAACTCGGCCGATTCATGCCCATTGGCAACACCGACAGCGAGCATGCGTTTTGTGTGCTGCTCGAAGAACTGCGGGCTCAGTTTCCCGACTATCCGCGTGCGCCGCGCGTGTTGTGGCAAGCCATCGCTCGAGTGGCCGGGCGTCTTGCACAGAATGGAACATTCAACTTCTTGCTGGGCGACGGGCGTCATCTCTATGCGCGATGTCACACCCGCCTCTGCTACATCATTCGCAAGGCTCCGTTTGGTACAGCGCACCTTGCGGACGATGACGTCGCGGTCGACTTTTCTTCGGTTACGACGCTGCGGGATCGCGTAGCCGTCGTGGCTACGGCGCCTCTGACCACGAACGAGACGTGGACGCATGGCAAGTCGGGGGAGATGTGGGTATTCGGTCGTGGCTGCCTTCTTGCCAACTTACCTTCATCGAACGCGACATGAGCGATCGTTGCTCATCGCGCGAAAGGTCGACGGGCTCCGTGAATTCGATGTATCGCGACGCGCCGCAGCCTGATAAACACCCTCTTGCTCAGGCGGCTTCGCCAATGACGAATGTCGCCCACTCGCGCCGCAATCGGCTCGCCTCGCCAATCGTTGACTGGGCGCACAACCCCACACCCACATTTCCCCCACCTACTTCCCAATTCTCCTCTTGACCTCCCGTCGAAGTCGGAGTTTCCTCTGCTCGCACCCAATCCATCCACACTCGACAAGAGGCACCCGTCATGGCTCCGGTATCCTCGACGACTCCACCGCATCGCTGAGCTTGCGTTTCTCTGGGCAAGTGCATGTTGATGGCGATTTTTCACCACTCGCAGACGCACCTGTACATCGGCGCCGGCAAATGCGAGCGCAACATCACGCATGACGCATCGCAGCCCACGCGCTACGCGTCTTGGGAAACGGCAAAGAGAGTTGCCCAAGCGGGGCTCTCTTGCCTTTCGGTGGTCCTCGCGCCGACAAGCCTGCCCTTGCCAAACCTTCGCGAATCGTGTCGGCCGTCAACGCAACCCGACGCCATTTCATTCGACCCGCGCATTTCGGACAAACAATGACGTCCACTGCAAAAACATGTTTGACCAACCACGCCCAAGGTTTGCGTCGCGCATGACTCACATCCGCGTCTTGCTCCTCGAAGAGTTTGCCGAACAGCGCCAACTGCAATGGTGGCGGTTGCTCCAAGTGCGGCGGGAGATAGTGCCTTGCCGAACCCACCACGTGCTCGCGTAATGCCGAATTCGGCGCCAATACCCCATGAAACCGGACCATGTGAAATCGCGGTGGTGGTACCATTGCACAGATGCGCGCCAATAACTCGCACGGGTCGAAGGTCACGAAACGCGTCCCGTCACGCCAAACCTTTTTCAGTTCGTACCGCAGCACGTCGTC
>JANORL010000500.1:0-10048 GCA_031415295.1 Polyangiaceae bacterium | reverse complement strand
CAGCAGTCGCACCAACCGCGCGATACAGCGCAATTTCCGATCGTCTTTCCAGCACGAGCGCTCGAAATGTCTGGGCAATGCTGGCCGCGCTCACCACGAGAATCACCCCCGCAATCAACGACAGAAGAGCCATGACGCCCGAAATGAGCACGCTGACGTCACGCGCACGTGAATCTTTTGCTCTCAAGCCAAGGCGCGTGGCCACGGAAATGACGGGGGCCACGTCTGCGCCCGACTGCACTTCGACGACAATACTCGAATAACGTTCTGCTGCTCGGTTTCCTGCATATTCGCGATTCCACCGTTTGACCACGCCGATGGGAAACGTGAGCCCAAGGTCCACAGCGTTTGGTGAAATGCCTACGATTCTTGCTTTGATCGTCCGCGGCTCGCCTTGTTTCGCCCGACCCAGAAGGCTCTCACCCAAACGCATGTTGAACGTGACGCCTTGCGCTTGCGCAACCAGGGTTTGTCCCACCGCAGGAAAGCCGTGCGCGGGTGCAATCGTCTTGTCGAAGATCTCCACCAAGTATCGACTCACGATCGCTGGAACCGGAGCCGAACAACGTCCCGATGCAGCTGCATTCGGCTTCTCGCAATACTGATCGGCTCGGCAAGCCGCATCGTCGACGCACGCTGTACCAGCCGCATCGAATGGATCGGCAAACAAATCCGCTCGAACGTCCGTCGCGGCAAGCAACGGATCGATGCCATCGCCTGGCAGTTCGCTCGAACCAACATCGTGACCAAGAATTTCGCGTCCACCTCGTCCACTTGCAGGGAACGCGAGCGACAATTTGGGAAGCACGTGTTTCACGCCAGGAGCTTTGGAGATCGCTTCGACGTCTTTCGGACTGATGCCCGGCGTTTCGGTTGCGCCAAGAAGCAAGCCGAGTAGTCCGGGATCACTGGCTTTGGGCGGTTCCAGTTCGATGCGGTGAATGGGAAACACTTCGCCGAGAACGACGGTGCGTACACCCAAACCAAGAGCCAAGAAAAACACGAGCGTCGCTGACCCGGCCGATATGCCAAACGCGCTGGATACGAGTGCTCCTCGTGAGCGAACGAGGTCCCGACGAACGAGTTGCACGAGCGCAGAAATCTTCATGTGTCTTCCGTCGTTTCGATGCAGCCATCACGCAGACGAACCACACGACTCGCCACACGTGCGAGGCGTTCTTCGTGCGTCACCGCGACGATCGTCAGTCCGTCATGACGATACAGTTCTTCGAAGAGAGCGATCGTTTGTGCGCCTGTATCGGCATCGAGATTTCCAGTGGGTTCGTCGCAGAGCAACAGCTTCGGACGACGCAAGAGAGCACGCGCAATCGCGACGCGTTGTCGCTGTCCACCCGAGAGTTCCGCGGGTGTGTCCGTGGTTCGGTCGGCCAAACCAAGTCGCTCGAGAAGTTCCTTGGCTCGACGAACATCGAGCGCTTCGTCGGCATCAGGATCGAAGAGCGCTGGAGTCGTTACGTTTTCGAGCACCGAAAGATGCGTGAGCAGATGGAAGTGCTGAAAGACAAACCCGATCTGTTTGCCGCGGAGACGAGCGAGACGAGCATCGCTCATCGCCCCGATGTCTTCTCCCCAGAGACAAACCTTGCCCTGGTAGGCGCGATCGAGTCCACCAACGATCGAAAGCAACGTACTTTTCCCTGAACCGCTCGGACCCAGTACCGCAACGAATTCACCACTGTGCACGGTGAAATCGATGTTGGACAACGCTCGGCGCGTGCCTTTGCCTGCACCATGGACACGTGTCACGCGTTCGGCGTGAATGGCCGCCTCATTCATTGGTGCTCAAAGGTTCACCATGAAGGGACGTTCAAGATCGTTGGTCGCATCGGCGAACATTTATCGTGTGGGCGTACTGCGGCTTTCGCTTTCAAAGTCCAGACGATAGTTTCGCGCAGGTCGAGTTTTTCGTCGTGCATCCGTTCGTCGCGTTCTTGCAGCACGCGGAGCCAACGCGACATGGAGCGCCGCGACGGGCAACTCTCCGTACTCTTCACCATCGCAACCTCAGACGTGTTCTGGGCAGAAGATACCGCATTCACGGCCGAGAAACACATTCTTCGTGCCGACGACGGACGAAGCGAAAGATGCGGCGAATTTTTGCATGCCGAAGATGTCGTCATGATGCGCGGGGCTCGCGCAGATGGGTTAGGATGCCCATGGTTCTCACGTGACGTTCGAACAGCTCTCTCTACCGTTCGAGGGACATCTCACGCCGGCGGCGCCCGCGCGTATCCCTCGCACGCGCCGTGTGTTCGTGAACCGCAACCTCAAGATGGCCGGCATCGATTGGGGTGGGTTCGACATGGACTACACGCTGGCGATCTACAACCAGACTGAGATGGACAACTTGTCCATCGAATCCACGATCCCGAAGCTCGTGCGCCGCGGATATTCCGAAGAGATCCTTCGATCCATTCGCTGGCCGATCGAATTTCCAATCCGTGGACTGCTCATCGACAAGCGTTACGGCAATGTTCTCAAGATGGACCGCTTCAAGGTGGTTCACAAAGGTTTCCACGGTCTTCGCGAGTTGACCAAAGAGGAGCTGCGGTCGCTCTACCACTTGAAAAAAGTCAAGCCGAACACCGGCAGGTATCACTTCATCGACACGCTTTACGCCCTGAGTGAAGCGACCCTGTATGCCGGTATCGTTGACGCCTTCGACGCTCGTTCCATCGAACTCGACTACGCACGCCTGTTTGCAGACATCCGCGAGAGCATCGACGAAGCCCACCGCGATGGTTCGATCCTCGATGTCGTGCTCAGTGATCTGCCGCGGTTTGTCGAACGAGACACGATGCTCGCGTCGACGCTGCACAAGTTTCGATCAGCAGGCAAGAAGCTGTTTCTTTTGACAAACTCGCGCTGGCCCTACACCGAACAGATGATGACGTATCTGCTTGGTCACGCGATGCCCGAGTACCCGAGCTTCCGCCACTACTTCGACCTCATCGTCGTAGCTGCGCAAAAACCGGCATTTTTCGAAGAACGAAGGCCGCTTTTTCAACGTGATGGTGAATTGACGCGACCTGTATCGTCGCCACTTGAACGCGGAGCGATCTACGAAAGTGGCAACTTGCACGATCTCGAAACAGCACTGGGCGTATCTGGTGATCGCATCCTCTACGTTGGCGATCACATCTACGGCGATATTTTGAGGTCAAAGAAAGAGTCGGCTTGGCGTACGGCCATGATCATCCAAGAGATGGAGGCCGAGGTGCTGGCCCATGAGGCTTGTCGCGAACAGCATCAACAGAGCGCGGACCTCGAGCAACGCCGCGAGGAACTCGAGGACCAACTGCGTTATTACCAGCAGCGTTACAAGGACTTGACGCGCAAGATCGAAGACGACGCGGGTAGAAATGGCGTATCGGCAAACGAGATCGAACGATCGCGAACGAAACGTGCGGTCGAGCGGATTCGTGGGTCTTTGCGCAGCGTGGATGCGGAAGCGTCGAAACTGGAACGAGAAATCGATCTGCAGTTCCACCCGTTTTGGGGGTCGCTCATGAAAGAGTCGATCGAGCCGAGCAGTTTCGGGAATCAGGTCGAGGAGTACGCGTGCATTTACACGTCACGCGTATCGAACATGCTGTCGTATTCGCCACTTCAGTATTATCGAAGCCCTCGGGATTTGATGCCTCACGAGTTGTGACGTATCACTTGCAGCAGCGAAACCCCGTCGAATAGTCGTGATAACGGCCGCTGTGAGCGGTGGTTTTGTATGTGCACCCATCGCCATTGATGTGGACGTCCAGGTAATACCCACCGCGGAATGTGCCTGATTTGGCGGCCGTCCATTCGTGCAAATTGCCGACCATGTCGTAGACGCCGTAACTCGAACGGCATTTCGTGAAACCACCCGATTTGGCCACCGTGCCGCTCATCTGATTGAGCTGCGGGTTGTTCATGTTTTCGAACGAATAGGCGTCTTGCGTCGGAGGAGCACCGGACAAACCGTAAAGTGCATTAAACGACGAAACACCTCGGTCATTGCAGCGCCTCGCGACATGTTCCTCGCCATACGGGTAGGTCGATGGTTTTTTGCCGCGACAAGCGCCCAACCATTCGTCATCGGAACACAATCGTTTGCCTGCATGAGCACACGCATCGGCCGCTTGATCACGACTGATGTAGCCTTGGGGCACCTTGCCCTTTTTGCTCATGGCTTTCACTCGCAAACCATCCACGGGCAGGTACGGTGAATGGGCGCTCGTCTTGTTCTTCCCGGTGATCTCGACGGTGTATGCTTCGTATTTATCGATGCAATATTTACCAGCGATGTTGGCCATGCCGTCGGGACACTTGGCTCCTTTGGCTGAAGCGCTCGAAGGAAGCGGTAACGTGACCGCAAGCAGTCCGACGCTCGCTAAGAGCAACGTCACGGAAGATGGCCATCGATTTCGGGTGCTCATGCGGACACTCGACTCATCTTTTCGATAGCGCACACTGGGTAGGCGAGCAAATATCTTGCGCACCGAACGTCGACCGTTGACACGCGCCTTCGACGTGCTCGCATGGAAAAGAATGCTGCCGCCGAGAAGTTCACGTCGCGATTTTATGACAGCGATCGCGTTTACGGGATCGGCGACGGTGTTGGGGTGCTCGTCCGAACGATTGCCAGCGCCGCCGAGCGTGTCGGAAGACGATGGCCCGCCGCAACGTGGTGGAACGTTGCGATTGGCGCTTGGGGAAGACGTCAAAACGTTTGATCCTTCGCGCGCGATTGATCAGGTGTCGCTCCTTACGACGCAGCTCGTCTACGGCACGTTGCTCGATTTCGCGCCGGCGGATGCATCCAATCCAACGGCGCTCGTGCCATCACTCGCGTCGAAGTGGTCGGTATCGAGCGATGGGAAGACATTGCATTTCGAGCTTCGCGAAGGGGCTCGGTTTTCGAATGGCGAGCCCGTATTGGCGGAAGATTTTGTATACGCCTTCGAAAGACTTTTGGCGCCGGAAACGCTCGCATCAGTGGCGCAGTTTTTCCGGGGCATTGAAGGCGCTGCGGATCGTTTGGAAGGACGCGCCAAAGAAATCCGCGGTGTTCGCGCGCTCAGACCAACGACGCTCGAGATACGGCTCGAACGCCCTGACCTTTCGTTTCCGCTTCTTTTAGCGCTCGTGGCGTCGAGCCCGCAAAAACGCAAACACGTGGAGAACGTGGGGGCGAGTATTGCGGAAAAACCGCTGGGTACGGGACCATTTTTGCTGCGAGAAAGCCGTGCCGGACAAGAAATCATGCTCGACCGAAATCCGTATTACTGGAACCCGAATCGTCCGTACTTGGATTCGATTCGAATACGTCAAGGTGTACCTCGCGAAACGATGTTGCTCGAATTTCTCCAAGGAAACGTAGATATTCTTGATGGGCGGATCTGTAGTGATGCGGTGCTATTGACGCGGGAGCCAGCGTGGGCGCAATACGTATCGCGCGCGCCTCTTCCCGTCACCGCGACCGACGTAATGAATACACGGCGCAAACCGTTCCATGACAAGCGAGTTCGACAAGCGTTTAATTATGCCATCAACCGCGCGGACACGGTCAAATTGGCCAATGGTCGAGCTATGGCTGCCAATGGGTATTTGCCGCCCAATGTTCCGGGGCACGATGCAACCAGGCCCGTTTGGCCCTACGAACCCAATCGTGCGCGGGCGTTGCTTGCCGATGCGGGGTTTGCCCAGGGCCTCGAAGTGACCTACACGACGCTACGTGATGAAATGGCGCAAAAGATTGCGTTGTCGATACAAGCCGACTTGGCAGCCGTAGGAGTCCGCGTAAACATCGAAACGCTTACGTTTCCTGCCTATCTCAACGCTCTTGCGCAAGGAGACCTGGAATTTGCATTTTCGTCGTGGTCGATGGATTTACCAGATCCTTGGAATTTCCTCGAAGTCAAGTTCCACAGTCGCATGATCGAAGCCGGGACGAACGATGCAAGATATGCCAATGCCGAAGTAGACAAATTGCTCGACGCTGCGAGGTTCGAAATCGATGCCGAAAAACGAGCGTCGATGTATCGTCGAGCGGAAAACATCATCATTGACGATTGTGCGCATGTTTGGCATTACTTTTCGACGGCGCTTGATGCGCGACACCCTCGCGTGCGCGGAAGCATTCGGCATCCAGCCCGCGATCTTTTTTTTCGTGACACGTATATCGTAGGTACAAATCGATGAATGTGATGAATACGATGAATGGTATGAGGATTTCGTTGAGTCTCGCGGCATTGGCGGTGTCCTTTCATGTCTCGACGCGCGACGCGCGCGCCTGAGGTGTCGGGGCAGCCGTCGGTCCGACGGGCATGGCATCGTGTAACGACGACATTGCGGAATTAGGCGTCGCTCCGAAAGGCGAAACGAAATCGAGACCCGCGTCCAAGGCAAAACGTTTTCGCGGGAGTGTGGTCATCGGACACGCGTCGTCGACGCTCATTTTTGAAGGGAAAACGCGCGTTGATATCAACAGGCGCGCGATTTTGGCGACGCTCGAGCGCCGTTTGTCCGACAAATGGACGCTTCAGGTGGCTGCAGGCGGGATCGTCGCCGGAACGTTGAACGACAAAGGGGATCGGTATGTTTTTGGCCCAGGGTGGTCTGCCGGTGTGACGGGCTCTTATCGCGTGCTCGACGGGCGTGGTCGCAGTCCATTTCTATTGGTCAGTGGCACGCTGGCATTTGCAGGCGCAAGAACGCAGTCCGAAGAGCCGAATTCACCCAACGTCAGTTATTTCGCGGGTGATTTGCGTCTCGGTGTCGTCGTCGGAAAAACATTTTTTCAGGCCCTCAGCCCGTACGCGGTCGTGCGTGGATTCGGCGGCCCCATTTGGTGGCAGCTTCAGGGTAGGAACATTACGGGCACCGATGCGTACAAATTCCAAATCGGTGCAGGATTGGCCGTGGCCATGCCTTTCGGGCTCGATGCATTCGTGGAAGCCGTACCACTCGGCGAACGAGCCGTCAGCACGGGCATCGGGTTTTCATTTTAAGCGCTACCTGCGTGCCTCAAAATTTGTCCCCTCGGACGAAGGCGCGGTAGAATGGACGTTACGAGACGGCCACCTCAAATAAAATGGGCCGTCGAAGGAGCAACATGCGTTACGTCGCGATCTTGGGAATTGTTTGTCTTGGTACGCTCGGTATGGCCAGCGGATGCAGTGACGGTACCGACGGGTCTGGCGGTGCTGGTGGTGCCAGTGCTTCGTCGTCGAGCAGCAGTGGCGAAGGCGGTATGGGAACGTCGTCTTCGTCCAGCAGTGGAACGGGGTCGACATCGTCGTCATCTTCGACATCGTCGTCATCCGGCGGAATGGCAGTCAATGGGTGCACGTCGTATGAAGACCATCTCGCCGATACGAAAGTGACCATTTCCGTGGGCGCGAATGGATTCACGTTCAGTCCCGCGTGCATTCGCGTGAAAAAAGGTACCGACGTCAACTTCGTCGGAACGTTCACATCGCACCCGTTCCTGGGAGGCACGGTATCACCGTCAACGCCCGATTCGGCGAGCCCAATCAAATACACAAAGTCGGGTACATCCGTGACGTTTACGATGGACCTCGTGGGAACGTATCCATTCTATTGCGAATACCATGCGCCAGACATGGCGGGTGCCGTTTTAGTCGAGTAAACGCGCCAAACTCGTGTAACCAGCCGCAAGCCTACCGGTGCGATTCACTTCGGGCGTACGCGCGGATCAACCGCCGCGTGCACGACATCTGCCGCGAGATTCGCGAGTACGACAGCTACACCCGTCACGAGCACCACGCCGAGAACAACCGGCAAATCCAATTCGAGCACGCCGAGCACCGCTTCGCGACCCAGCCCAGGCCAACCGAAGACATATTCCGTAATGGCGGTTCCGCCGAGTAGCACGCCCAAGTCGACACCGGCAACGGCAATGACGGGTCCAACCGCCATAGGCAAAGCGTGGCGCACGAGGGCTTGCGTCTCGGATGCTCCTTTGGCCAAGGCTACGCGTACGTGAGGCAGAACGAGCGCGCGAGAAAGTTCGCCTTGCAAAAGGCGCGCATATGTCGCAATGCCCCCAAGCGCCAACGTCAATGCGGGCAAGATCAAATGTTTGAAGCGATCGATTCCCCATTCCCCTGCGCCGCTCGAAGGCAGCCATCCCCAACGATACGAAAACAGCAGAACCAAGAGCGGTCCGAGGACAAACGGCGGGATACCTTGAAGAATCCAGGACGCCACCATGGTCACTCGATCGAAATTTTTTCCACGACGTCGACTGCCAAACATCGCAATCGGCGCAGCAAACAAAAGCGTGAGGCCGAGTGCGGAAAATGCGAGCAACGCCGTAGGGCCCAAACGTTCCGCCAAAATGTTCGAGACCGGACGCCCCGACCGAAAGGACATGCCGAAATCAAGTTTGGCCAGACGACCCACGTGACAACCATATCGGGCAACAAATGGTTTATCGAGGCAAAGTTGTACTCGTACACGTTCGACGGTCGCCGCATCCGCGTGCGGACCCACGGCCGCTCGGGCCGGGTCCGCGGGCAAGACGTACGCCAATGCAAACACCGCGGAAACGACGATCCAGACAACGATGACGGCGCCGGCAATACGCCCGAGAAAAAAACGAAGCCAGACCTTCACGAGGAAGACTCCGTTTTTAGGGTATCTCGGAGCCCTTCACCAAGCAGACCAAAACCCAGGGACAAAAGAACCAAGGCGAGGCCTGGACCAACGGTGATCCAAGGCGCCGTTCGGAGATAGGTTTGTCCTTCTGCAAGCATTCGGCCCCAAGCGGGAAGAGGCGCGGGCGCTCCTAGGCCAAGAAACGAAAGAGTCGATTCCGCCAAAATCATTTGGGGCACGGCCAGAGCAGCCAGTACGATGACTTGACCCACCAAACCAGGCAATACGTGCCGCCAGGCAATACGTGCCGGTGAATTGCCCAAAGCTCGTGCCGCTTCGACATAACCTTCCTCGCGGAGCACGCGAACCCGCGCACGAACAACCCGCGTAATACTCGGCCACCCGACGAATCCGAGCACGAGGATTGCTGGCAAAACGCCGGCGGCTCGGCCCCTGAGTGCAGCGGCAGCAGCAACGCCTAGCAACAGAAGTGGAAATGACAATACGGCGTCGGTAAAACGCATGAGCGCCGTATCGACGCGACCTCCGACGAAGCCCGCGACAAACCCGATACACACGCCCCAAAACGCTGCAATCGCGGTTCCCGTTGCCGCGACGAGCAACGTGAGTGATGTTCCGTGTGCCACTCGAGACGCAATGCAACGACCGAGAGAATCGGTTCCCAGGGGATATTCGCGCGACGGCGGAAGAGGCATGCCGGCAATGTCGAGTCCTGCCGAGATGTTCTTGGCGAGTGGAGCATGATTGTCGACGACCGTTACGAGCAGCGTCGCAAGCAACAGCGCAGCGAGCAAAAGCCCACCGATCCACGCTCGACGCTGGCCATCTCGGGGTTTCATGATGACGACGCGAAGGTTTTTCCGGGCATCCTGCGGCGACGATACCACAGGTTGTGGGTGGAGTGTGCACTTCGTTCGTTCAGGTCGACCCGCCATAGACCTGATCAGTTTGACTCCAAGCCTGGATTTGAACGCTCGCTTCGCGCGTGTGGGACACGCGCTGCGCGAGGCCAGTCACGATGCTGACCATCTATCACATCTCTATTTCCACAACGACAGCCCTGGAAGAGCGCCATTTCGCGGCGTTCGCGGGGGGCCCCGCTGTCTGAGCCCGTGCTTGGACGGGCGAGTTCGGGGTCCCGCGGCCGCCGCGAAATGGTCCTCTCCTAGGGCGGCCTGCAAAGAACACGCGGTTTTCCAGTAAAAAGATGTGACCAATGGACAGAGTCACGATGGGGGACTCGCCGGCGGCTATTTAAGTATTTTGGGCAACGCCAAAAAGACGAGCCGGCTGCTCCGCCCCCATACCCCCCGAAATTTGCCAGTTTGCAAACTGAACGGCGTTCTAGATGGCTTGCTTGGGGAATTTTTTCGTTTGCTCTGGGAGCTTGTGGACCCAAGGCGCC
>JANORL010000499.1:0-8987 GCA_031415295.1 Polyangiaceae bacterium | reverse complement strand
CGTTCGCCTCGTGGCGCCGGACCTCGCACCCCTCGGGCGCGCCTTCAGTATTGTAAACGTCCGCCGCCAACCGAGCCCTTTCGACCGCTCGATTGTTCCGTTCGAGCCGGTCCGCCGCAGCCATCAACCTATCGCGCTCGGGCCCCGGTGGCATATTCTCCGCAGCAGCCCTTGCAGCCGCAATCATCGCCAAACGCCGCTCGATACGCAAACGCTTGGATTCTTTGTTGAAATATACATTGGGCTTGCCATCGAAAATGATGTCTTTGCCCGACAACTTGAGCGTCCCATCCGCGTGAATCTTGAGATCCGCTTTCGAATTGAGAAACAATCCACCTTCCGAAAGAGCAATCGACGCCACCGCATTGGTGATGATGATCATCTGGTCCTTGGCGTAAATAAATCCCACGCCTTCTGGACCTATCGTGGCCATGATCACTTCACCTGCCGCAATCGTATCAGCAATCGAAATCGTCGACGTGCGACTGTCCCCAATGTCAATGCTCAGCGACTTACCAACGTTCGTGCTCTGGTTGAGCCCCACACTGAAACTCTCGCTACCACCCACCGTCCACGAATCGTTACTCGTTACACTCGCCGATCGATTGTTGAGCACGTTGGAACTCTGATTGTTCTTGACAAGCTCCGAATAATCTTTCTGCGCCTGGATGTGGATCTCTTCGCGCGCCTTCGCGTCCTCGAAAGACAGTTCATTAAACCCACCAGCACCCGGGTACGTCTCGGTCTTCCACCCGCTTTTCGTCTTGTTGTCAGGCAGCTTGTACAACACTTGACGCGTCTGATTAAACACCCGCCCGGTCACGATGGGTCTGTCCGGGTCTCCCTCGAAAAACTCGACGAGCACCTCTTGGCCTACCCGAGGCAAACTCAAGAAGCCGTAGCCCGCACCCGCCCAATTCTGACTCACACGCATCCAGCACGAACTGTTCTCGTCGTACTTGCCTTCGCGATCCCAGTGGAACTGAACGCGTACCCGGCCAAACTCGTCGACGAAAATCTCTTCGCCCTTGGGCCCCACCACCACCGCGCTTTGTACACCTCGAATCCGAGGTCGCAGGGTTCGTCTTTCCGGACGATACGGAACATCTGCATAAACAGCCTCGCCCGTAATCGTCCACTCTTCACCCGGCGCGCCTTGAAGCTCACTCTGAATCGCCAACAACTTTTTGTCCGAAATGTCGCCTCGCGGATGAGGGCCGATCATCATCAACGAACCTGGTGACAAATCCAGAACGTTTGTCTTGAACGACACCACGCGTCGGGTTCGTCGCGCCGCATCGAGTTCCCGAGTGACACGCGCGTTGGCTTCGCGCTCGTTTGTCCGAGCGATACCCTTGTCGTCCGCAATCGGCGTGTCCCCACCCTGCCCCGGCTCGAACCAAAACGCACCTGGATCGTAGTGATAATGCTCGTACGTGAGTTCCGTCTTTGCGCGGGCATCACTGAAGAGCTGGTAGTCGAGGTTCTTGCGGAAATCGAAGTCGCGGTACGTGAAACGACCGGGTTTGACCTTTTGGGTCAGTTTAACTTTGGTCGCAAATTCTTTCTCGGCTTCTTGGTTCGGATTGTCAACGAACGGCAGCGCCGGACGAGCTCCGGGAACCGTGGGTTGGTCCGTCAAAACCAGCTTGGTTTGCGGCGGATCGTGCGTGAAAAAGTACGTGATACCCGCTTCTTCCAACATGCGACAAATAAACGCAAAGTCTGTCTCGCCGTACTGCACGCGATACTCGTGCTCAGGATACGACGACGCGAGTTTCAACTCGGGCTCGATCTGCCAATCGGTCAACACCTTCTGCACGATGTCGGGGATCGTCATGTGCTGAAAGATGCGATTGTTGCGGCGAAGAGTCGTGCGCCACAAGGCCGGAACGATTTTGATGAAGTACGTGGACAAACCGATCGATTCGGTCTGCACCAGTTCCATGTGTGAACAGATGCCCGTCCACACGCGGTTTGTCGTGGACAAAAATACGACACCGCTGTTTATTCCAAACCCTGCGCCTTGATTGACGATGCCTTCGAGGTCGATCTCGTCAAGGGGTGAGCGGGCGAGAATGTCGACTTCGAAGAGCGTCGAGATCTCTTCTCGAACGGCGAAGTGCCGAACGGACAACGAGTCTTCTTTCGACGCGAAGGAAAGCTCGAGCAAAGGCATGGTGGCCAAGGCTAAGAGACTTCGCTCGGGGGCTCAACCCATTTCAAATCGAGGAGCCCGCTTTCGTTCCACCGCGCAGAGCGTCCATCTGGTAGGAACGCCCAAGGGCGACGGTACGTAAGGCGTAAGGACTCGTATCGTAAGGATCCTGTTGTAGGTGCGCCTCGACGATGAGCCGCACTTTCATTGTTACGAGCATTGGAAGTGTCTGGTCGAGTGACTTGGGCATGTACACTGGGATCGACGCATCCGACCCTTTCGCCTGACCATCGGGCACATACACTGTCAACAAGGCGCGAATGAATTCGCCGCCGAAAACCTTTCGAATCGCATACCGTCGCTGTTCGAGTAACAAACGCTCGACGTGACCATCGAGATACGTAGCTGGCAACGAACGATTCGATTCGCGGAATTGGTTTCGTAAATCACGAACGAGTTTGTCGACGATGCCCGTCGACCCCTGAAGGTACGGGGTCTTGAGCAGCTCCGTCATACCGTCGACCATTTCCTTGAGCCGCTTGTCGGAACCAAGAAATGGCGTCATGGCCACAATCATGGCTTTGAGAGTTTCCACTTCATCAAAAGGAAACCGCAATTCACCGCCCGTGAGCGTCAATGGCGGAGTAAACCGTCCACGTTGATTCACGGCTTCATTGATGACCCGCGAAATGCCTGGAGGTTCGACCATATCTCCATCGGAAAGAATGCCGAAAACATTGTGACGAATACGCGTTTTTTCCGGATCCTCGGCATTGATGTCTCGCCGCGGATCCGCGGGTTCGAAATCGAGTTCCGTGACGAGTTCTTCCCAATAGCTGCGAATGCGCGGAACGAAGTTGTCGTCGTACCAAAGCAAATCGAGAATGTCGCTGTTAGCCGGCCGCGAAGGCTTACTTGCGCCAGCCATGACACCCATTGGTTTGATGACTGATTGCGCCGGCGCCGCCGAACGCAATTGCCCATCCGCCGCAGCATCGGACAATGCCACTGCACTTCCGGGTTTGGCCGAGCTTATCGTCGCGGGCGCTACGACAGCCGCTGCGACGCCCAAACCAATGGCTGCACCTACCACGCCTGTCGGAGCACTCGACGCCCACGGACTACCCACAGGTTCAGCCACGGAAGGTCGTGCAACCTGCGCCGGTGCGATATTCACCGGGGAAACAGGCGCAGGATGAATTGGCGCGGAATGCATTGGCGCGGAATGCATTGGCGCCGGCAGTACCGGCGCCGGCGGAACCACTTGGCCTGGCAATGGCGGCGCACCTTTTAATGGCGGAACCACAGTCCCTGGAGGCGGCACCTGTGGCCCCATAGGAGGGGCAACAGGCAATGCTGTCGCGGGCCCAGCACTCATGGGCCAGGGCATTGAAGAGGACGGCGAGACAGGTGCTGGAGGCACGCCTTGCGGCGATTGCTCCGAACGTAGAAATGGCAAGGCCGCATCTGAAGGGCGCGCTGCTTGCGTCGCCACGCGCATTGCAGATTGGTCGGCACCCACAAAAGGCATCACGCGCGCATGTGTACCCGTTGCTGAAAGCCCAGGAATGAACGTTTTCTGCGATGGCGGACGGGCCATTTCGTTGGGCGGAACAAGCGTCGTGAGACCATTGTCCTGATCATCATCGGCTTCGTTCGGCGGAGCAATGGTTTTCATCGGCGCGCGCGGAGCAACCGGAGCTTCGGCATCTTCGACCATCGCTACCGAAATTCGGCCCGCTTCTTGGGGATGTCGCAATCCGATTCGTCCGCGCCAAACCACGACACAGACGCCACGATCCGTATCGATGAGCAACGTATCCGCAACAAAAGCGACTTCCTCGTGTTCTCCCGTCGCGCGATCCACGAACGCACGTGGACGCAACCCTGGCAAACTCGTCACGAGCCGCGGATGTTCAGGGAGCACATTCTCGAGAATGATCCGTTCGTTTTGCCGAATCTCGGTCACTTGCTGATCCGGCGGCGCCGATTGAAAAAACATGGGATCAAGGCCGTCAGGCAATGGCACTTCTGTCCATCCCGGTTGCGGAAACGATGCCGCCGAACGAGTCCGCCGTTCCGCACGCAAGGGCCAGCTTGGCGCGACCGGACCGAAACACACAGGAACAAAGACGTCCGATCGTTTGGACACAAACAGTCCTGGCGGCTGCAAATTGGGGATGGGCACCATGCCATACGCATCCGGCTGGGCATCAAAACGCATACCGATGGGATTGTTCGTCTCAGGACCACCGGCCGCGCGCTCCCACGACAAACGCGACTTGCTAAAACGTTGTCCTTCGAGCAGTTGCCCGTCGTGCATCCGAAATGCGCGATCGCAAAAAACTTCGATGGCTTTGTCGAGATCGCCAACGATCAAACGCGCGACAACGGATCGCACCACTGCCTTGTTCGGTGCGTGCGCGTGCCCCACGAGCATCACGTCAGCGCGAGGTTTATACGGAGCCTTGTCGCTTGGAGCAACAATGCTGCGGGTGGGATCATCGTTCCAGAAGCCGTCCTCTTCGTTCGCCGCGTCTTGCTCTTCGGCAAGCGTGACTTTGCCCGGTGCAAGCGTGAACGTGGCTTTGACGACGACCGTTTGCGCATGCCGGCCATCTTGCGACTGCCACACGAAACCCCAAGCCTGCAAGGGACAGAGCGAGACCAAATCCATCGCGCGCGATGGTATCAGGAATTCACGAGGGAGGGGCAACGAAAGTACGAGAATTTTTCAAAAAAAAGGAAGCACTGCGATTCATGAAAGGTCTCGATCCACACCGTCACTCGCGAGCAGCTGTTCGATGTCGTCCATCGATACTGGCTTGACGAGATGCTTGGAAAAACCTGCCGCTGCCGATTTTCTGCGATCTTCCGCCGACCCGTAACCACTCAATGCGATCAGCTCCGTCGTCCGGAAAATCTCTTCGGATCGCAGGCAACGTGCGACATCGAGCCCGCTCATTTCGGGCAAACCAATGTCACAAATCACCAAATCCGGACGTTCCTTGCGTGCCAATTCGATTCCCGTAAAACCATCGCTGGCCACGAGAGCGTCTTGACCGAGCAGCACGAGCAATTGCCGTAACAACTCGGCCATATCGGCATTGTCCTCGATGAGCAGAACACGTCGTTGTCGTAATGCCTTGGTTTTTCTCGGTACGGATAGCGATGCCTCGCGGGTCGCCAGTGGTAATTTGATGGTAAACTCAGTACCGTGTCCGCGCCCTGCGCTCGTCGCGTTGACACTTCCACTGTGCATTTCGGCAATTCCCTTGACCAGCGCCAACCCCAGACCAAGTCCTCCGCGTGCACGATCAATCGTCGAATCGATTTGTACGAACGGCTCGAACAATTCTGTCAACCTCTCGGGCGGGATGCCGATCCCGGAATCTCGGATCCGTAACAACACAGCATCGCGCTCACCCTTGAGAAAAACCTCGACACGTCCGCCTGCGGGTGTGAATTTCGCGGCATTACCAAGCAAATTATCGATCAGTTGCACGAGACGCGTTTCGTCGCCTTCGATCCAGAGTTCCTTCGAACCGAGCCAGCAATCGAGTTCCACCTGGCGTTTTTCGAATTCGCCTCGATAGTCCTCGACCGTTCGGCGCACGATGTCACCCAATTCCAACGGACGAACGTCGAGGTGAAACTTGCCCCGGGCAATTCGCGCGATATCCAACAAATCGTCGACGATTCGCGTCAAATGGGTCACCTGTCGATCAATAACCGCTTGCGCACTTTCAGCGGTGCGTCCACCCGCAGGCGTATTTTGAAGCAAATAGACGGCACTACGAATTGCGGCGAGAGGATTGCGCAATTCGTGCGACAACATGGCCAAAAATTCGTCTTTTCGATGCGCCGTTTCGCGTAATGCGGCGGCGTGCACCTGATCCTCGATATCACTCGTACAACCAAACCAGCGAACGATTCGCCCGTCTTGGTCTCGCATCGGTCGAGCGCGACAAATATGCCAACGCATTGTCCCCGTCCGCAGATTCACAAGCCGCAAACGCTCTTCGTAAGGTTCCCCCGTCTCCACCGCCGTCATCCACGCGCGTAGAATACGAGGCCGATCGTCCGGATGAACCCCATCGATCCAGCCGTTTCCTTGCGTCGTCCCCGGCAATTGACCCGTCGTCTTGTAATAGTATTCGTTCACGTATTCGGAATATCCATCGGCGCGCGTAATGAACAACGCATCAGGCACCGTCTCCGCCATCATCCGAAATCGCTCTTCGCTCTCTTTGAGGGCCTCCTCGGCACGTTTGCGCTCCGAAATATCATCAATGGATAGAATGATTCCCCCAACCTGCCCATCAACGTCCCGCCACGGATAGACCGACCATCGCGTCCAGAGTTTCGTTCCATCAGGCCACAACCAAAGGTCTTCCTCCTTGTGCATGTATTCCCCAGCAAGCGCCGCATCATGAATGTGTTTCCACTCGACCACGGCCTCGGGCCAAACTTCGTAATGATGGCGCCCGATAAACTCGGTGTGGCCACGACCCATTTCCCGAATCCACGAACGACTCACCGCCAAATACCGAAAATCGCGATCCAACATCGCCATGCTGGTCGGAGACTCAGAAACGAACGAGCAAAACTGCATGCGGCTATTCGCAAGCGCCCGCTCGATCGCTCGCTCGCGCGTCACGTTCCACGACACACACGTGATTCCAAGAATGTTCTCTTCGGCATCCCGATTCGGCTCGACCGACAGCTCGTACTCTTGAAATTTACCACCCACCATCTTGGAAAAGACCTGTCGGATACCTTGACCCGACGCGATGACCTGTCGCTTCAGCCGCGTCAATCCCTCCGCATCGTCGAGCGCAAACAAGTCGAAGTCGGTTTTCCCCAACACCGACGCTTCCGTAAAGGGCGGTTCCGGATTTACAACCGCCGTGTAACGCAAGTCCAAATCCTGCTCGAACAAAACGGCGGGGGACGCTCGAAGTGCTTCCAACAGTCGTCGTTGACCAAATTCCATCGGGGTCACGTGGCTTGCTCCTTTGACCAACTAACCAACTTCTGTACCCTTGACGTAACATATTCTCCGTACCCTGAAAAACAAAAAAATTGTGGAAGTTTTGAAATTGACGCGGCAAATTGTGACATATGTTACGTGACCAGAGGGTACCATTGATTCAACTATCCGACCCAAGCACTGGAAACTTGTTTCCTGTTCTGCTTCATGTAAACTCGTCCGTTCATACAGTAATAAAGGTAACACGTGTCGAAAGAAAAAGGTGCCGTTGTGAAAAATTTCTTGGTTTTGGTGATCGCGGTATACGTTTCGCTGGGAATGCTCGGCTGCAATTCGACAGGAACGCCGGTCGACTTTGCCAACATGTGCGCCAAACCCAACGATGGCAAAAACGTTGAAGTGAGCGGCTATTTCAAGAATACGGGCAGCGCCATGTGTTCCAAAAGTGGGAACGAACCCATGCGTTGTCCCATTGACTTTGTTGGCGAACCGGGCGGAACGAACACCGTTCGCGCGCAGATCGACAAAGGTACAGGGAAAAGCGAGATCGAAGCGGCCGATGGCAAAGGCCTACAGATTCACGATGAAACCGGCGGCGTCATCGAAAACAGCCAAAAAGTCAAAATCGTCGCCCGCGTCAAACGACTCGATGCGGTCGGAAAAGACGGCTGTTACGTGAATGTGAAGAAAATAGAAAAAGCCGTACCTTGATGGTTCATGCGCTCAGTTGCAATGGTTCGCGCGCTTCTAGCCATAACGCGGGAATCGACGTTCGTCCTGCTGAGAGCGCCACGATTCCACCCGCCATTGCACACGTCGTGTCCCGATCCCCAAGTCCACTCACAGTCGTCCATAACGCGTTTTCGTAATCGTCGAGGTGCCTTGCGGCACACCAAACCGCAAATGGGACCGTGTCGAAGGAAAGCACGCGTTGTCCTGAGCCGAGGGTCGTCGCCACGACACGCGGGTCGTTATCGAATGGCACGCGCAAAGCCCTATCGATACTCATTTTCGTAGGACCTTCAGGCGTGTATTGCAAAACGGTTTGGAGAAGCGATTCACCGGAAAGCGCCTGCTTTCCATTTCCCATTCGCCACGCAATCGCTGCTGCAATGGCCACGGCTACCGCACCCGCTTGACCATCGGGATGCGCATGGGTGACTTCTGCTGATGCTTTGGCTTGACGAACCACTTCATCCAGGTCGTCCGCAAAATAAGCTCCGACCGGCGCAACACGCATGGCCCCGCCATTACCCATGGAACCGGTTCCTCCAAAAACGGATTTGGCAGTGATTTCCCACGGAATTTCACGCAAAATATCTTGCAGGATTCCATGCGCCGCACCGCCATAACCACGATCCGGCGCCGCCGCATATCGGCGAGCAAATATACGCGCTAGTTTGTCTTGGTTTATCACTCCGCACAGTGCGAGCATTTCGACGATTCCGAGCGCCATGACCGTGTCGTCGGTATATTGCCACGGAGCAGCCGGCACCGTGCGGGCATCAATGAGAGCATTGACGCGATCGGGATGAATGAAAAAACGTTCGCCGAAAGCATCACCCGTGGAAAGGCCATCGAGTGCCAGCAGCGCGCGTTCCATGCGGGATTCGTGGTCAGCCGGGAGGTTCATGACGGGACATGGTACCCGACCGAAAAGTGGTTGGCACCTTTCTCAAAAGTGGTTGGCACCTTTCTCAGATGCGCTCATCGAGCGCTAGCCCAACTTCGCCAGTTGGCCAAGCCCATCGTCAGAATCGTGCTCTCCGGAAGCTGACTCCACGGAATAATGTATGCGCGGCACGTGGTCGAACTGGATGTAGCTGGCGGACGCGT
>JANORL010000498.1:0-3638 GCA_031415295.1 Polyangiaceae bacterium | reverse complement strand
CGAATGGCGGCGGCTTATGCACCAGCGTTGACGATCATTTCTCTATTGCTCGACGGGGAAGCGCCATCGCTCGACGATGCTGAAGAGCCGCTGCAATTGCCTGGATTTTTGCTCGACATGAATCGATTCTTTCAGCGTTTGCTCGGGCGGTTTCTCCACGAAAACCTCGACAATGTTCAAGTAATCGAGGAGAAAGGACTAAGGCACCTGCTCCGTTATGCGCCGGGGGAAAACCCCAAGCAACGGCGAGCCCCGCATCCACGACCCGACTTTGCCATTAAATTGTCCAATGGAAAACTGCTGCTTTTCGATGCAAAGTATCGTGATTTGTGGGAGAAGAATCTGCCCCGGGAAATGCTGTATCAATTGGCAATGTATGCGTTGAGTCAACCGAAAGGTTCTGTCGCAACGATTCTATACCCGACGACGATGGATGCGGCGCGGTCTGCGCGGATCGAGATTGGAGAACCACTTGGTGGATGGGATCGGGCGTCGAGCAACCCCGCCCCTCCATCCTGCAACCTTGTCGCCCCCTGCGCAAGCTTGTCGCGCGCCTCGTGAAGCATCCTCTCTCACCAAACAAGCTCCACGGATCGCCCGAAGAACGTCCAACCTCGTCCAACAAGCAACCCAAACCACGAACATCGCTCCAAGAATGACTCGGCGGACCTCAAAACTCGCCCGACAAGTCATCCGACCCACGCCCCAAAGCTCCCCAAGTCATCCGACAAGCTTCCGGCTCGTCCGACAAGCTCCCCATCTCGAGAAATCTGCATCGTGGACAAATTTTAGCGACATCGCCGGTGAAACTTTCGTACGAATGCAGTCGAAAGGATCCAAAGAGGACGGCATGCGCAACACGGTCACATACAGTCGGCAAACGCTCGAAGAAACACCCATTCGCGCGCTTGCGTTTTTGCGCGGAGTCGGCACGTCGAGCGTGAGGCATTCTCGTTTGGTCTTCGCGCACAACGTTGCCGGACATACGAGCGTTTTCAGCTTTGCTTCTGCGCCGGGCCGCCAAGCGCGTCTTCGAGCGTGAGCGCCAGGTTGCAGGTGCCATGATCTTGGCTCTGTGTATTCGTTCGCTGGGTTTGGCTCGGACATCCGAACGGAGAAAATCGTCGAATCGTCCAATCGTCAACGTGTCAACCCATCCTCAGCGAACACACCGAATCCGGAACGCATTCGCAACGCCGCTGTAGACCGTGTCGCCGTTGTTGAAGTTGACGAGCCACGCGAAGGAGCCGGAGCCAGCCAACGGCGAAGACGTCCAAAAGGAGGCGACCGGCGTGCTCGGAAACGCGGTGGGATCAATGGGTGGGTTTGTCTTGGTCTCATCGACGATCGTTTGCAGTTCGTTCATGCTGGGCACGCGCCAACCAGTGCCATTGAGGTTGAGCCCCGTGCAATACGACTGCGCATTGCTCCAGGTGTACGAACTTGCAGAAATGGTCTGCTGCCACGTGAGCAGGGTCTTCGTGTCGGTGACGATTCCGTTCGCGATCGTGTAGCGGCCGACAGGGGCATCGGCGCGTCCGTGCTGGGCCCAGAATGCACCAAGGGCCACGACGGCAGCGAAGAGAATCCAGGTGGGATGGCGGCGAGACGTGGTCATTGGTTTTTCTCCTGCATGGTTGAGTCAATGGAAAGGGGTTCGAACAGATATGTGAGTCGGCGTCGCTTGACATTGCCCGCGAGTTCAGGCGCCTCGAGAGCGACAGCGACCGCATGGCCTGCTTTCAAAATGCGTTGAATGAGGCGATGGGTGGCGACCCAGGGCAAGCCTGCACGGCGGCGTCCTTTGCGCCAAACACGCCGCACGCCGAACCGCCATGGCGCCCGCGGACTCGCCTCTTCTGCGCGACCGCTCATGGTTGCTTGCGGACCGGGGTCCATGCGCGTTCCGACAAGCGGCATGCGCATGGCGAACCGGCCCACGCCTCGAGATGCACCGCCCCGAAGGAGCGGGCGGACGAGCCGCACGGGTTGACGACTGGCACGCCCAGTCACGGTGTCCCTCGCGGGGCAATCCGGCCTGGTTCCGGCCTCTCTTTCGAGACGACGGAGCGGCGCCACGCTTCGGCTTGCCGGGCGAGGCCCACCACTTGCTCCACAACCTCCGCGTACGCGCGGAATGACGGAAACGCTTTCACCTCCTTGCCAAGATTCACGAGCAACTTCAGGTCTTCAATCTGATCACACAGCGCAGCCAACGATTCGGCGCGACCGGTGCGCCGGTTGGCTCGCGCGACGAGCAGCAGGACGTCGGCAGGCGTATCACGCAATCGTGCTCCCAAGGTGAATTTGTGACCCTTGGGAAAACGCATGACAACGGCATCGACGCGCACCGCGCAATCCATGGCGGCGCGGAAGATCGGAAGCGACTCGTAATAACTGGCCATGACGTACCCTCATCCAGAAAATGTCGAATCGTCGAAGGGTCGATGTGTCAACCCATCCTCAACGCACACAACGCACCCGGTACGAACTCGAAACGGCGACGTTGCTCGTGAAGGGGTAGCTGAAGCTGACGCTCCACGCGTTGGAAAGTGAGCCAGCCAACGGAGAAGACGTCCAGAAAACGCTGCCGGGCGTATTCGGAAACGCATTCGTGTCAATGGTCGGGCCTGGAGATGCCTTCGTGAAATCGACGAGCGACACCAATTCGATACGGGTCGGCAGGCGCCAATCGCTGGAGCCGCCGTACACGAGGTTGGCGCAGTAGGCTTTGGCATTGGCCCAGTTGTAGGAACCTGAATCCACCGTACGCTGCCACGTCAACTTGGTCACGTTGTCGAACACGGTGCCGTTGGCTGCGTCGACGCTGTAGTTCGATGGATTCGGCAAACCAATGCCCGGCGGGTTCGGCATGGGCCAGCCGGCCCAACTTCGATTCGTGCAAGTGCCAGTCGCGCACGTGCCGATGCCCGTCGCGTCCGCCATGCATGCGGTGTTGCAACAAACGCCGTCGACGCAGAACCCACTGAAGCATGCTTGGCCGGCCGCACACGAGCCGCCATTCTCGATTTTGCACGCACCAGCCGCATCGCACGATTCGTTTGTCCCGCTGCAGGTGCCGACGTCGTCCACGCCAAAGCCAACGTCCGTGCACGTCCCCACGCTGCCCGTCACATCGCACGCCTTGCACGTATCGGCGCAAGCGTTGTCGCAACAAACCCCATCCACGCAATTCCCACTGAAGCACGCTTGGCCGGCCGCACACGAGCCACCATTCTCGATTTTGCACGCACCAGCCGCATTACACGTCGTGCTCCCACAGTCCGCGGCCGGATCCGTTCCTTCCTTCACCGGGCCGCATAAACCATTCGTCCCTTGGCCCTTGATGTCCGCCAAACAAGCTTCGCACGGACCATCACACGCCTTGTCGCAACAAACTCCATCGACGCACAACCCATTAAAACATTGCACCGGCCCCGTGCACAACGCGCCAACGTCACGCTTGCACGCCCCCGCTCCGTCGCATGCTCCAGACGTATTGCAGATCGTCCCCGCCGCGACAAACTCCACCCCGCACATCCCCGACGCGCACGTGCGCGTCTTGCACTCGTCGTCCTCCCCCGGACACGTCGCCGCGCTCGTACAAGGCGTGCCACCCATTCCTCCCACGCCACCCG
>JANORL010000497.1:0-4529 GCA_031415295.1 Polyangiaceae bacterium | reverse complement strand
AAGCTAGGGCGACGGAGCGAGGAATCCTCCTGGATTTCGAGCGATGTCGACCGACGATTTCGGGTGCGCAGCAGTTTGACACCAGCCACCTAGACAACATGCGTCAACCATGAAAAATGCGTCGCCCTATCGTCTGCCTCTTGTTTTGACGATCCTCGGCAGTAGTTTTCTCGCTGCTGCCGGGGGCGATGCTCCCATTCCTTGGCCTCAAGGCGAACCTCCTAGCTCCGAAACCATTACGTCGTCCATTGAAGAAGCCCTGTCGCTCGCGGATCGGGAGCGTCTCGAAGAATTCCGCGTGGCCGTTAATGAGTCGGACGATAGCGAGCACCTTTTTATCCCTCAAGAATGGATAGACAATCAACAATACGGTACCGATTGGCTATTTCAATTTGGCGACGCTTTTTTTACCCATGAATTCCGTCCGATGGATGGTTCCGGCAATGATTCGTTACCTTCACTGAGGCGCGTCCATTCGAACGTAAAGGGCGGTTCCGACACGTATTCTTGTTCCGGTTGCCATTCCGTAGGCGGACCCGATGGCGCTGGATCGCTCACCCAAAACGCCAACCTCAATGGGGATGGTGAGCGTCTTTCTTCAGCCAATGTGCGTAATGCTCCGGCTGTGCTGGGCCTTGGTTTCGTGCAAATGCTCGCGATCGAGATGACCGAGCAATTGGAAAAGATACGCGACGAGGCGCTTGTTTCGTCGGCCGCACAAGGCACAATCGTAAAGCTTCCGCTCACGGCGAAAGACACTTCTTTTGGAAAAATCATCGCTCATCCCGATGGTAAACTCGATTTTTCTGAAATCGAAGGCATCGACGAAGATCTTGTGGTCAAACCTTTTGGATGGAAGGGAAACGTCTCAAAATTGCGACGTTTTGCCGAAGATGCCGCGCGTATTCATTTCGGCGTTCAATCGCATGTCCTGGCGCTCGGGTGGAAAGACAACCCTGATTACGAAAAACTCGGACCCGGTCCCGATTGGTGGGATCCTGATAATGACGGCGTGCAACGCGAAATTGAAGAAGGGATCCTCACGTCATTTGCCGTCTACATGGCGATGCTCGAAATTCCCGTGATGATTCCTCCATTCGATCCTGGTTTGCGGCAGCGCTGGGCCAGCGGAGCAGGGGCGTTCGAGAAGATCGGGTGCGTGAATTGCCACCAGCCTACGCTGACCCTCAATGCTTTGATATTTCGCGAATATCCGGACACGACGGGTGCGCCACCGGTCGAATTTAATATCCTGGCAATCGGTGACGAACCTCGCGGCACATACCATGTGCAGCTCTTTAGTGATCTGAAACGTCACGACATGGGTCCGGACCTTGCGGATCCACACGACGAGCCTGGAAGTAGCATTCCACGAAGCGTTTTTCTCACCCGGCCTTTGTGGGGTTTGGCGGAGTCGGCTCCGTACATGCATGATGGTCGCGCCACGACGATTCCCGAAGCGATCCTGGCGCACGGCGGCGAAGCTCGAGAAGCCCGCGATGCATTCGCCGCCCTCGATGAAGACGCTCAAAAAGATCTGCACCTTTATCTATTGTCTCTCACGCGATCATCGCGATTGACGGTGCTCCCATGAGAATCACGCGCGCCTCGATCGCCACAACGTTGGCCATTGTTGGTTCGGTCGTCGGCACGTCGGCTTGTTCGCTGGAACCTACGCCCACGCCGAATGCTTCGAAGGGTACGGCCAAACCTCTCGGCATTTATTCGACGGACCTCGATCCGGAACTGGACAAACAGGCTTTTCGGTCGCTCGAACGTGATGCCTTACGGCGCGAATATCGATTCTACGACGCCGTTGATCCTGGATTTCTTTGGCGATCCACGCGTATCGAACAATCGGCCATCGATGGGCAAACGTTTGCCCCGTCCGAGCTTTTTCAAATTGGAGCGCAACTTTTTAACGTCACGTTCACACCTGATATTGGGTACGGCGCGAAAGATTTGCCGCGCGTCGGTCGGTTCCACAAGGGCAAACGCGGCGGACCAGATGCCATCAAGTGTGCGTCTTGTCATTGGCGTGGTGGTCCGGGCGGGGCAGGGGACGCGGCGGACAATGCGTACATCGACGGCGATGGCGATACGCAATCTTCCGCATTGGCACGCAATCCGCGATCGCTCGTTGGTGCGGGCATCGTCGAATTACTCGGTCGCGAAATAACCGCGGAACTCAAAAAAGCACGTTTGGCGTTACTGGCCAAAGCGAAAGCATCGGGAAAACCCGTTCGAGAAAAACTCGTCGCCAAGGGTGTCTCGTTTGGCGAATTCGAAGCGCGTCCGAATGGCAGTACCGATGCGACAGCGCTCGAAGGTGTCGACGCCGATCTCGTGGTCAAACCTTTCGGATGGAAGGGACGGTTTGCATCGATACGCAACATCATCGAAGAAGAACTGCTCATCCATCACGGGATGCAGTCGACGCATGTCGTAGCGAACGGATTGCCGGAGCGTATCGGTGCGTTTGGAGGGACAGACCCGGATGGTGATGGAGTCAAGGACGAGATCACCGAAGGTCAAGTCACGGCACTGACGTTGTTTGTCGCGATGCAAGAAGTACCGGTCGTCAATCTGCCTAACTTTGTTGATCACATGGTGATGCTGACCAAGGGTGATCAACTGTTCACGTCGTTGGGATGCGACGGTTGTCATGTGCGATCACTGCCGCTCGACAGCACGAAGTACGTCTTGACGAACCGCGCAGGTGGACCATCCACGGAAGTCGATTTGGCTAAAGACGGCGTTGAGCCACGTATTTCTTCGACGGTGCCAGGCACCTTGCGGGTGTACCTCTACAGCGATCTCAAGCGGCACGACATGGGTGGGGCGCTAGCGGATACGCGTTCGGAGCAAGACGTAGGGTCGCGGTATTTCATGACGCCTCCGCTTTGGGGCATCATGCGTAGTCGCCCGTATTTGCACGACGCACGTGCGCAGACGGTGCCGCTCGCGATTCTTGCGCACGCAGGCGAGGGGCAAACCGCGCGTGATGCGTATGCGGCGTTGTCCGAGGACGACCAAGGGGCGCTACGCGTCTTTTTGACGACGCTTGTCAGGGCACGGCGTCTTGACGTGCCCTGAGAGGGTGTTACAGGGGCGTTTCGGCGCCCGTATTGAGTAAGCCGGTCGTATTCTTGCCGCCCCATACGATCATGCTCGAGCCGGTCCACACGGTGGTGTGCCTACGTCGAACGGGCATGTTCGCGATTTCCGGAATGGCTTCCCACGTTCCCCCGTTGGCGTCGGGCGTGAAGACGCCTCCGTCACCGTACGGTGTGTTGCAGAAATCCAATCCGCAGCCGCCCCAAATGACCAAATTCTTTCCCGTCCACACGGCGCTGTGTTCGGAGCGACGACTTGGTGCACCGGTCGCGGAGATTGGCTTCCAGGTCGCTGTAGTTGGATTAAAAGTCGCGCCGGTATTCAGGTAGTCACCACCATCCCAACCGCCCCACAAGAGCATCTCGGAGCCGGTCCATACCGCGGAATGTAGTTCGCGAGCTTGGGGGACGTTTGCGGATGGAGTTGGTCCCACCCAGGTGTTTGTCGTGGGATTGTAGGACGATCCGGTCGAGAGCCAATCGGAATAATTTTGGCCGCCCCAGATGATCATACGATCGCCCGTCCATAGGGCGGAGTGGGTGAAGCGGGGCGAGGGTTGCGCGACGGTGGCAAGGTTTGTCCAGGTGTTCGTTGCAGGATCGAATGCTGCGCCTTGGGAGATGGGCACGTTTTTCGTAAGGCCGCCGAAGATGACCATGGTTTTCCCGTTCCACAGTGCCGAGAATCGAAGTCGACGCGCGGGTTCGTTCACCGTCGTCATCGCGGACCACGTGTTGGTCGCGGGGTCGTAGATACCGCCTCCGATAGCTTCGGCAGTGCCGTCGTAGCCGCCCCAGATGATCATCTTCGAGCCGGTCCAAACGGCGGAGTGCGAATGCCTCGCGGAGGGCGCTCCTGTAAGCGATACGGCAGACCACGTATGGTTTGTCGGGTCATACGCAGCGCCCGAATTGAGGACGGTTTTCCCGGGGCCGCCGTTGCCACCCCAGATGATCATTTTGGATCCAGTCCACACGGCTGCGTGTTGTTCGCGTGCCTCGGGAGCGCTGTTTGTGGGCAAGAGTTGCCATGACAAACACCCCGCGGTCGATGGATTGTGCGTGATTGTGCCGGTCGTTGGATCGCAAGCATCGGCTGTGCACGCGATTTTGTCGTCGATGTCGATGACTGTATGCAGGATGGAACCTGACGCGGAATCGCACGAGTCAGTTGTGCAAGCATCGTTGTCGTCGATGGCGACAGGCGAGCTGATACATGCACCGGTCGTGTCGCACGCGGCGGAGTTGACGCAGTTTACGCTACCGCACTCGGTTCCTTCGGGCAGCGGCGTATGGGTGCACAGGCCGGTTTCACAATCGTCGCTTGTGCAGGGCAGATCGTCGTTGCAATCGGCGTTGACACTGCAAATGGGTGATGCGCCGCCGTTGCCTCCCATGCCTCCCGATGCTTCG
>JANORL010000496.1:0-1594 GCA_031415295.1 Polyangiaceae bacterium | reverse complement strand
ATTTCGTTTACGGAGTACATTGCCCACGACGTCGGAGTCTTCTCGAGCCACGTTTTCGGCCACGCCTCCAGCAGGATCCGGTCCAATGAGTTCGAGTTCGTGGTACGTGGCGCCTTCGATCCAGTTGTAATAAATCTCGTTGCGCTCGGAACGCGACTTTACCGAATTGCCTCCATTCGCGTCGTGTATGTAACAATGCTGCATACGAAACACCGAGCCGGGATAATCGTTCTCGTTGGTCGTCATGTAGATCTGGTGGTCGAATGAACCTCCACCGCAATGGTGGACCTCGGTGTACTCCAGTAGGAACGACCCGGAATCATTATCGGCGCCGAGGATTCCTTGTTTAGGGCAGTCGTGAACGACTGCGTCGCGAAGGGTCACGTTGTGCGCATGGTGAAAAAAGCAGCGGGAAGTGCCGCCGGTTAGGTCGAGCCCTTCGAAGATG
The DNA here is from genome assembly GCA_031415295.1 of Polyangiaceae bacterium. Taxonomy (GTDB): domain Bacteria; phylum Myxococcota_A; class Polyangia; order Polyangiales; family Polyangiaceae; genus Polyangium. Next base: position 1,146 of record JANORL010000496.1, on the reverse strand, counting down.
TAATGATTTGCGCGCGCCTCGATGGTATTGTTTCCACCGCTCAAGACGGGACGCTTACCATTGACGCGAATTCCGCGAATCGTGATTTTTTTGTCTGCGGTGCCTGGTTGATCGAATACGACACCGCCGGGATAGGTCTGGTTGCCGTCAACTTCGACGATGTCGCCGGGGTTTAGAAGACCGGTCACCGCACCGAGATTGGGGTAGGTTTTGCCGGGACCAACCTGGTACGTGGCGCCGAAAGCCGTGGATGTGAGCGAGAGAGAACCGAAGAGAAGCAGCAAGGACGTCATGTTTCGCATGGATCGCTTGTACAGCGATTGCCGGAGCAATGGAAAGAAAATACGAATTCACCGGTCTTTTTTTTGCGATTAGCGATTAAGTGGTAAATTGTGGCGTTATGAGTACCTCGACGCAGGGATTTTGACTGTTTGGTTCCATGTGGTTTCAAGGCCGAAGAGGCTCATTACGCCGTCTGGAAACGCCTTCGTGGTGCACGAGCAATCGCGCCCTACGTTTTGGTCGTCATTCTTTCTTCCCCGCCAAACTTCCGGGAAAGTCTGATGAACACGCCCTCATTGTGCGAATTTCGTGATGTCGATCATTTCGTCGACGTCCGGCACGACAATTTGACCAGCGGGCAAATGAGTGTGCATGGATGCCTTTTGATTTTGCTCGAAAAAAACTACGGTCCGATCGTGCAACGAGTTTCGTCCGCCCATTTGAGAAGCAGTCGAGCGCACACGACGGAAACGAAGCTTGGTCCATTATCCGCTTTTTGGCCCGGCCATCAATTCATGTACGATTTCTGTGGCTCTTTTCCTTTGTTTCGTCTTGCGTAGACATACGTCAATACCAACAGCTCCGTCGAAGGTACCTCGCCAAACTCGAAATAGTTCAACCCTACGCGCACCCGGTCCGGCGAGCAACCAAGCAGTTCAGCGACGCGCGTCAATTGATGCTCGGCATCGAGTCCTTTTTGATGCCAAACCTGTGTGAGTTTGTCCGGCGTGGCTCCAGGAACGAGTATGTGTTTCCAACACTCGGCATTTCCGGCAGCGCCGGCCACTTGCTCCGCAGTCGGCCCCATATCCGCTGGAATCGCTCCCTCCATGTACATGGGGTCGCTGTTGAATTCGTCGACCT
>JANORL010000495.1:0-3926 GCA_031415295.1 Polyangiaceae bacterium | reverse complement strand
CTCGGGATTGCGATCCGAAACCGTTCTTCCACTTACGAGATTTTGTGCCCAAAAGGCGGAGTCGGAATCTACCGTCGGCGGTCTCACGCAAGGCTCGATGATCTGAGCACTCGGATTGAGTTCGCGCAATACCTCCCACGTAATGCGCGGTGCACAACCAAGCAACGGCAACGCAAGGAGCAAAAATGCCACAAATCGACGAATACGTCGGGTTGTCATCCAACAGGAAGAACACGGACCGCGAACGAGGTCAACAGTTCGGCACAAGGCTTACAAAAGCGCTCCCCTGCCATCAAACGAGCTGCCATCAACTCTCCAAAAGTGGATGACTCCTTAGGGGAAAATCGCCGCCCCCCAAATTATTTTTCGCGATACCGGCTTGCTCGCACCCTATCTCTTGTGCAACCCAAGCGAGTCCTTTCGGCACCCGTAATTTATCACGACCCTCTTCCCTCCTTATTGGTTTGACCGCATCGAGGACGAACCAATGCACGGGTCAAGGGGTATTACCCCTTGCGCGGGTGCAGGGGCGCGGAGCCCCTGCCTGATCAGGTCCGCGTGAAACCCAGTCGCTCAGTTCTGTGCTTTCACAAGCACGATCTGCCGACCATCACCAACGTGCCAGCGGAGTTGACCATCGCCGACGAACTGAAACTCAGCCTCGTCCCGGCCACCTTCTTCGCGCAAAAAACTCACCGTCACCCGATCCCCATCAGCCTCGGTCACTCGAAACGTTCCCGTTCGAGGACTCTCCGCAGGAATCATCACCGTCGCCTTGGCTCCAGAAAATTCGAGCGCCGTGCCTTTGACCCACCCCGTCGCCTTCGTAAGGTGCGCAACTGGTACGTTCTCGATCGTTTCGCCTAACCAACGCCCCTGAAGCCGATCTTTCGGCGTCCGGCTACAACCAGCAGCCGTTGGGACGACAAGCAGTACCGCCAGCGCCGTACTCGTGGAAATTCGCATGGGCCTCCTGCCCGCAGTACGACGACTCGTCCACAGGCTGGATCCAACGTTAGTAGACTCTTCCCACCTGGGCCAAGAAATGTAGGTGCATGAAGGTTAATGTGCATAAATTATCGCCACGATCGCACATGTAGGGGTGGATCGTGGTTCTCGAAGGTGGAGGTCTGGCGCTAGGACGCACTCGTGATGCATTCTTCGGTGGTCGATCCATGCAAGTTTGTCTTGGCAAAACCAGCTCTACCGGGCGCTCCGCGTTTGTTGCAACTCTTGTTGTGCTTGTTGCTGGATGTGAAGCACCGACGAAAGCTCTTCCGGCAGGTATAGGCGATGCGGGCGCGAGTCCCAACGCGAGTATTTTGCCGTCGCCGCTGACTGTTGAGGCACCTCCTGAGCTTCCGGATGCGGGCATTCCGGATGGTCCGTACGGATTGATGGCCGATTCTTTGGGTCGACTGATGGTGCCTGAAGCAGTCGCGCCGCCGCCCGAAGTGTTGCGTGGCGATTTGCCGATCACGCCGGAAACGCCGTATATCAAAGACCTTGCTGGAGTGTCGCTCGATGCTCAGTTCAAGCTGCGAGACGTGCCGGTAGTGCCGAAGGGGCCTGAGATTTCGCAGGATGGAATCAAGGCCGCGGCGGGTTTGACCGCGCCGAAGTGGAAGATCGATTTGACCGAATCTGGACGCATGCGGATCGTGTTCGTCTCGCGTGCGATGCCGCTTCCGATGAACTCGGAACTACGTGCACGTACCGATCGATACGGCCACGTCGTTTTGTGGCCCAACGCGACCGACTATCGCGTCGTTCCGCCAGGGGCGATTCGCACGGTGCTTGGTGAACGTCGAGTCGATGTGACGCCGTTGTCGTCGGGAACGACGAAGCTGCAAGGCACAGGAAAACGTTTGGGACTTCCGACGCGAAAAGTCGAAGTTTTGTCGCCACTTGGCTCGGTGCGCCTCGAGCTTGGCAAGACAAACGACGTGGGTGAAGGTGGAGCTTTGCTCTGTCGCACGTTGGTCGAGATCGTGGGTGTCGATCCGCGATCGCCGGTATGTGTCGCGGGTGAAGTTCCGCTTGCCGCGGCGTTCTCGTGGCAAGACGGTGGGGGTATCGAATTCGAAGTGACGAGTTTGTCCAAGCGTACAGACATCCCGACGAACGAAGTGCTCGTTCCGCCTCCTGGAGCGGTGTACCAATCGAATGGTTTGCCTCAGTCGCCCGCAGGTATTTTCCTGTCGCGTGAAGAAGTGGCGGCGTTTCGTTCCGCGCCTCTTGTGTTGCCTCCCGTCGAAGATCCTCGTGCCCCGGGAGAAGGGTTTGTCGCTGTCAACGAAACCGATACGCTCGCGTACTTTTTCCTCGATGGTGTTCCAGTCGTTGCCGTACCACCTAGCGAACAACGCTACGTGATTGGAACAGCGCGCGGACGATACGTGACGCAGTGGCGAACGTTCTTGGGTGATCGCATCGGGCCTGCGAAAACGGTCGAGCTTCCTGCGCGTCTGATGTTTGGCGAGGCGAAAGACCGGGATGCCGGCGCGCCAGACGGAGGCTAACGGGAGGCTAAAGACGGGCCGTTTCACCGCGCAAAAACGCGGCCATGACGTCCTTGGGAAAACGCTTCGGGCGCATGTTCTGACCGATGCATGCGAGCAACGTTTCGCCATCACAAAGCACATCGGTGCCGCGCAAGATCCGGTACTTGAAAAGCGCGGTCACGACCGAGAGATTGGCGCAGGTCGTTTCGACCACCAGCGATTCGTCGAACTTGGCGGCCTTGCGGTACTTGAGTTTCGCTTCCACGACGGGCAGATGCACGTCCAGCGCGACCCAGTCGTCATAACGCACGTTGCGCCGACGTAACCAATCGACGCGTCCCGCCTCGAAGTACACGAGGTAGTTCGAGTGATGAACGATGTTCATTTGGTCTGTCTCGCTAAACCGCACGATGAGAGAAGTCTGGCTCGTGGCGAGTTCGGCGCGAGGTTGTTCGCATTCGAGAGGGGAAGCCATGGAGGGCCGCATCTAGCAGCGATTCGTTGTGGTGACCACGAGCGGAAAAAGTGGCTGGCACCTTTGAGGTAGAAAAAGTGGCAGGTAGAAAAAGTGGCTGGCACCTTTGGAAAGGCACCTTTGGAAAGGCGATCGAGGGTGTTTATCAGGCGTCGCGAGCGTTGCGAAGCTAGGGAGGGCAGCGTCAGCGTGATCGTACGCTGAGCCATCCGACCGACGATTCGCAACGCGCAGCAGCTTGATAAACACCCTCTAGGCGACAGGCGATGGTGGTGCTAGGTCGGCGTTCGACATGCCTGAAGCCAACGTCAGTACGATGATCGACGCGGATCGAATAGCGAGTCGCGTCCGCGAGCTAGGGGAACAGATCACGCGCGATTATGCCGGCCGTACGCTGGTGCTCGTCTGCGTGCTCAAGGGAAGTTTTCTCTTTACGGCGGATCTTTGCCGCCACATCGATTTGCCGCTACGTATCGAATTCCTCGGCGTCCGAAGCTACGGCGAAGGAACGAAGTCGACGGGCGTCGTGCAAATTACGCATGACCTGACGAAACCTGTCGAAGGAGCTGATGTGCTTCTTGTCGAGGACATTGTGGACACGGGTTTGACCATTGCGCACTTGCTGGACCTGCTGCGCACGCGTAAGCCTGCGAGTGTGAAGGTGTGTTCGCTCTTGCACAAGCCGGCGCGTACACGCGTGACGGTACCGATCGACTACTTGGGTTTTACGATCGAAGACAAGTTTGTCGTGGGATATGGGCTCGACTGGGCCGAGCGTTATCGGAACTTGCCGTTTATTGGATTGGTGGAATCGCCATGAGCAAACGACTTGCAATGCTTGAGGGAATGGTTGCCAAAGGGACGACGGATCCATTTGCGTGGTACGCGCTCGCGATGGAGTATTCGAATGCGGGGCGCACGGACGATGCGGCCAGTACGTTTACGAA
>JANORL010000494.1:0-2220 GCA_031415295.1 Polyangiaceae bacterium | reverse complement strand
CGGCGATGCATTGTTGTGGGAAGATCTCGCCTTTCTTCGAGAATGGGGACCCCACACGCGTATCGTTAATGAATATGGCCCGACCGAGGCTGTCGTCGGCTGTATCGCGTACGACGCAACGAATGAAACTCACCGTGCGGGTCGTGTGCCCATTGGCCTTCCCATTGCGAATATGCGCGCTTTCGTATTCGATGGACACCTTCAACCCACGCCCCTGGGTGTACCTGGTGAGCTTTATCTTGGCGGTATTGGCGTTACCCGCGGATATCTCCATCGACCTGCATTGACTGCCGAACGGTTTGTTCCTGATCCGTTCGCGAATGAACCCGGCGCCCGTCTTTACAAGACCGGTGATCTCTGTCGATGGAGCGTTGACGGCAATCTCGAATTCCTGGGCCGTATCGATCACCAAGTCAAGATTCGCGGTTTTCGTATTGAACTGGGCGAAATCGAGGCGACGTTGTTGGCGCACGCAGGCGTGAGTGGTTGCGTCGTGCTCGCCCGCGAAGACGTTCCGGGCGACAAACGCCACGTAGCGTATGTCTGCACCTCACCCCCCAACCCCCTCTCCAACGCCGCGGCTACGCCGCTAGGTGGAGAGGGGGAGCTGCGTGCATGGTTAAAGGAAAAGCTTCCCGATTACATGGTTCCTGCTAAGTTTGTCGTACTGGAATCATTGCCGCTCATGCCCAATGGGAAGCTCGATCGCCAGGCGTTGCCTGCCCCCGAAGAACGCACCGAAACATCCTCCGCATTCGTAAACCCTCGCACGCCGACCGAAGAAGCACTGACAGCGATATGGAAAGAGGTGCTTCGCGTCAAGTCTCTCGGAATGTACGACAACTTTTTTGCCTTGGGAGGCCACTCCTTGCTCGCTGTGCAATTGGTTACTCGCGTGCGACAACGTTATGGGATGGAGCTTCAGCTACGCATCTTTTTTGAAAAGCCCACGGTTGCGGGCATGAGCGAAGTCGTCGATTTATTGCAAAGCGGCGGATATATACCCGATACCGGGAGCGTCATCGAACAAATGAGAAAGGATGCCATTCTCGACGTCGCAATCTCACCCAGCGAACCTAGCGTCACAGGTGCTATCACGCCAAGCTCTATCTTGCTCACGGGCGCGACGGGGTTTGTTGGCGCATTTCTATTGCGCGAACTGCTCGAGCAAACCGATGCCGAAATTCATTGTCTCGTTCGTGCTGCCAACAACGATGACGCTCGAGAACGACTCGAACGCGTGCTCATATCGTACGGCATTTGGGATGCTCGGTTTTCCAAGCGAATCATTCCTGTACGAGGAAACCTTGCCGTTCCTCTTTTCGGTCTTTCCGAATCCGATTTTGATTCGCTCGCTGAACGAGTGGACGTGATTTACCACAATGGAGCGGAAGTCAACTTCATTCACCCCTATGAAAAGCTGCGCGCACCGAACGTTCTTGGAACGCTCGAAGTGCTGCGTCTCGCTTGCCGCAAGAAAGCGAAGACGGTTCACTACGTTTCGACGTTATCCGTTTTCGCGCCAGATGATGCATCGGTCGACCATATGATTCGCGAAGGCGACGAGCCTATTCGAATCGATCGCCTTGGCATTGGCTACGAACAGAGCAAATGGGTTGCCGAACAACTCGTCATAGCTGCCCGGAATCGAGGTATACCGACGACGATTTATCGACCGGGACTCGTATCCGGACACAGCGTCTCGGGAGTATCACCAGCAGGAGACTATTTCACTCGTCTCATCAAAGGCTGCGTTCAGCTTGGTTGTGCACCCGCCGTCAATGTTCCATTCGACCTTGTGCCGGTGGATTATGTCGTGAGGGCACTTGTCTGTTTGTCACGACAAGAGGCATCGCTCGGCAAAGTGTTTCATCTCGTCGCGCGGCAATCCATGTTGTCCAATTCGATTCTCGAAAGTGTACGGCGGTTGGGGTATACCATTCATTCTGTCGATTATGGCGTGTGGCAGCAAGCGCTGCTCACTGCGCCGTCCGACAACGCGCTTGCCCCATTGCGGGAGCTTTTTGGTTCTCCCGCTGAAAACGTGCCTGCAGACATCGTCGAACGGATTCGTTTCGACGACACGAACACGTGCCTGGGCATTGCGAAAAGCGGAATCGACTGCCCGGTGGTGGATAGCGCGGTGATCGGCAGATACGTCGCAGCACTTATTCGTAGCGGTTTTCTGCAGAAGCCATGAACGTTGCACCACGCCAAACG
>JANORL010000493.1:0-2975 GCA_031415295.1 Polyangiaceae bacterium | reverse complement strand
TCTTGTTGAAGCAACGAGGGTTTTGTAGAGGTGAGAAGACTTCTCTGGACGTTCGGAAAACACTTTTCAGGGGGTGGGAAGAGGTATCTGGTTGTGGCCAGCACGTTGCTGGACCTGTTGTCACGATTGACGGAGCGCTCGGAGGGAATTGTTCACCGATCCGGTCGCGGCATCGTGAGGGATCCGTCTGCAAAAAGCGCGCGATGTTATGGAAGGTGGCAGGATGGGCCGCAAGGCGATGGGTGTCGAGGGTTATTCGAGCGTGGTCACGTCGAGGGAAAACGTAACCATGTCATACATTCCTTTGACAATGACGTTGTTGCCATCGGCGACGATTTCTTTGACCTTGTACGCAAAACATAGCTCGTCAGGGTGATCCTCGAGAATCGTTTTTTCCAGAACGAGCGTGCCTTTTCGCTCCAAACGCAACCTTGCTCGAAATCGCTTGCTATCCATGTCGAACAGCAAACTCGCGTGCAATCCGAATGGGCGCAAGAGCTTGCGTTGATGCACCCATTCATTCTTGTATCCACCTTTGCGAAAGTCCTCGATTCCTTGCATGAGCACATCGTACGGGATGGGGAAATCGCGATTGGCTTTCTCGATGCCTTCGATGTACATGCCCAGGAAAAACTCGTGGTGTTCGTCAGGGCCAAGGGAATCGTAACGGGGTTGATCGAAGTGGATCTGCGCAACAAGAGCCTTTTCCGGTTCGATTCCGCACTTGTCCGCAGGTGCACGTTTCCCTTCGATCACAAGCTTGTTGTACCCGTCCGTGTTGAAATTTGCACCTCTTAGAGGGCGTCCAAGGTAGTTACCGATGTAACGTGCACGAAAACCAAACCGGCTCCCATAGTCGTGACCATCCTTCCCTAAGAAGTTGTAGTCGACTCCGTCCAGCATTAGTCCAATGAATCGAAGAATCATCATGGCCTCTGATGCTTTTTGAATTCCTTCAGTTGTCCTTCTGCTCGCAACCGATCCGCATTCGCTCGTTCCCACTTAAGGGCCTCACCTCGTGCCCCTGGTCCCGCGGGCACCTCTTTCACCACATCCGTACGGTATCGCCCAGGCTCTTTCGCTTGGCAACTCCATTGCGCGGCTTGCCCATTGGCGCGCACCGATCCGCCATCGGGCGTGCGCGCTCCACCGCTGATACCCGTTTTCACAATTTTACCCGTTTTCGTATCCGTTATCTCGTATCCAGCTTGCGCCTTGGGACTGTCCGCGGAATTGCCGTGCGTAGCCGCTGGCGGCGATGTTGTACCACCGCCGCCCGCCATCATCAAGATCCACAATTGCTGTATAGCATTGGCCGCATTCACCGCACCGCCAACGGTGATCCCACCACCAGCGACAGCGATCGCCGCGCCCTGCATCAAGCCCTCGCCCGTTAAAGCCACGCCCACGCCACCCCCGCTTACGCCGATGCCCGCATGCATCGCCGCAATGCTGCCGGCAAACTCACCGCCCGCCTTGCCAAACAGATAGTCGTTCGTGTGGTTGAACGAATCGGGACTGTTCCGCTGAGGATCGACCATCGTGCCAAATGGCGTAATGCCAACGATCGTTCCCACAATAAGACCGGCGCCAAACTCAGCGAAACGCGACGGAACCTGCGGCGCGTCGGGCGTTGACGGATCCGCCAATGCAAGCCCTGGAGGTGGCGCTCCCGCGGCAGCGGGTGATTGCGCTACTGACGACGTCGTCGCACTATCGCGCGGCCAATGCATGAGCCACGTTCGCGTTGTGTCCTGCACCATTTGCGCTTGATCGGGCGCGATATACCCTGGATTGCCACCGCCATATTCCAATACACTCACGGCTTCGGCATCGTAACCGCTTGGATCGGTGAATACCAATGGCCGGTTAAAGCTGTACGAATATGGATTGTGCGTTTGCGCATCGAGCGGATTGGAAATGATCGGATCCGTCTGCAAAAAGCGTGCTATCTTCGGATCGTAGATACGCCCATTCGCATTGATGAGCCCTACGTCATCGTCTCCTTCGTGCCAGGTAAACCCACGTCGCGTTGCTGGATTCGATGACGCAGGACCATTGCTGCCCCATTTCGGATCGCGCGGTGCGCCCCACGCATCAAAGCTGCGCCGATCGATTTCTTCGCCCGCTTCATTCGAAATGACGTCCACGGATCCTAAATGGTCCGCATGGACAAAACTCCATGCTTCGCCGGATGAAGTGCGCTCGACAATCGCTACTACTCGCTCGTCGTTGTGCACGTAGGAACGATCGGTGACGGTATTGCCATGCGTCTCCTGCTCGTACAGCTCGCCAAGGTAAACCGTTTCCGATTCGCCACGCATACGTCGCACACGCTGACCCGTACCCGAGTATTCGAACGTCGTGGGTATACCTGCGCCTTTCGGAATGTATTGCCGCGGCAAGTCCCAATCGGTGTACGTTATCGTTACGTCGGGTCGTTCGATCTGATTGCCGACAGCATCGTGCGCGAATTGCATTACCCCCGCGCTTTTGACCGCGTGTGGATGCAATGGCTCCGGCACGTACGCCCCGACATCCGACTTGAACGTGATGTCGCCCATCGAGTCGTAATGGACGTCGACGTCGCACGAAGTTGGTACGTCGACGCAAAAGTCGCCAGGCGTGCACGAATCCACATGCGTACACGTGACGCGATTCAGCGCGTCGTGACCGAACGCTTCGCGTTTGCTTTGGCGCGCATCGAAACGACTCGCCACGTTGAGCTGTTTATCGTAGTCGTACCGCAAACTCTGCAACGTTTTCGCACCCGACATCGTAAAGATCGTTTGCAGCGTATTGTTTTCGTCGTCGTATATACGTTCGGTCGTCGCTTTGTTGCCAAACGTTTCCAACATCGTTTGGCCCGCAGCGTTCACGACGTCTAGCTTCCACACGGTCGCGCGATCCGCTGCGTTCCTTAATTCGACAAGCGTCCCGGTCGCGTCGTAATGGCGCACGATGTTCAACGCGTT
>JANORL010000492.1:0-11603 GCA_031415295.1 Polyangiaceae bacterium | reverse complement strand
TGCTTGCGGGGGATCAGCCCGTCATCTCGTATCAATCGTTCGAAACTGGCGAGCATCTTTTGGCATTCGGTCCCAAGCCTTGATGGTCGTTCCCTCCATATCGTCACGGAATGACGTGCACGACGACAGCACCGATGACATGGTAATCTTTCTTTATGCTGCCATCAGGTGTCAACTACTTTTCCGTGCACAAGTCGTCATGTAATCGCCACTTTGTCGTCGACCGGCGCACTCACCGGACTGATCCGCACGGGCACGCCATTGAGTACAGATGCGCCACTCACGGCATCGAATACGTCTTCCTCGACCAAATCGTTGTAATTGCCACCGGCCACTTTCGCGGCCACTGCCATTCGAATGCCGTCGCGATTGTGCCCCCATCCGTACGGCATACATACGACTCCGGGCATCATTTCATCCGTAATCTCGAGCGGCACTTCGATACGATTGCGACTCGACGTTACATGTACGCGTTCGCCGCTTCCAAGTCCAAGGCGCCGAGCGTCATTGGGATGCATAAACAATACACAGGGCGATTTGCCCGATACGAGACGTTTGCTGTTGTGCAACCACGAATTCATGCTGCGCAACGTTCGCCGGCCAATCAACAAGAAATCGTCCTGGGTTGGTAGTGGTAACTCAACCTTGGACGCCAGACGTGTAAAATCAGCGCAGATTGCTTTCGGTGCCAAATCGATCCGTCCCGTCGCATGACTTATCAAGTGCTTCATCCGCGGTTCGAGTGGCCCGAGGTCGAGCCCGTGAGGATGTTTTTTTAATTCCTTCAAGGTGAGCTTGTAGGGTCCTATTCGCAACAATAAATCCAGGATGCGCGGAGGCGTTGCTATTTGTCCGAGCTGTTCGTGAATCGTGCCTGTCAAACGCGCCATTCCTCCGCGAGCACGGCCATGCACGCCTGCGAGTTTGACCATGATTTCCCAATCAAATAGTGTATCCTTTTTTTTCCCGAAAACCGCCGGCGCATAATGAGCCGTATTACGCACGGCCATGGCGTGTTCGAGGATCGGATAATGGTCGCTTTCCAAATTGGCAGCCGGGGGCAAAATTATCTGCGCGTGCCGCGACGTCTCATTGAGGTAAATGTCAATCGATGCCATGAATTCGAAATTGGCGAAAAGCGTATCGAGTCTGGCGCCATTGGGCAATGCGAGCACCGGATTGCCGCAAATCGTCACGAGTCCTTTCACCTGGCCGGGACCGGGCGTGACGATTTCATCGTAAAGCGCGGCCACTGGAAACTCGCCATTTAATTCGCGTAGCCCCTTCACGCGACTGCGGTACGCTCCAAAACTCCCAATTTGCTGGAGGACCTTGCCGAGTGCGACCAAATCGACCGCAGGCTTGCTGAACATCATTCCCCCCGCTCGATCCATATTTCCAGACACGATATTGATGACATCGATGAGCCACGTCGCCAGCGTACCGAACGATTGCACCGACGTACCCATGCGACCATAACAAGCTGCTCCTTCGGCACTGACGAATTCGCCCACGATACGACGAATCGTCGCGGCATCGATTCCGACGTGGAGTGCGACACGCTCGGGCGACCAATCGGCCACCAAGGCCCGTACCGCGTCCAATCCATCAACAGGAACGGGAAAATGATGCGATTTGACCCAACTCTCGGCGAAAAGTACGTGAAGGAACGCCGCTAAAAACAAGGCATCGGTCGCCGGCGTGATAAAATGGTGTTCATCTGCTATTTCGGCAGTTTCAGTGCGCCTCGGGTCGATGACGACGAGTTTTCCACCACGTTCGCGTAATGCATGCAATCGCCGCTTGCAGTCTGGCGCCGTCATGATGCTCCCATTCGATACGACAGGATTGGCCCCAATCACCAAAAAATACCGAGTTCGCTCGATGTCGGGGACAGGCAATATCGCGGGACTGCCGTACATGAGTTGCGACGTGAGCATCCGCGAAAACGAATCCACGGAACTCGACGAATAAATGTTCTTGGTTCGGAATCCACGCACCCACGGCACGAGGTGCAAAAGGCTGGCGTAATTGTGCCCAATCGGATTGCCAAAATAAAATGCGAGCGCCTCGTTGCCGTGTTTCTTCTGCAATGCGGCGGTTCGTTCCCCGACTTCGTGGATCGCTTCGTCCCAACCAATCTCCTCCCAATCCTTCCCCCTTCGGCGGATAGGCTTGCGCAAGCGATCTGGATCGTGATGCAGATCTTGTTGCGCAATTCCTTTCGGACAAACATATCCTTTGCTAAAAGCGTCCTGTTTGTCCCCACGAATGGAAACGATCTTCTCCCCCTCGACCTCGATAGCCAAACCACAGATCGCATCGCAAAAGTTACAGAAACCGTAATGCATTTCGGACATGGATCGGACCTTTGATCAAAAGAACCGTAACACAAGCAGCGAATTCGTACGTCGTCGCAAACTGACCGTTCGTCTGTCGCCCTTCGTCCACGCGCACGGAAGACGATACCAATCGCGGGACGATCAACCTATACACCAAACATCACGTACCTCGACCGCCACGTGAAGCAAGGACCTACACCCACATCTTGTCAGCCCGCTCTCGACATTCGCCCTCCTCAAAACAATCACCAAACACCTTCAACAAATACCCTCGTCAAGCTACGTCCCTAGGATACATTCCCCGGTCCCATGACTGCCGCGATCCTCTCGATTGGAACAGAACTCACCCGTGGTGAGATTGTCAATACAAACGCTGCTTGGCTTTCGGCCGAGCTTACGGCCGCTGGATTCAACGTCAGCGTCGTGCTTACGATCGCGGACGATCTGGACACAATGATCACGAGCATCCAGTCGTTTGCCTCGACGCACCGTCTTGTCATCGTGACAGGAGGCCTCGGTCCGACGACGGACGACATCACGGCGGAAGCCGCTGCGCGTGCGGCAAGCGTGTCGCTCGTACGTGACGCAAACGCGATGATGGCGATTCGGCGTCGAGTGGAAAGGCGAGGTCGAACGGTCAACGCGGGTCACGAGAAGCAGGCGGATCTGCCGGCGGGAGCGGACATTTTGCCGAACGCGATCGGCACTGCACCGGGTTTTTCCGTGGCGATCGGTGACACACCGGTGCTTTTTCTTCCTGGTGTACCGCGCGAAATGAAGCGCATGTTCAACGAGCAAGTCCTTCCACGCATAAGGCCTTCCGCGCCGAACAACACGCATCAAATCCGTTTGCGTACATACGGTCTCGGCGAGAGTTTCGTGGGCAAAGCGTTGGCGGGTGTCGAGGGGACGCATGCGGGAGTGACGTTGGGCTATCGCGTGCATTTTCCGGAAGTGGACGTAAAGGTGCATGCGCGCGCGGCGAATCGGGAAGTGGCGCGGGACTTGGCGTTGCGAGCTGCGGCGGACGTGCGTGAGCGCTTGGGCGACGTGGTGTATGGCGAAGGGGACGAATCGTTTGCCGAGATGATTGGGCGGGCGGTACGGAGCCGGGGATATCGATTGGCATTGGCAGAGTCGTGCACAGGCGGGCTCATCGCCCACATTTTGACGCGTCAACCAGCCAGCGATTACTTCGTGGGCGGGGCGGTGACGTATGCCAATTCAGCGAAAACGCGATTGCTTGGCGTGTCGGAAGATACGTTGCGTTGGCATGGCGCTGTTTCGGCGGAAGTGGCAGCGGAAATGGCTGAAGGCGTGCGTGGCGTGTGTGAAACGGACGTCGGGCTCAGCGTGACCGGCATTGCAGGGCCGACGGGTGGTAGCCAAGAAAAACCGGTCGGGCTCGTGTATTGGGCTGTAGCGCATCCTGGCGGTACGGTCGTGCGGCACAAAGTTTTTCAGGGAGAACGGGAAGAAGTACAAATCGCGGCGGCGTATGCGGTTCTCGATATGTTGCGCCGTATTTCGCTCGGGCTGCCGGAACGTGTGGAGCAATAACGTTCGTCTTTGCTCGTTTGCCTCGGCATCCGCGGCGGAGTTGTACAGTTTGTCCGTCCGCATTGGATGAATTGGATGAGTCTGCTTGTCGTATAATTCGAGGGTGCAAGCCGTTAATTTTGTCGTATGATATTGGGGCATGCCGCTTCCCGCCCCATTCGTCAACGAGATCGAGACGCATCTTTGTTTGTCTGGATGTTACGAATCCGAGCAGCCGACGTATGTTTGCTTGGATCCGAACAAGCCGCTGGAGAAGATGATTTGCGTTTCGTGTCATGACTGCTTGATGCATCACGTGGGGGCATTGGCGAGTACGCTGCCGACGGGGATGGACGGGTATGCGTTGGCGCGGGAAGCGAGCGCGCACGTGCGAGCGTTGCGAGGATACAAGTGGTCGGTGAGTGGGTATCACACGGCGGGCGGGGGATTTTGGCTGACGGCGATGTCGTTCGGCAATGGAATTTTGCTGGTCGACGGTTCGCGGCATTCGAAGACGAAGCAGACGGATTTGGATTTGTTGATTCACGCCTACACGCACAAGGTTTGCATGCCCGAAGATCCGCGCATGACGGATCCAGCTCTTTATGCAGTGGAGACGGTGTATTTGCGGATGGACAAACCGATTCTGCCGGTGACGTGTAAAAACGATATTTTGTCGTCGTCGCAATGCAATCGTATGCAAACGTCGGGGTATCGACGGGCGACGTTGTGCGAATTTTTGCCCTTGCAGCAACACGTGCAAACGCCGGTGGTGGTCGCTCCTGTGGCCGTGCAACCAAATATGACGCCGCTTTCGGTGAGCGGCGCGCCGGTGGTAGCAGCCGTCGCGAAGTCGACTGAACCGAAAAAGGCGTCGAAGCCGCTGCAATTGGGGGACGTTTGTTCCGTTTGTCACGACGAAGTGCGCGAGCGGCTTTTGTTCACGAGTACGTTTGTCGGATGTAAATGTGGGTAGGAGTCATTCGGAAATGTCGTACCACCATTCAGCAAGATTCAATTCGACGACGTCGAAGGGTTCGGCACGTACGCATTGATCGCCCACGTGCGCGACTAATTCGAGCCAATTTCCATTGTGAAGGCGACTAACCGTGAAGGTTTGCGTGTCGAGATCGATGTACCAAAGCCATTCGACTCCTACGCGTGCGTAAAACGGTTTTTTGATGTTTTGCACGTAAGCGCGCGTGCGCTTTGTGTAGATCTCGCAAACCCAATCAGGTACGATACGAATGGGTTCGTTGCGCGGCAAAACAGACATTCGTTCTCGTCGCCAACCGGCAACATCGGGTGAAACCTCGACGACATCGGGTAGCTCGATACCTGGTTCCGGCAAAATCCACCAACCACCGGGACCACCGCGACTTCGTCGGTACGGGTCGAAGAGCTCGTGACCAATACACGAGATGACGTTCTGGTGAGGAGCCCTCGGTCTTGGTTGCGTATAAAGTTCCCCGTCGATGATCTCGCCTTTGATGTTCGCAGGGAGAGCTTCGAGGTCCGCCATCGTTGCGGGTTCCAACTTGCGCGCGGGGTCGGCCATGCGTCGATGATGCACGAGTGTTTTCGTGACGGCAACATGGTTCCATTGATGCACAAAATAGTCGTTAATTACCGATCTTACATGGTGTGACTGCTGAAAACGAAGGCGCATGAGCAACGTCACGCAACCTTGGAGAGCCGAGCTGCCATCACCTCTCGAGGAGCTGATCCTCCGCCGTCGACGCCCTTCGCCCCAAACCCCTTGGATTTAGTTGCGCCGTTCGCGATTTGCGAATAGCATCTACGTCATGCCGAAGCCCACGGAGCTGAAGCCACAAGACATCCTTGTTCTGCTTAAACTGGCGGTGCATCCGGGAGAGGATTGGTCGTACAGTTGGCTCGCGTCGTCGTTGAAGATGAGTTCGGCTGAGGCCCACGCTGCAATCAAACGAGCAACGTTGGCGGGGCTCATGAACATTCGGCACCGTCGACCCATTCGTACGTCCCTCGAAGAGTTGTTGGTCCATGGCGTGAAGTACGTTTTTCCTGCCGAACGAGGGCCCGTCACGCGTGGAATCCCTACCGCGCATGCGGCACCTCCATTGGTTTCGGAATTCATTGCCACCGACGAATTGCCACCTGTTTGGCCGGACCCTGAAGGCACGATTCGCGGCGAGACGCTCCAACCTATTTATCGTTCCGTTCCGCAAGCCGCTCGTGGTGACGCAAAGCTCTACGAGGTTCTCGCCCTTGTCGATACAATTCGAATCGGCCGTGCCCGAGAACGTAAACGCGCCGAAGAATTGTTGCGCGCAATACTCAACACCAATGTGCAGGGATAAGCGCCATGAAAGCGAGCCGCGCGAACATTGCTCTTATTGAAACGGTCGCTGTCCACTTTGGAACACTTCGATCGCGGGTGGTGTTTCTCGGAGGGGCCACGATCGCTCTGCTGATTACGGATGACGCTACACCGTACATTCGTGCCACGGATGATGTTGATGTCATCGTGGAAGTCGCTTCCTATGGCGAATACATGAATGCGTTACGTTTAGAACTCTTGCAGTTTGGTTTCCAAGAAGATCGTAGTGATGATGCGCCGATCTGTAGATGGCTCGTCGCAGGCATCAAAGTCGACGTCATGCCCACGGATGAAAGGGTACTTGGATTCAGCAATAGGTGGAGCCCCGAAGCTCTCAAGCACGCGGCGCCATACAAACTCAGCAATGATTTGGAAATACGCGTAGTCACGGCTCCGTATCTGATCGCTACGAAACTAGAAGCGTTTCATGGCCGAGGCGAAGGTGACTATCAGGCGAGCCACGACTTGGAAGATATTTTGCGTGTGATTGATGGGCGACCGTCGGTCATAGACGAAATCAAGGGGGCGAACGTCGACGTGCGAACGTATGTCGCAGCTCAATTTGCTCAATTTTTGCGAATCGAGGCTTTCGTCGACGCAATTCCGTGCCATCTGCTCGGAGATGATGTCAATCAGTCACGAGCAGCGATTATCGAAGAACGGATAAAAAAGGTCGCAAGGCTGTAGCACCTCGACATCATGATCGATGTCGTAATAACGGCGTTCGGTGCGTTGGAGCGGTTCGACCAGGAACATACGCAGACGCCGCGGCAACTACGGTTTCGTCTGCTCCATCAACAACTCGTCGATCGCTTCTTTCCAGCGCGCGGGATCGCCCATACGAACGGCCGCGTCCATTCCGACATTTTCGAGCAACATCGCGAGCACCATACGGCGCGTTTCTTCGCTCCAGAATAACCGGCCGCGAGATATCTCGAATTTTAATTCTACAAGCCGATCGGCACGTACACCGAATTCATCTTTCGTCCACGCGCGACCTTCGCGGTGAACGTCCCAAACGATGGCCGGTCGATCGTCATCTTCTTCGTCAATCATGAGATTCGTTCCTTTCGGAGAAACCACCGTGAATGACGAAACGCCCAAAGGCAAGGATTTTGTAGTCGGTTATGACAAACTTCTCCAACATCGTTGCTCAGGTCGCCCGAGATCGCATTCGACACGTCCACAACGCAATGAGTTTTACTTAACATACCATTCAATTATATAACCAAATAAACAACTGCCTTGCCAAACCTTGATTGTCTTGCCAAACTATTTGTATGAGGTACATGTGCGCACTGTGTGCCAACGTAGGCAAGCGCGGCAAAGTCGCTACGATTCGCCCAGATAAGCCAAAAAGACTAGCAGCAGCCGGCTCGTCGCACGAACGAGCCGGCAATTCGTCCAGATCTGCGAGGCTGGTCGCTACTTCTTCATGCTAATCAGTTTTTTGGTAATAGGTATCACGCATTCGACGTACGCCTTGCACTCCGTAATCGGCACGCACTTCGCGTTGGCGGCCATCAGCTCCGCCTTCTGCTCCTCCGGCACCTTGCCCTGCCCCTCCTTGCATCGCGCCGCCACGGCATCAGGCGCGGAATCCGTCGACCATTCCTCTTTCGCCTGCTTGATCAATGCATCGCGTCCACCCTCCTTTTTACCTTCCGCCGCAATCCCCGCCGGCAAGTCCATTTCAATGCGCACATCGACCAAAGCCGGAATGTAATCATCCGTGCACGTCCTTTCACGCGCAAACATCTCGCGACACATCGCCTCCGAATCGCCTCCGGCGGCAGTTTGTCCGGGCGTCGTTTCCTTCCCCTGCTCCGCCCCTGCCCCTCCACAAGCCACCAACGAACCCACCACAACCACCAAGAGCGCCGTCACGATGCTTTTCATGTTTTCCTCCACTTTCTCTTTCGAGCGTTTCAAAGGGGAGAACGCAGCGCTTGGCCAAGTGTGACAAAATATTTTGTGAGCGGGTCTGGACCTGAACCCAGGGGGGATCGAGAGCACCACGCGGCTTGTACCCTCGCTTCGCGCGTGTGGGACACGCACTGCGCGAGGCCAGTCACGATGGGGGGCTACGCAGGCGGCGCCACAATTCTTTGGGCCTTCAGCCCAAAGAACTGCGCCGACTGCTCTGCCCCCCATACCCCCGAGACAGACAAAACGGTACCAGGTCCGGTGATTTGTACGGGATCATGTTGAAAACGGGACTGGGCTTGTACCCGCGCTTCGCGAGGCCGGTCACGATGGGGCTACGCCGGCGGCTCTGCCCCCCATACCCCCCGAGACAGACAAACCGGTACCAGGTCATGGTTTGTGACCCAGGGCGAAGCCCGAATTTTCGCGCGTGCATGTGAGAATCGCGCCGCGTGCGCGAAAATCGGGCTGAGACCGCGCGCACACCGGGAAATGGCGCGCGCCCTCGAATACTATTTCGCCATCACCATCTGCCGCAGCACGTATTGCAGAATGCCACCGTTCAAGTAGTAATCCGCTTCGTTCGGCGTATCAATACGCGCCGTCACCGTAAACTCCTTCGTCGTACCATCGGCCTTCTTCGCCACAACGACGAGCTTCTTGAATGGCGCCACGCCTTCCGCAATGCCACGAATGTCGAACGTCTCGCGGCCGTCCAGCCCAAGCGTACCCGCATCTTCTCCCGCCGCGAATTCAAGCGGTAATACGCCCATTCCCACCAAGTTCGAACGATGAATACGCTCGAAACTCTTCGAAATGACCGCTCGCACGCCTAGCAACTTCGTGCCCTTCGCCGCCCAATCTCGCGACGAACCCGTTCCATACTCGGAACCAGCCAATACGACGAGCGGCACCTTCTCCTCGGCATACTTCATCGCCGCATCGTAAATGCTAAGCTTCGTCCCCACCGGCAAATGTAGCGTGTTCGGCCCTTCTTCGCCGCCCAACAACGCATTCTTGATGCGAATATTCGCAAACGTGCCCCGCATCATCACTTCATGGTTGCCTCGACGCGCTCCGTACGAATTAAAATCCGCCGGTTGTACACCATTGTCCATGAGATACCGCGCCGCTGGACTGTTCTTCGCAATGTTTCCCGCAGGCGAAATATGATCCGTCGTCACAGAATCGCCGAGCAACGCCAAGACCCGCGCTCCAACGATGTCCGCAAGCGGAGGAATTTCTTTGCTCAAGTTATCGAAAAACGGCGGCTTACGCACGTACGTCGACTTTTCGTCCCACGCAAACGTTTGTCCTTCGGGAACACGTAACCCACGCCATGCTTCGTCGCCTTGCATCGCATTGGCATATCGCTTCACGAATTGCTCGCTCTTCACCGAAACTCGAATGGTATCGCGTACTTCCGCTGCCGTCGGCCAAATGTCACGCAAATACACCGGCTGACCATTCTTGTCCTTGCCCACAGGCTCCGTCGCCGGATCCCAGTCCATGTCCCCACGCAATGCGTACGCCACGACAAGCGGAGGCGACATCAAAAAGTTCATCCGGACAGATGGATTGATTCGACCCTCGAAATTGCGATTGCCACTGAGCACACTGGCCGCAACCAAATCACCCTTCTTGATCGCTTCCACAATCGGATCAGGCAATGGACCCGAGTTTCCAATACACGTCGTGCAACCATACCCGACAAGATGAAAACCCAAGGCCTCGAGGTACGGAAGCAAGCCCGATGCCTCGTAATAATCCGCCACGACCTGCGATCCCGGCGCCACCGACGTCTTCACCCACGGTTTTACCGATAACCCTCGCTCGACTGCCTTCTTCGCCACAAGCGCCGCCGCAAGCATCACCGCCGGATTCGACGTATTCGTGCACGACGTAATCGCCGCAATCACGACCGCTCCATGCCGCAAATTATACGCCGTGTCCCCGTCCTCCAACGTCACCGGCTTCAGCACATTGTCCCGCACCGCCATCCGCGCAGAAATCGCTTCGTCCGTCGGTTTGTCCACACAGGGTTCGTCAAGCCAGACCGCCAGCTTAGCTTTGTCCACCGATGCGAAATTCTTTTCGATCATCGAATGCAGCGACTTGCGATACGCCGATCGTACCACCGCCAGCCGAATTCGATCCTGCGGACGCTTCGGACCCGCAAGGCTCGGTTCCACCGTATCCAAATCCAATTCGAGCGAATCGCTGAACACCGGCTCGGGCATGCTTTCCGTACGGAAAATGCCTTGCTCTTTGCAATACGCTTCGACGAGCGCCACTTGATCAGCCGATCGTCCCGTAAAACGCAAAAATGCAAGCGTTTCATCGTCGATCGGGAAAAACCCAATCGTGGCTCCGTATTCCGGCGCCATGTTCGCTATCGTCGCCCGATCCGGAAGCGATAGCGACGACAACCCCGGCCCGTGAAATTCGACGAACTTCCCGACAACCTTCCTCTTGCGCAACATTTCCGTGACCGTCAGCACGAGGTCCGTCGCAGTCGCTCCTTCACGCAAACTACCCGTAAGCTTAAAACCCACGACTTCCGGAATCAGCATCGTCACCGGCTGCCCAAGCAACGCCGCTTCCGCTTCGATACCTCCCACGCCCCAACCTACGACACCAAGTCCGTTGATCATCGTCGTGTGCGAGTCTGTCCCGACAAGCGTGTCCGGAAAGGCCGCGCCAGACGCATCGCTCATCACCGCGCCCGCCAA
Organism: Polyangiaceae bacterium; assembly: GCA_031415295.1. Taxonomy (GTDB): domain Bacteria; phylum Myxococcota_A; class Polyangia; order Polyangiales; family Polyangiaceae; genus Polyangium. Next base: position 705 of record JANORL010000492.1, on the reverse strand, counting down.
GAACTCGAGGTTCACTTGATGGCAGATGCCCGTGTCGGGCGGAACGACGCGGAAGCTCTGGAATGCCTGCTGACCCCAACGCAAAAATGCGTACCGTTCGTCGTTGCGCTGGTACTCGAGTTCCGCGTTCTTGCGAAGCGAATCTTTGGTCGCAAACACATTGACCTCGACCGAGTGATCGATGACGAGATCCGCTGGCGAGAGCGGATTGATCCGGTTCGGATCTCCACCCATCGTGCCAAACGCTTCACGCATCGCCGCGAGATCCACGACCGCTGGAACGCCCGTGAAATCCTGGAGTAACACGCGCGCCGGGTGAAACGAGATCTCTTGCGACGGGATCGCTTTGGGATCCCACGACAACACCGCTTCGACATGCTCCTTGCGCACCACGCGACCATCTTCATGCCGCAGTAGGTTCTCGAGCAAGATACGCAGCGATACGGGGAGTCGCGCGAGTCGCGTGTCGTCCGCAAGTTTGCGCAGACGATAGATCGTGTACGTTTTGTCGGAAACCGACAGTGAGCCTTTCGCGCCGAAGCTGTCCGTCATTGTGACTCCTTGGGGGGCGGCACGAACCGAGGCAAGGGACCCTGCGCCGCAAGCAAAGCCTTCTCAGGAAAACGAGCAAAGAGCAAGTGGTTTGGCACATAGACGTTAACTTGAGCGCCGGACCCCCGGACCCCCGGCTATAAAAACTCCTTC
>JANORL010000491.1:0-3409 GCA_031415295.1 Polyangiaceae bacterium | reverse complement strand
GAAAAGCGCGAAGCCACTGGACGTCGAGCGGGGAAGTTATACCGCTTCGCAGTGTGACTTGTTTCTTGTTCGTGAATGGCTCAAGATTAAATGCAATTTGGTTGTGGGGGCCATCTACCAGCATTCCGGCAATCCTGAAGGTGTTGCATTTTGGGTGCATCCCAAGCCGGAGCTTTGGTCGAACCCGATGACCATGGAAGAGTTAAACGGCGGAGAAATGATCTTTCCTTTGCGTGTGGGCGATCGGCGACTGCTCCAATTTTACTCATTACGTCGGGACTCGTGCGTCGGCATGGAAAACGAGCCGTCGGTTATGGTGGATGAAACGTGGATCGAAGGCGACTCTGCGCCGACAGTGGTGCTCCGATGAATCTTCGCGTATCCATTGCCTGTTTGGCGGGGGTTTTCTTATTCGGGTGTGCCGAGAAAAACACGGCAGTCCCCGCGCCGAGCGCTTCGACGTCCGCATCGAGCGCGCCCGTCAAATTGTCCGTGCAGCGAAAAACGACACCGGCTGCATTACGGGCAGCTGATGAAACAGCGTGTTCGGCTGGAAAAGTCGATGCGTGTCGGCGTATGGCGGATCGATATCGAGGGTATGGTCATCCCGCTGGTTGCGGCATTGAACATAGTCTTCCCGAAACGGCGTACGGGCGGACCATGGAACCCATGCACGTACGAATCAAACGAGCCATGAAAGACGAAAAGGAAGACGCCAAATCCTTTTTGGCTTGGATTGGCAAAGCGTGCGATTTAGGCGATTCCGATGCTTGTATCATCGAAGGGGCCGTACGCGCCAAACGTCAACCTTCGTCAACGTTCGATATCGAGTACGGTGCTACGCGGAGCGATCCCAATGCGTCGGCATTGATTGGTTTTCACGCGTTGTGGCAACCGGACAATCATGAGAAATTTCTTGCGAAACGAAAAGACTGTTTGCTCTCGGCGACTTCGTCATGTTGGGATTTGTCGAAATTGCTCGTAAATCGTCCAAAGGAAGAATTGCGACCCGAACTTGGTCCCGATTTGATGGCGAAACTCCAAGCCATTGGCGATCGCACGCTGGATTTTGGTGCCGTGTTGATGATGCTCGACAAATATGGCTACACGCCCGAGGCGCTCGCGCCGCTTTTGGCGCATTCAAGTAAAACGCTTGTGCAGGCATGTGTCGAAGGCGCATGTGTATGTGGTGAAGCAGCGCAGAGTTTACCTCTTGAGGACCCTCGCGTGCCGGATCTGGCGCGTTGGGGTTGCGAGAATGGGGAAGCGACCGGTTGTCACATGCTCGCGAAATTGCACGAAGAAGGGCGCGGCGTCGAAAAGGACGAAGTATTCGCGCGTTCATTGTATGAAATCGCCTGCCCGCCAGCGCATGCGAGGAGCGCGTCCGCCGAGGAAGAATACGCACCAGCTTCATGTTCACGCCTTGCCGAAATGGCCGAAGGTGGCGTGATGCCGCCGAAAAACCGTGATCGAGCGGTGTATTATGCTGAATTTGCGTGTCGCAATCCGGGTAGCGAACGGGATCATTCCTTTTGCGTGAAACTCGCCAAATATTGGACGACCAGTGTTTTGTCGCAAACCTGTGACTACTCCAGCGACTATTGCAAAAACAGCGCTAGGCAGGCGGCAGAGCTGTTTTACAGCCCAGAAAATGGGGTCGGTGAGGCAAAAGAATGCCAGCGGCCGAGTGTAAAAGCGCTTTGTGATGCACTCGAGCCCGACGTCGTCGCCATGAAAAAGCCTGCGGGAAAAAAGAAGAAGTGATTTTGACGAAAAGTTGACGTCCAAAGCGTCAAGCCGAGGATATCGCGAGAAAGACGCGACTACAGGCGGGTCGATGGAAAGCAATCCATCATGACGATCATAACGATCACTTTGCTTCCATTCGCTTGACGAGGGCGTCATGACGCAGCAAGGCGAGAGTCACTTTGCCTGCATCGAATCGAGAAATCTCGAATAAATCTGATTTTGCGGCAACGGCGCCATTCCCGGGCATCGCCGATATGTCGCCCGTGACCAGTGGCGCGCCGGCTCCCGAGCAATTCGCGAGAATCCGGATCGAAAAGACCACTGCGGCAGCGTCGGTGGATTCTTGGACTGTAACGCCTGCATCCTGCAACGCCGTTTTGGTTTTTTCTAGTTGCGCTGCCGCCTCGCGGTTTACCTGCGCTTCGACGTCGGGCTTGTTGCACATCGCGACGGGATCGGTAATGAGCGCGATCGGCGATTCTTTCCACATGTCGGGAAGGGGTTTGCTCAGCTCAGTGTCGAGCTTCTTCAGAGCGTCGGAGTCATTGAGGCCCATCGGCGTGTTGGGCTGCGTCGCCGTCGTACCGCCGCATACAGGCAAGAGCAGTGCGAAGACGAGCAGGAGAAGAAAACGCGTCATGATTCCCTATAGAACCACAATCTATGCTCGGAGGCTAGAAAGTGATCACATTTCTATTGTTTTTCGCGAACGTCCGTTTGGCGTTGTTGGGTCACGTCTTCGGCTAGCTTACGCGCCCTGACGTTATGCGTGATTCCAATGCAGGCAGTGATTTCATTATTTAATTCGCCCCGAGGCGTGGCTCAGGCTACGCTCGGTCGGTGGAAATCGGCACCGATCTCAGAACCAAAACGACACTCGTGTGTGGCGCACTGTCGCTCGTGATTGCCGTCTCGATCCTCCTTCGAGGTCGAGTACGCACAGTGCATCTACTTTTTGCGGCCTTTGCTGGGGATATTGGCCTCTGGTACTTGTCTCAGTCCCTCGCGAACTTGTTCGAGTCGCGCATCTTCGAGCGATTTACCGGGGTGCTCACGTTGCTCTTGCCGCAGTTCGCATTGCATCTGTTTGCCGCGATGATTCCGCACGAATCCGAGCGTCCGAGTCGGCTACCGCGGCTCGCCATGCTGTTGGCTGTGCCGCTCGTGCTGCTGCTGCTGAGTCCCGTGCGAAACCACCCGCTCGTTCGTTCCGTCGTTTTCCTTCACGTATTTGCATTTCTCACCGCGGGTCTCGTTGAATTGTGGAAGCGCGGCGCGCAGAGTGGTTCGCGAGCAACCCAGAGACGCGTGCGTTTGCTCGTGGTCCTCGGCGCGCTCGCGGCTCTCGCCAGCGTCGCAGATTTCGCTTGGTTTCTAGGCGTAACGCCTCCGCCTGTCGGCGCGGCACTCAGCGTCGTTTTTCTGTTTGTCTTGGCACAAGCGTTGCGCCATGAACGGCTGCTCGACGTGTACGAGATGCTTGCGCGACTCGTTGTCGCTACGCTCGTTGCCACGTTGATTGCCGCCATTTTCTATGTACTCGTCGCTGTCGTGGGCGGATTCGACACGATGTACTTGAACGCGGTTCTTGCAGCGATCGTGATCTTGGTGCTTTTCGATCCGTTGCGCGAACGGGTTGCCGAACAAACCCAACGGC
>JANORL010000490.1:0-5984 GCA_031415295.1 Polyangiaceae bacterium | reverse complement strand
CTTTACGAATATGGCGGGCAATTGAGCGAAGCTTGCAGTGGTTATGAACAGGCCCTGCGCATTTGGGAAGCTTGTCCTGAACATACCGAAAACCGGCAAGTAGCTCTTTTGCGTTTGCGGGGTCGTGTCGCTGAAAACCTGATGGCGAATTGTCGAATGGCCGAAGGTCTGGCGATGTATGCCAAAGGGCTCGAAACCCTAGAGCTTCGGCTCGAACGAACGCTTCCCCAGCGTCTCGCCGTCATTGGTTGGCTCAAGCTGAAGCTGGCAATAACCCCGGTGACCAACTGGTTGCAATTCCGACAATCTGAGAAGACCGAGTTCGAAATGACCCAGCTTCGTTTTTTCAACGAAATGGTTCGAGCTTTTTCACCGTTATGGGTCATGCCATCGCTCGAAATCATGAGCCGCTGCGAACTGTTGGCTCATCGCATTGCCGACAAGCACCTTTTGCATCGAATTCGAGTAAACAAAGTATGGGTCGCCGCGCTCCTCACGAAAAGGGGACCGAAAAGGCTCGCGGAATTCCATACTCTTCTCGACCAAGCCCAAGAAGATGCCTTGAAAGACCAGATTCGGCTCGGAACAGAGATTGTCCAGGTAACGAGATCGGTCCTGTACTTTTGGGCCATGGATTATCCGCGGGCTCGTGAGGAAAACGAAGCTGCCCAAGCCGGCCTCGCAAAGCAAGGTTTAACCGATGCTTATGACAGCCAAGTAGCGCGGATGATTTACATGCAATTTCTTTATACGCAGGGAGATCTCGACGCTCTGTTGGCTGTTGTCGAGCGGGAGCGAACGGCGACGTATCCTAATTTTTACAATCTCGTTGTCGCCCTCGGCTATAAAGCTCGCGTATCGTCCGAGCGTGGCAATCATGAAGATGCCGAATTCGCAATCGAGAAAGCACGCGAGTTGCTTGCCCCTGTCCCTCCGTGTGATTTGATGATTTTCCATTATGTTGCGACGATCGCCGTTTATACGAACAAAGGTGAATTCGAAAAAGCTTTCGCAGAAGTTGATGCGGCTGAACAGCTCATAAAGAACCGAGCTGGCCCTCTATTGGAGATTTATCGGTCGCATCTTCATGAGGCATTCTTGAACGCAGCCCTTGGGGTTTGTCGGCAACAAAGACTACCGAAAGCGCTTCGAAACAAGGCTCGAGGTTGGGCGTCATCGCTGGCCCGACAAGGCATCCTCGACTTGCCCAGTGTTGGTTATCGCGGTCTGGCGTTGCTGGCCCATGCGGAGTCGCGGGAAAAAGAGGCCCGAAAAGCGATTGAAACAGCGCTGCTTTTGTCCCGAACCAATGCGAATCCCCACCGTCGTTGGTTATGCTTGCTTGCCGCACGAACGCTGCAGGTAGCGACTCTGGAGATGGATGAAGAGGCTGCCGAGATTGCTCGAAAGCATGGCTTCCGGTGACGACGACTCGGGTCTTCGGGCCGCCACGTCCAATTGACCAGGGCCCGTCGTCCAATTGAACAAGTGCCTCTGTCCAATTGGACAAGCAGCGTCCATTCGCTGGAAGAACCTGGTCGACGAATCAGCGGCAAGCGGTCGAAATATCGCCGAAACATAGGGGGAAACCCAGGTGTAACGCGTCCAAGCGGACTTGGCACGGGGAGTGCTCAAAGGGAAAACGTCAACGCGCCGCTACCAAGCCGAGCGCCACGAAAAGGACTCCCGACGATGAAACCTCTCCGCGCAATTCTTGGATTCTTGGGTGCCTCTGCTGCTCTTCTCGTGGGTGCTTCATCCGCCCAGGCTGCCACGAGCCTTTCATCCATACCCAACGCTTGTTGGACGACGGAGCAGCCCTTCACGCTCGTTGAGAACGAATACGCCAAGCTGACCTGGGATGTGTATGGCGACCTGACGCTCACCAATCACAGCGGCAATGGGAGCAGCATTTCCTGGGGGCTCAAGTCGTCTGCGCCGCTTACTGGCAGCAATGCTGGCAAGCTCTGTTTCGGCAATGGAGCTGGCCGCTTGCGAATTCACACTTCGACCGGCGCGGGCGTATGGAACTCGGGCGTCGACCACCAGAATCAATCGATCTACTCGGCTCCCAATGGCACCTTGTCCATCGACGAGTGCACCATTCGGATGTCAGACACGAGCGGCGTCGTCAAGTGGGAGGAAAAGCTTCCTCAATGTGAGATTCGGTCGCGCAAAAAGCCGGCGGTGACCAAGTGTTGGTCGAAGAACGATACGCAATTGATCTTGAGCGACGAGGACGTCGGGCGCGAGCTCGTCTGGGAAGGCGGAAACCTTTGGCTTCGCGGGGAAGACGGACTGAATTCGCCCTTTATGGCCTCGGGCACGAACTCCAAAGAACTCTGCTATCAATCCAATGGCGATTTTGTGGTCTTCGACACGACCGGCGCCGTATTGAAGCACTTGGGCTACGGCGAGAATGTGTCGCTCGACGAATGCGGCCTCGAATTTTGGTCCGAGTGGACCACTCCTTATTACCAAACCGCGGCGAGAAAACGTATTCGGCAGCGAACCAACGCCACGGGCACCTGCACCCGTCGGCCAATTGTCGAAGAAGGGGTCTGTTGGGATAAGTCCGCGTCGGGAACCCTTCTTCAAAGCGGCTTTACTCGCCTGGATTGGACCTCCTATGGCCAGCTGAAGATGCTCGATAGTGCTGACAACGTACTCTGGTCGAACGGAAACTTCAACAACGCTGATACTTTCTGTCTTCACGATGACGGCAATATTGGGCTTTACAAGAGCACGTTGAATGGCTGGTCCAAGACGGGGGGTACAAACGATGGATTTCTCGATCCTAACGACGACTATGCCCTCGAGCTGAAGAGCAACGTCCTGCGGGTCAAGGCCCGGAGCATTGACGCGACTTGCTCCGAGTATGACGTCCTTGGAACCCGCATGATTGATCATGACAGCTGGTGCGGCGACGGGTGGTACTTTGATCATACCGCCTGGTATGGCTTTTCGGCGCGCTACCCTTGGATTATTGTTGGAACAGCGGTCGCCGAGCCTCTGCCCGGTGGTGGTTATTCGTACGTGAAAGAATGGTACGGCGGAAACGGCAATTTCGGAGCTGGGGCTTGGTTGGTTGCTGGCGCAGTCAACGGGGCGGGGCTCAATACCTTCCGATCCCACGTCGCATCGACCAGCGCGGAGGTAGAAGTGTTCGCTGCGCTGCCCACGACAGGGTTGCCCACCAACTATGCCGAGGTGATTGCTGACGGCGGCGCCAGCGTGACCCTCTTTGGAGATTCTCGCAAGCTTGTGGAGGGCATTGCATCGGCTGAAATCAACAATGGCCCCCAAGACATGGTCAAAGTCATGGTTGATGGCGCGACGGTCTACAGCTCGAATGCTTATGGGGTTTTCGACAAGTCGGTGCCAAAGATGTTCTTCAGCAAAAATGCGGATTTCCTCGTAGGCGGCGTTCCGATCACCGCCAAATTCGAGGCCACGGGGACGGTCGGCATGCGCGGCAACATCGATTACAACCAAAACTCGAATGACTTGACCTGTACGATCACCCCCTTTGCCAGCGTCGACGCCTTCGGCTCGATCGGTTTCGGCGTGACCGGGTTTTCCCTAGGCGTCGAGGGCGAACTCCAATTGGTCTCGGTGGGCTTCCCGCTCACCAATCAACTCAATACCGAGACCTTCGCGTACACAGCGAAGTCGGACTTCACCATCAGCTCGCTCGAGGGATCTCTTTCGCTCTATGCCGACGCTACCTTTTTCAAGGCGACCAAAGAGGTAGTCGCTTTTGACGGCTATTCTGCTTCGAGCACCCTCTTCAAGGTCAACGGCTCGCTCGCTCCCTGAAATCGTAACCCACCGAATTTACTCGAGGAGTCCGCCATGTCCCGTCGCCCTCTTTACCTGCTCGCCCCTGCTCTTCTCGCCTGCGCCGTCGGTTATTTCGCTTGGCCAGCGTCGCCCGCGCTGGGAACGAGTTCAACCAAGGAACAAGGTGCTCAACAAGTAGCGCCGAGTCTTCAACACCATGACTCGGCCCGGAATCCGACGGACGCCATAGCCAAGAAGGCCCGTTACAAGCTGACGTTCGAGCATCGTTCGACGATCGACGGCAAAGAGGCGGTGGTCGTCGAGACAGCAGGCACGTGGACGACCATTGAGCGCACGGGTGGCGACATCGAGGCACAATTGTCACCAACGCGAATTGCAATCAAAGGTGATCAAGCGCCCTCCAATCAAGACGTGGCGGCTCCATTCACCCTCAAGATGCACGACGGCTTGCTCTTGGCGGTGGCGTTTCCCAAAGGAACGACCGATCGAGCCCACAACCTGCTCGTTTCGATTGCCACGGCTCTCCAATACACCGATCGACTCGGCCAAACTTGGACAGTCGAGGAACAAGATCTGACGGGCAAGTACGAAGCGACTTACAGCCGGGTCGATCAACGGGTGCAACGTAAGCGCGGGGCCTACACGCAGCTTACGAGCGCCGGTGGATCACCAGCCAATGGCAACGTACTGCAATCGAATGAAGAAAGCTGGTTTTCGTTTGATGAACAGGGACTTGTTTCCGCGACGATCAAACTCGATCAGCAATCAGCGCTTGGCCAAGGTTTGCCCACGATTGCCATGGTTCTGCGGGTAAAGCTCGAACGCATCGAATCGACTGACGTTACGCTTGTCGCGGCGCCTTCTCATGATGCAGCGTCGATTGCACCTCGTGTTGATCGGGGGGCGGTCGAGAAAAACCGACGCCTGTCCATCGTAGCGGGAGCAACGATTGCCGAACTGCTCGACGCCGCGAGGTCCGCGGCGCATCTGAGCGAGGATACTCCGTTGCGTTATCGGGAGCGGGCGAAGGTGATGCGGCGGATCACGGCGTTGGTCGAGCTGGAGCCGAATGCGGCGAATGAAGTGGCGGCGGCGATTAAAAAAGACCCAGCCGATCTCGATGCAGCGCGCCTTTTGAGCGGGGCGCTTGGCTCGGCTGAGTCACCTCGAGCGACCAATGCGCTGAGTTCATTGCTGGGCCAAGAGCTTCCTGAAGAGACTCGGAGCGCCGTGCTGATGAACCTGGGCCTTGCGCGAGCGCCGACCGCGGAATCGGAGGCAGCTTTGACCCAGGCGCTCGACGGTTCTCTTGGCAACCAAGCTGCATTGGCCCTTGGAAGTCAAGCTCATACGCTGGGCGAAGAAGACGGCGCAGGCGCGGTCGATACGCTGCTTACACGTTACGAGGCGGCCAAAACGCCCGAGCAACGCCTGGCGTACATCGAGGCTCTTGCGAACACGGGCAGTCGCGAGGTTTTACCGGTGATGCATGCGGCGATTAGCGGAAATGATTTCACTGCAGCGCGGGCAGGGGCGCTTGGATTGCGCCTCATTCCTGGCGAAGATGTGGACGACACGCTCTTCGGGCTTATCGCGAAAGGTAGTGTCGTAACGCTCGATGCGATCAAAGCGGTGGGTTACCGATCGCCAAGCATTTGGGAACCGCGGCTGGAGAAAGTGCGCGTCATGTACCAGGGAGAGAAGCGGGTTCTCGAGGCAATTCAGGCGGTTCTGTCGCAATGGGCGAACCTAAAGGTCGCGCCTCCGGGTAACTGACTCGCCAAACCGTTTTGCAACGGGAATGGTCGCGATGGGCGTGGAATCGTTTGATTGCGTCGCGAACAGAAGAAAGTCGATATTGGGGGCATAACGTGGCGGATACCTGCTCCTTCGCAGGTCCGATCCATCAACGGCGTTTCAAGAGTCCGTGACCTCACGACGGTACGGCCGAGATGGAAGCGATCGCAGGCAAAGCTTTCGTGGCCCTCGAAGCCGCGATCGGGGTAACCTTAACCACCACCAATGCTCTCCAGACCGCTCGGAGTGGCCAGCGAGACCGTTCCAGGTGCACTTCAGGTGCACGTCGAGGTATCCGTCGGACCGCTCCGCGGGGTACGCTAGACCACTCCGAGTGCACTTCAGGTGCACGTCGAGCACTTCGGCGAGCCCTCGTCGGGCTC
>JANORL010000489.1:0-3510 GCA_031415295.1 Polyangiaceae bacterium | reverse complement strand
CAGAGATCTGCTCGATGATCGATCGACTTGTTCCCAAGCGCTTGCTCGGGACTCATGTAGCAAGGCGTTCCAACGACCGAACCCGTTCTCGTGGCGAGGCCGCCTTCGGCACCAAGCGCGCCTGGCGCTATTTTGGCGATTCCGAAGTCCAACACTTTCGCGATTTCATCATCGTCGTTTTTGACGAGAAACACGTTCCCAGGCTTCAGATCCCGATGAACGATGCCCGCCTCGTGCGCTTTGCCAATCGCCCGTGCGACGTGCGTGATGATCGTCGCCGTCATGATCGGCGGCAACACGCGAATTCGATCGAGGCGCTGTTCGAGGGTTTCGCCCTCCAACATCTCCATCGCAATGTAGGGAGTTCGCCCGTCGTAGCCATGATCCAAGATCTGCACGACGTGTGGACTACGCAGCGCAGCAGCCGCTTTCGCTTCCCGGAAAAACCGCTGCACAACGTCGTTGTTCTCGAGGTTGCCAGGCCCAAGAAGGTCGATGTCGATCAGCTTGATCGCGACAGACGCGCCGAGGGTGGTGTGCTCAGCACGCCACACCTCGCCCATGGCGCCTTTGCCGAGCGTGTCCATGAGCCGGTATTTCCCGGCGATGACGGCTCCGTGACCGAAGCTACTCATACCGCACCGAGCTTAACCCGAAACGCGCCCGCAAAGGAAGCTTCGTGCGAAAAAGAGTCTTCGAGGGAAGAGTAGGAGTACGTCTTGATTGCATCTTGCGAAATACGCGAGCGCAGAAGCCTCAATTTTAACGAATAAACTCGCGCATTCGCAAGGAATTTTCGAGCCGACAGGTTGCTCAAGCCGTTCGCGTTGCGAAGTCCTTCATGAAGGCAACCAAACACTCGACCGACGCGAGCTCGATCGCGTTGTATAGCGAAACCCGAATGCCGCCGGTGCTGCGATGTCCCGCGAGACCGACCATGTTTTGCTGCGCAGCTTCCGCGACAAACCGTTTCTCTTGCTCCTCCGTCGGGAGGCGAAACACGACGTTCATGAAGCTGCGGCTGTCACGTTCGACCGGCGCACGATAAAAATCCGCCATCGAATCGAGCGTGTCATACAAGAGCCCCGCTTTTGCGCGGTTCTTTCGCTCGACTTCCACAAGCCCGCCTTGCTCCTTCGTCACCGCAAGAACGTTACGCACGAGGTAGATCGCGAAGGTCGGCGGAGTGTTGTAGAGCGAGTTGTTTTCCGCGAACGTACGATATTGAAATATTTTTGGAATGTCTTTGCGCCCGGCAGCCACGAGATCCTTGCGAATCACGACGACCGTGACGCCCGAAGGACCAATGTTTTTCTGCGCGCCAGCGTAGATGAAGGCAAAACGATTTACGTCGATCGGACGCCACAAAAAGTCGCTCGACATGTCCCCAAAAAGCGGCACGCCGGAAGTCTCCGGAACGTAATGCCATTGCGTGCCGAAGAGCGTGTTGTTCGTCGTCATGTGGACATACGCAGCCCCAGGATCGATCGCGATTTCCTCTTGGCGAGGTACCCGTATGAACCGTTTGTCTTGTACGGTATTTGCTGCGAGACGAGCTCCGCCGATCCGTAACGCTTCTTCGTACGCCTTCTCGGCCCAACCACCCGTGACGATGTAGTCACCCGAGCGGCCAGCTCCGAGGAAGTTCATCGGGATCGTCGCAAACTGATGACTCGCCCCACCTTGCAAGAACAAGACGTCGTAGTCGCTCGAAATGCCTAGCAGCTCCCGCAAGAGCGATATGGCTTCGTCATGCACGCGCTCGTACGCCTTGCCGCGATGACTGTGCTCGATGATCGACATTCCCGTACCTTCGAAGTCGATCAATTCCCGCTGCGCGCGTTCGAGTGCGGCGAGCGGAAGTGCAGCGGGACCAGCATTGAAGTTGTGCACGCGAGCCATGGAGTCTCCTCGATTCAGTCCGGCCTATAGCATGATCGCGGCCGTGTTCGGCACGCGAATGCAGCCAGTGGCGAAAGTCGGTATCGTTTGACGATGTCCGAAACGGGAGCGTCCGCGGGGACAACCAAGCAAGCCAGTGAAAGTCGGCTCATCGCCGAGTATCCGCGGCTAGCTGCGTCAATTCCATGGATCGGTCTCACGTCAGGACCGACGCCCGTCGAGCGTTGCTCGAACATCGCAGCGTACCTCGGACGCGACGATGTGTGGATGAAACGAGACGACGCGATCCATCCCGTGTTCGGTGGCAACAAAATCCGCCGCTTCGAACACATTCTCGCCGACGCCCAAAACCGAGGCGCGCGCGAGATCATCACGGTGGGAGGGCTGGCTTCAACGCAAGTGACAGCAACGATCCTCCTTGGTAAAACCATAGGGTTTGAAGTGACAAGCGTTCTTTTCGACCAACCCATCACCTCGTTTGCACGGAAATCCATGTTGATTCAGGCATCGGCGGGCGTGCGGATGATCTACGGTGGAACTTACACACGTACCGTATTTCGTACGATCTCGAAGCTTTGGCGCGCGCGAAAATCGTCCTACTTCGGTCCCCCCGGAGCGTCAGGGGCACTCGCGAACATGGGGTACGTTGGCGCAGCCTTCGAATTGGCGGACCAAGTTTGTCGTGGCGACATGCCGCGACCCGACGTGATCGTCGTCCCCGCCGGCAGTGGAGGGACCGCTGCCGCGTTGAGTGTCGGAACCACGCTGCTCGGATGGGACACGACCATCGTTGCCGTGCGGATCACGGAACGAATCGCGTGTAATCGCTTAACGCTCGGAACGATCGCGGAGTTCACCAAAGCGTACTTGTCCAAACGCGTGGGAGGTTTGCCACGCCGAACGTCGACCCACGCGCGTATCGAGATGGATCACTCGTGTTGCGGACGTGGTTATGGACATCCTACGAGCGACGCGATCGCAGCGTGTTCGGAAGTCGAGCGGTTGATCGGTGTGCCTGGCGAGATCACGTACAGCGCCAAAGCGCTCGTGGGGTTGCGACGCGCATGTGCGGCGTATCCGGGAAAAACTATTTTGCTGTGGAATACGTTGTCGTCGGTTTGGCCGACACCGACGATGCGTCCAGACGAACTGGATCCGCAACTGCATCGATTTTTCGTGGGCAAAGTGGACTTGTGATCCGAAGGGATCTAACTCACGGCGGCGGGGGATATGCCTGGCCGAAGTTAAATTGAGCGTCGAAGTTTGACATATTGACCGGCGTGCGTAGGACAGGATCGGCGTAAAGGGGTTTTACCACGCATCCCTTGGCCGCACATTCTCCCGCGCCCTCGCGGAAGGCGACATCAGCGACCATCCAAAACCGATTGTCCAAGGGCAAACCGGCGCCTTCGCTCGGCGTGAACGCGATGGGTGCTTCAGGATCGTAATAACCTTTGGATCCAAGCTCGGCCGTGAGTGCCCCATCGCAGAAAATTTTTACGACGGGATGTACGTCGTACGCCTTGCTGTCGTTGCTGTAGTAATACACGCCGACACGGAACCATTGGCTGTTCGGTGGGTAGTCGACGTTGATGTTTTCCGGCGCGC
>JANORL010000488.1:0-10406 GCA_031415295.1 Polyangiaceae bacterium | reverse complement strand
GACGTCGAAACGCGTCACATCAGCAACACCATCGTCGAGGCGGAAGGCGATTTGATGCTCGCGGGGCCAGAGTCGCGCGAGTGGTGCAAGGCTGATGACTGCAGCTGCAACGATGACCAGCTTCACATATCGGTTGCGACGTGATGGCGACGACGTGGCAGGTTCGTCCGTCGAGGTTTGCCCAGCGGTATCTTCGTCAGGGGTCATGGGTGCAGCGCTCCTGAACGCGAAACGTGAAGGGTGTTCAGCGTGGATGGGGAAGTCAACCGAGGCAAACGAAGGGGAGCTGGACGTTTGCCCGTAGAGTTTGTCGAAAACACCCGTGTTTGACGCGGAACGTCAACGCTGCCGGTTTTCGCGGATGCGGGCGACAAGGCCCGTGATCACTTGCGCAGGTAACGCTTCAAAGGCAGGCATGCGGTTTCTGCCTTTGCGGATCACTTCGGCGATCTGTTCATCGGTCACCTGGGCCTGCCATTCGGCACGCGTCAGATCCGCGGGGCGTAACATCGCTCCTTGAGGTCCATCACCGCGTCCTACAGGGCCATGGCAGGTGGCGCAATTGCGCTGCCACGCCAATTCCACGAGGCTCTTGTCCGAGCCTGTTTGGCTGGACGAACCAGGTCGCGCCGGGACTTGGCCTGTTTGTCCGCCCGCTTGATCGTGGTCGGAGGCTTGCCATTCGCGCGTATCGCTGGACGAGCGTCCGCAGCCTGCGAGTGCAAGCAGGAGCGTCAGGACAAACGGGAGTGAAAAGGCAGACGAGCGAAGGCAGCGATCGTGAGGGGGGCGTGCCGGTGGCGTCATGGCGATGGAATGAAGGAATGTGGACACGTTGGCGAGCGTTTTTCTGGAGTGAACGGTTACGGGTGGCAACTGTTGTTTACGTGGGTCGAAGGGCAAAGGAGAATCGACGTGAAAAAGCATCGAGCCCGAGGCGCTGCCAAGAGGTGCAACCACGGGCTCGATTTGTTCGCGCATCAGATCAGCTCGTCTGAAAGACGTTCAGACGAACTGGTTTTTCATCAAGGAGAGCAGGTATCTTTGACGTTCGGCGCGCTGGCGTCGACGGGCAAGCCCATGATCGCCTTGCCCTTGATCTCCGCATTGATGAAGTCCGTGCGGCGATTTTGCGCCTTGCCGTCTTCGGTCTTGTTATCGGCCACGGCACGCGTGTCGCCGAAGCCGGTTGCAACCAAGCGCTTGCAATCAACACCTTTGCCCACGAGGTACCGAGCAACGGCGAGCGCTCGAGCGCCTGAGAGTTCGAGGTTTTTCTTTGGATCACCAACGTTGTCCGTATGGCCTTCGACACGGAGCTTGGTGACCTGGGGTTTGGCATCGAGGTACGCCTTGACCATTTCGAGAATCGGGAAGCTGATTTCATCGATTTCAGCTTTGCCGGTCTTGAAGACGATCGCGCCGGGCAGCGCCAGCTTGTTACCTTCGACCTTGACTTCCGGTGCCACAGCAGCCGCGGGCGGCGGGGGCGGGGGGGGCGGCGGCGGCGGCGGGGGCATGGTGTTACCACCACTGCCGATCTGTGCCGGGCCCGAGCAGGCAGTCAACGCGCCAACAGCGGTGAGCATCAGGAACGAACACAAAAAGGGAGCGACGAGTTTACGCATAGAAACGATTCTCCTCTGAGATGCACGGCGCGAACGATGCATCAGCACTGCGCGCCTTCGAGCAAGTCTTCAAGCGGAACGATGCTGGGACGATTTCCTAACAGGTTTGTTCAAACGGAAGCGTTTTTTTGAAACCTGTGTCGGTCTTTCCCTCGCGGAAGATCCGACCCGTAGCAGTCAACGGGCTGGGTAGGAAGCCCCCAGCCCATCGAAGACGAAGTTTTTCAGGACCGAATCAGGGCGCGCCACCATCGGCAGCGGCACCACCGGCACCACCGGTACCACACGGATCAGGCTGAGCAGCACCCGGCTTCGCAACCGGACCGAGTTTGACGGCCTTGGTGTTGAAA
Organism: Polyangiaceae bacterium; assembly: GCA_031415295.1. Taxonomy (GTDB): domain Bacteria; phylum Myxococcota_A; class Polyangia; order Polyangiales; family Polyangiaceae; genus Polyangium. The sequence goes on along the minus strand of JANORL010000488.1, from coordinate 8,428 downwards.
CCGAGACCGATCGAGATGCCGTCGCACGTGCTTCCAGGGTTCTGCGTGCCATCGGCCATGATGTCCGACGCTTGGCGCAACTGATTGAGAATGCTCTTGAGGGTCGGCGATTCGGGATCACAGAAGTCCTTGCTGAAGCCAGCCGCGACCTTCGTAATCTCCGTGATGAGCTGCTCCGTGGCGAGAACACCGGCAATCGTGCCGTTGGTCCCGGACGTGTTGCCCGCGCCGAGATCGAGCGTGACGTAGGCGTTCTTGATGTCGAGCGAGATGGTGAAACCGCTGATCGACAGTTGGAGACTGACGGTGCCTTTGGTGCCCGAAACCCACGTATTGCCTGCGACGTACGCTTGCGGGAACACGATCTTCGACGACGTCGGATCCGCCGGATTCTCGAGTAGCTCAGCGGAAACTGGCCAAACGTCGTTCCCGTCGAACTTGGGCACGAGGGGCATATCCGCCATGTCCACGAGTTTGCCGCCGGCGAACAGCTTCGCGCTCGCGCCGGTGCAGTCTTTCCCAAGCTTCGCCATGTCGAGGATGATCGTGAAGTCGCCTTCTTGAATGGACTCGTTCGCCGACGTGCTCAGGTCCGCAGACAGACCAAGGATGATCGGAAGGATGTTTTTTCCGAACGAGTTGTCGATGCCCTGGCTGCCGTCGGGATAAACGGCAGCAGCTGATCCGCCCACTTGCGGCTTGCAGAGGTTTGTCGAGGTCTTCGTGGAAATCAACCCATCGAGGTTGAATCCGTATTCTTTCCAGCCGTTTGTCTGGTCTGCCGTCCCATCGCGCTTGGTGTCACCCAAGAAAAGCGCGTTGATGGCTTGCGTCGTGCCAGGCTCGGCACATACAGAGGCACCCGCGGGTACTTCCACCGGAATTCGGCCGGTTTGGTCACCCGGGTCGGGTGTCGGCTTGGTTTCCGGATCTGTGCCACAGGCAATTACTGCAAGCGATGTTGCCGCAAAAAAAGCGGCCAAAAGAGAAGTTCGGAACATGGAACGGAACTCACTTTCTCGAAACCGGGTGTCGGGTCGTACGGGAAGCGCACGGCAGCCAATCAAGTGCTCGTGGACGGCTCGCATGCTACCCAGTCCGTGACCTTTTCAGCAAGGGCGATCCTGCGCTCGCAACCGCTTCCGCCGTTGGCGTTTAGGCGCACGAGTCCACGAATCACCGCTGCACGAATCTCTCAACACCCGGTATTCGAGGCTCAAGCGTGGCAGCCGAGTTCGTTCACCTGCACGTCCACTCACAATATTCGCTGCTTGACGGGGCCCTCAAGATCAAGGACCTCGCCAGCAAAACCAAAGCGCTGGGTATGCGCGCCGTGGCTCTCACCGACCACGGCAACATGTTCGGTTCGATCCAGCTTTACAAGGCCTGCAAAGAGGTCGGCGTTGGTGCGATTTTAGGTTGCGAAGTCAACGTCGCTCGTCATCGCGCTCGAGAAGGCGCGAGCAAGTCCGAGGATGCGCCTGTCGATCACCTCGTGCTGCTCGCGTCCAACGCTGAAGGCTACAAAAGCCTCGTGCGAATCGTGTCGGAAGGACACGTCGCGCAAGCCAGTAGTTCAGCGCCAAGCGTCACGCTCGACTTCATCCAGCAGCACAACAAAGGCATCATCGGTTTGTCCGGGTGCATGGGCGGTGTGCTGGCCCAACGCGTGCTCGAAAACGGCGAAAACGACGCCCGATCGGTGCTCGACAAACTTACCGAAACGTTCGAGCCCGGAAATCTCTACGTCGAACTGCAAGATCACGGCCTCGTCGAACAACCCGTTCTAAACGGGATTCTGACGCGTTTGGCGGCCGAGAGAAACCTGCCGATTGTCGCGACAAATGATGCACATTTTGCCAACCGCGAAGACGGTGAGGGGCATCTTTACTTGTCGTGCATCGCGGCAAACCGTTCTTACGCCGACGCGTTCGAAGCTCATCATCAAAGCTTCGAGATGTTTCTCAAGTCGCCCGACGAGATGGCGCACACGTTCCGGGACTATCCGCGCGCGATTGCAAACACGCTCGAAATTGCCGAGCGATGCGCAGGACTGAAGTCGGTTCTGCATGCGCCGATGTTGCCGAGTTTCCCGTTGCCCGAAGGCTTCGATACGGATTCGTACTTTCGGAAAGTCTCGCACGATGGACTGACTCGACGCTTCGTGGAGTTCGGACGCATAGGGAAAACGGTGGACGAAGCCGCCTATCGCACACGGCTCGACATGGAGCTCGACATCATCATCGGGATGAAATTCCCAGGCTACTTTCTCATCGTCTGGGACTTCATTCGTCACGCCAAGGACCATGGGATCCCAGTGGGGCCTGGCCGTGGTTCAGGTGCCGGATCGATCGTTGCGTATTCGCTACGCATCACGGACCTCGACCCGATTCCGTACAACTTGCTGTTCGAGCGTTTCCTCAATCCCGAACGCGTGAGCATGCCGGACTTCGACGTCGATTTTTGCATGGACCGCCGTGACGAAGTCATCCGGTACGTTTCGGAGAAGTACGGCAAGACGAGCGTTGGACAGATCGCGACCTTTCACGAATTGAAGGCGCGCAGTGTCATCAAAGACGTTGCTCGAGCGATGGGATTTCCCCCGTTCGAAGCGCAAAAGATCGCGAGTTTGATCCCGCAAAAAGCCCCGGGGCAGATGTACACGATCCCCGAAGCGCTCGAGATCGAACCCAAGCTCAAGGCGCTGTACGAAAGTGATCCGACGGTTCGTGAAGTGCTCACGCAAGGGCAGAAGCTCGAAGGACTCACGCGGCATGCGGGTATGCACGCAGCCGGAATCGTGATCAGCGAAGGGCCGCTTTGGGATCACGTGCCGTGTTTCAAGAACGGCGAATCGCTCGTCACGCAGTACTACAAAGACGACGTCGAAGCTGCGGGTCTCGTGAAGTTCGACTTCTTGGGGCTCAAAACACTTACGGTGGTCGACATCGCGGTACGGCTCATTCGGGCCAGGCCGGACCAGATAGACAAACTCGAAGACGAAGCGTTCGACATTGCGAAGATCCCGATGAACGAGAACGTTCCGGAGGTCCTCGAGACGTTTCTGCTCTTGCAGTCGGGCGATACGACGGGCGTGTTCCAGCTCGAATCGAGCGGTATGCAGCAGTTGTTCAAGGATCTGCGTCCGACGAACTTCGAGGACATCGTTGCTGCTGTGGCTCTTTACCGGCCCGGTCCACTTGGCACCGGAATGGTGAAGGATTTCGTTGACTGCAAACACGGTCGTAAGCCCGTCGCGACCATGCACGACCTCGTCGATGACCTTCTGAAACCGACGTACGGCGTCATTGTTTACCAAGAGCAGGTCATGCAGATCGCGCAGAAGCTCGCGGGTTACACGCTCGGAGGTGCAGATCTGCTCCGGCGCGCCATGGGCAAAAAGAAGCCCGAAGAAATGGCGAAGCAGAAGCAAACGTTTGTCGACGGTTCCGTGACAAACGGCGTTGTCGCTGACGACGCCGAACGGATCTTTGCCCTCTTGGAATTCTTCGCTGGTTACGGTTTCAACAAGAGTCACTCGGCCGCGTACGCGCTCATCACGTACCAAACGGCGTTCCTCAAGGCTCGTTATCCGGTCGAGTTTTTTTGCGCACTGATGACGGCCGATCGCGACAAGATCGAAAAGGTCGTCCGCATCATTGCCGAAGGGCGCGCGTGGGGTGTCGAGATCCTTCCGCCGGACATCAACGAATCGCAGATCGACTTCTCCGTCATCTACTCGACGCCTTCGACGAATGGTTCACCGAAGAACAAAAAACGTACGCGTGTGAAGGATCTCCTCGAACCGAAAATTCGTTTCGGTCTCGGAGCGCTTCGTGGTGTGGGTGAATCGGCGCTCGAAGCGATCCTTGACGTTCGGCAGTCGGGTGGCCCGTTCATGGACCTGTTCGACTTTGCGCAACGCATCGATCCCAAGCGAGTGAACAAGGGAGTGCTCGAAGCGCTGGTGCAATCGGGAGCGTTCGACGCGACGTTGTCGCCCAAGGGAATCTCGCGGGCGCGCGCATTTGCTGCACTGGATCAGGCGCTCGAGCGATCACGCAGTGCGAGCAAAGACCGTGAACGCGGACAAACATCGCTGTTTGGCTTGTTTGCCAAGGCAGGTCCTGTCGTCGAACAACAGAAGCTCGACGAGTATCCGCAATGCGAGCCGTGGGATTTGCGCGACATGCTCGTACGCGAGAAGCAATCGCTTGGATTTTACGTCTCGGGTCATCCGCTTGATCGTTACGGCGCTGAACTAGGACGTTTTGAAGTCGTACCAACGAGTGCTTTGGCTGCGAAGGAATCGTGGGCAAAAGTGCGCGTGGCAGGGATGGTTGAAGGCTACCGCGAGAAGATCATCAAGGGCGGCAGTAAGCTTGCGTTTTTCCACCTCGAAGACACGTCGGGGCGCGTCGAGGTGAAGGTACGGGACAAACAGATTGAAGCGTACGGTGAGGTTTTGCGAGGAACGGAACCGGTGCTCGTTTCGGGCAAGGTGAGTTTTCCGCAGGTGGAAGAAGGCGAAGAAGAGCAGGCTGGGCCGCGTGATCCGACGTTGATGCTCGATGAAGTGGTGATTCTCGCGGATGCGATTCATGCGGAGACGAAGAATGTGCGCATCAGGTTGAACGCGCGAAAGGTCACGCGGGATCACATCGGCAAGCTTCGGGGTGTGCTTCAGTCGAGTCCCGGAGGTTGTCCGGTACAATTGCTCATTCAACTCGACGATGGTGCGGAAGCCGTGCTGGCGCTCGGACGCGATCTCAACGTTTCACCGAGCGACATGATGCTGGCGAACTTGGAAAAGCTTTTCGGCGAGAAGGTTGCGGAGCTGCGGTGAGTTTCGTCGCGCCAAACAGCTAGTGATTGCAACGCCGTAAGAGTCATGTTCAGGTTTGTCCTGTGAGCAACGTTTTCAACAAATACTGGGATTTGCGCATGCGGAGCGCGACTGCTCGCCTTGAAGCGGCGAAGCAGCTCATCGAACACAATCCGACTCGTGGCTCAACGGCAGAAAACGCTCTACGGAACCTACTTCGCGAGTTTCTCCCGCAGCGTTGTGGGATCGGAGGCGGCTTTGTATTGGCGGCGAATGGCAAACTGAGTCGCCAAATAGACATCATCATTTTTGACCAGCACGAAGCCGCGCCGCTTTATCGCGATGGTGATGTTGTCATCGTGTCACCGGACTCAACGTACGTTGTTGTCGAAGTAAAATCAGATCTGAAGGCGGAAAAGTTGGAAGAAGCCTTCGACAACATCAATTCCGTCAAAGCACTAGACCCCAACGTTCGCGGTATTGTCTTTGGTTATGCGTCAGCCACGGCGGGGACGTTTGCCGAGCATCTACCAAAGGCGAGAAAAAACTGTGCGGGATTGGTTCCCGAGCACGTCATCTGTCTAGAGCGCAAGCTCGTCATCATCTGGGATCCTCAACGAGGCGTGTACAATGGCTATGAACACGATGTCGATCCAACTCAGCAGCTCGTTAACGAAGTTCTCAGTGCTGGCAAAGCGACGAGATTGCAGCCTTACCTGCCGAGCCTAAGTCTCCCATCCCAGCCTATATTCTCGGTCTGAGAGGACATCGCGATGCAGATCCAAGTTCAAAAATGTTCGACGTTCGACGAGTTCATAAACGTGCTCTCCGAGGCGCGATCCATTCGGGTCGTGAAGGTCGAGGACTACGGCTTCACGGCTCCCGCACTTGAAGGCAACGTGCTGGTCATCCAGCCGCAGGTTCGTCTTGTCGCAACGGCCTACGACAAACGCGCAATGACGATCTATCGTTGGGAGCAAACGACACCGGCTCGAGATGTGTTTACTTCGGCGAGTGATGGTCGCGTCTTCACGCAGAAGGAGCGCATTTGGCAGCTCCTGCAGCTCGATGGATTCAGTGTCGAGAAGGGCGAATGGACTCCCTCGAACATCGAAACGATTTTGGGACGTACGGGGAGTTGACGAGAGACACTTGGGCTTGAAGGAGTCGGACCTGTGGCGAATGAATTTGAGTCTTTGAAGACGGATGGTCGCTGGTACCGGGTCTGTGCGGAATTTGGCTTGAGGTAACCAGAGCGATCGGGTGCGGGCCGCTTCAAGAGACTTTCAAGTGGGCACGCAACGACCAAACCGAGCCATTGTTAGGTTTGTCCACGGAAGCGGCCACTGCGCTTCTTTTCCTCCTAGCACCAGATGACACTGTGCGAGTGGGACTTGCGCCAGCCGGAAACGTAGGTGTGCAGGTACGATTGAGCCTCGCCGAAGTTGAGTGCATCCACTGGAATTCTTTGAGCGTAAATGAACACGTATTTCACGAGAAATACGGCGGCTACGCGTTTGGGAATCCAGACTCAAGTAAGGTCCTTGACTCGATTTCGAGCGATCCACGCGTTGCTATCCGCTACGCATACGGGATCAAGCTGGACGCTCCGATTACGGCGCCCGAGTTCTACCGAGACACACCCAACAAGCAACCAGGTATTGCGGTTCTGTCACACGACGTAAAACGTTTAAAGTCCAAGGGGGTTCCAAATGTTGAGGGGCACGAAGAGGTTAGCCGCAGGGTAGAACGCGATTCTGAGGAGTTCCTCATCGGCAGACAAACCCCTGTCAAAGTGATCCCACTGCCACCGTTTGATGAGACAAACCCGATCGAATCACTCGACAAGGCAGCGGCGGAGCTCCTCAAAAAATTGACATAATTGCGTTAGGCGGACGTCGCCGTTTTGACGAGTGTGTCGAGACGCACTTCCACCGTCATCTTGTCTTCCTGGTGTTTGAGCAGCAGGCCAAGCGTGTCGCGAGCCAAATCTGGATCGAGGGTCGATGCGCCAAGAAGTACGACACCTCGCGCCCAGTCGAGTGTTTCACTGACTGCGGGCGGTTTGCGTAGGTCGAGTTTCCGTAGTTGGGCGACGAATGCGACGAGGTGCGACGCGAGGGTTTGTTCGATCCCTGGGACCGAAAGTTTGATGATTGCGAGTTCTCGTGATGATGCTGGGTAGTCGAGAAATGCGTGCAAACAGCGTCTACGCAAGGCTTCGGTCATCTCGCGGGTGGCGTTCGTCGTAAGAAGTACGAGCGGCCGGTGTTTGGCGCGGAACGTACCGAGTTCGGGAATCGTGACTTGAAGTTCCGACAAGATTTCGAGCAAAAATGCTTCGAATTCGGGATCGGATCGGTCGACTTCGTCAATGAGCAAGACGACGGGTTCGTCACTACGAAGTGCGGCGAGCAAAGGCCTTGCGAGCAGAAAGTGTTCCGAGAAAAACGACGCTTCGCTGCGACTGACGACTTGTGCAGCATCGGCGATGGTGAGGCCTTTCGTTTCTCCCGCGACGGCATCGCGCAGCAGTTGCGTGTAGAGCATCTGTCTGGCGTAATCCCACTCGTAGAGTGATTTAGCTTCGTCGAGTCCTTCGTAACATTGCAGGCGAAGCAGCGGCCTTCCGAGAGCTTCTGCGGTGGCGCGGGCCAGATCTGTTTTGCCAACACCAGCGGGACCCTCGAGCATCAGAGGCCGTTCCATACGCAACGCGAGCCATAACGAGAGTGCGATCGGCGCATCGGTTAGGTAGCGTGCGCGGGCGAGCGCTGCGCCCAAGGTCTGTGCGGAAGCGAGAGGATCGTTTGCCTGAGGGGCAGAAGCAGTCACGCCCGCACGCTATCACGCCGAGATAACGGCGACTTTCCTGGCTTGATGGCAACGGATTCGTCCGCAATTGCCGCAACGTGCGCGGGTTCCTGGTATGGATCGGACCATCGCAAATGAGCGACGACCTCGTGCGCGTCGACGGTACTGGAACGGCGCATCCTGTTGGCAAACTGGCCAGCCAGAAGATGCGCGCAAGGCAAGGTGGTTTCCGCCTCATGCCATCGCCTGGCCACGTCGTGCTGTTGCGCAAAGCAGACGAGCAAGGCCGCGTGATTCCTACGGACGGTTCGCTTCGCCTTTGCGGTGAGATCACGACGGCGAGCGTGTTGTGCGACGTCTTCGCCATGGTCGGTCAGAGCCGATGGAGCGGTGAACTTTCCGTGTTCGACGGAGCGTCCAATCGGAGTGTTTTTTTCGACACGGGCAACGTTGTCAGTGCGCAATCGAATGCCGAAGGTGAGCGTCTCGGTGAGGTGCTGTATCGCTACGGCGCACTCACGAAAGAACAGATCGCCACGGTGATGAAAGCGGTCACGGTCGACACGCGGTTTGGCGAAGCCGCGGTGCGCATGTGCCTCATCACGCGCGAAAAATTGTTTCAGCTCATAGCAAAACAGGTCGAAGAGGTCGTCTACGCGACGCTGCGAACCGAAAGCGGGATGTTTTATTTTCTCGATCGCTTCGAAGAGTCGCGCATCACGTCACGACAAAACTTCACCGTGAACAGCCTCATCATGGAGGGTGTGCGGCGCATGGATGAGATGAAGT
>JANORL010000487.1:0-14263 GCA_031415295.1 Polyangiaceae bacterium | reverse complement strand
TCCGTTGCTACCCCTTCGTACGTTCAGGTAAACCCCGAGAGCGTGACGATGTGTTCTCGCGGCATGGTACTCGTCGACGGAATTTATTGTCCGTTCGTCGGGCACAAGTGCGATCGATTTCGCGAAGGCGTGCAGGACGTGTGCGAACAGTTTGGGCCCCAAGTACTTTGTGAAGGACGGCTCGAACTTCGTCGCTTCTGCATCGACATGTACGAGTACCCAAACTTGCAGGGTGTAAAACCCGTGGTGATGGCCGACTGGAACGAAGCGATACGTGCGTGTCGGGTCGAGGACAAACGTTTGTGCACGGTCGAAGAGTGGGAGTTTGCCTGCGAAGGTCCGGGCATGTGGCCTTATCCCTACGGAGCCGAACGAGATCGCACCGCGTGCAACATTGATCAGAACGAAGTCGCCCCCGATGCCGATGCGTTGTCACGACCAGACCGCGTGGGTGCTGAAGTCGAGCGTGTGGATCATCGAGTGAAATCTGGTTCGATGCCGCGTTGTGTGAGTCCGTTTGGCGTGTACGACATGACGGGCAACGTCGACGAGTGGGTGGACAATCCGCAAGGAAAGAAGGCCGAACCGCCGTTTCGTTCATCGCTGAAAGGAGATGATTGGGGCACAAACCGATCGCGTTGTCGTCCGATTGACTCGACGATTCCGGAATCGTTCACGTCTCCGCAGCGTGGCTTTCGATGTTGTTCGGATGCGATGCGTGGTCCTCGTGTCGTCGCTGCCCCAGATGCGCGTAGACCGAAGGTTGGTCGCATGGAACTGCCGAAGAAGCCGGAGTCTGGCGACAAGCGGCGATGACAAAGATCGAAAAATCACGCGAAATACCGAGGGTGCTCGGTCGGTTCACGGCTAAATTTGCACATCTCTTCCAACCGCGTCGCGGATGGACTAGTTTGTCTCGCGGTGACTGGTTTCTGTTTCGATCTACGTCGAACTCAATCCCTCGGGATTCGCATGCCAGTCTGTCGCCTTTCGTCGTCAAACCGACGTCGAAGGCTTCTCAGCGTAGGACGCTTCAGGCGTTCCAACGTTGTCGTCGTTCGAGACACGAGGGGTGCGCCGGCCACCCCGCTACGGGCCTATAGCTCAATTGGTCAGAGCCCCCGGCTCATAACCGGGCTGTTCCTGGTTCGAGTCCAGGTGGGCCTACCCCTATTCTCCGGTGCAAGGAGCAGAACATTCACGTGAGTATTCGCGATCAGATCCCCTCGCTCGAAGCGCTCGCTACCATTGATGCCGACATTCGGCGTGCTGAGGAACAGATCGGGAAACAGCGGGGGACTTTGGAGGGGATGCGCAGCGAGGCCAAAGAGCTCGAAGCGCGTCTCAAAGGTGACCGCGAGACGCTTGCACAGATGGAAAGGACTCGAAGCGACTTGTCGGTCGAAGTCCGCCAGATGACGCAGCAGATCGAGAAGTCCCGAGAAAAGCTTCAACGAGCGAGAAACGAAAAGGAGACCAACGCTTGCCAACGAGAAATCGAAGAGCTGCGGAAACTCCATCGCGATCGTGAAGACGACATCGAGAAGCTCACGACTGCCATCACCGGCGCCAAGAAGTCGATAGATGGTACGGAAACGAAGCTTCTCGTCGTGATGCAGAAGATGGAAGGTTCCGAAGAAGGAGCCGTCAAGCAGCTCGACGAACTCGAAACGCTGCGAGCAACGCGTTTGAAAGAACGTGAAATCGCAGTGAAGAAACTCCCCGTCGCGCTCTACCGTCGTTACGAACGGATCCGCACGCAACGGCCGCATGCAATTGCGGCGACCCACGATGGCACGTGTCTCGGTTGTCACTTGACTCTGCCGCCGATGATGTTCCGGAACATGGTTCCGCAACTAGCATTCGATAACTGCCCCCAGTGCAAACGCATCCTCTACTACACGCCCGCGCCTGTTCGCATCGTTGATGCTGCCGAAGGACATGGCAGCTCCGCGTCTTCGCGTGTTTGACTGCGGAGTCCTCGCGTGAAGGGTTGCTCGAAGTGTCATCGCCTTTATTTCGATGAAGGGGTCGATGACGAGGCCGATGACAGGCAAGTTTGTCCTATCGAAGGCCAGCCGCTCGAGAGTACGGACAAACTCCGCCCCCATCCCGATCCAGAAGATCCTCGTGTCGGCAGTACCATCTGTTACGGCCGTTATGAGGTTTGGCGTGTCCTCGCGGATGGAGCGATGGGGCGCGTTTATCAAGCGCTCGACAAGTCCCGAGATCGCATCGTCGCCCTGAAAGTTCTGCACCTGCGCATCTCTGAAGATCAGGTTGCGCTGGCAAGGTTTCATCGCGAGTTCGAGATCAGTGCGCGCGTGGCACACGAACACATCGTCGAGATCTTCGCGTTCGAACTGGATCCTGCCGGCAACCGAGTGCTCGTCATGGAGTACTTGGAGGGCGAAGCATTACGCACGCTGCTCAAGCGCCAACGTTTCTTGCCTCCCGAGCGCATCATCCGCGCGCTCGCGCAGATCGCCAAAGGACTTCGTGTTGCTCACGAATTGGATCTCGTTCATCGCGACTTGAAGCCCGACAACATTTTCCTCTGCGCCAGTCGCGAGGGAGACGTCGTCAAGATCCTCGATTTCGGAAGCCTTCGCGATAATTCCTTGGGGGCCAAACGAATTACGATCGTCGGCACGACGATCGGTTCACCGTTCTACATGGCGCCAGAGCAAGCACAGGGTTCTGCGGAACTCGATCATCGTGCTGACGTCTGGTCCATCGCGGCCATTGCGTATGAAGCGCTCACGGGAAAAGTGCCGTTCGATGGAGTAGGCGATGGCGAGATCCTCCACAGCATCATCCATCGTCCGCATCGTTTGCCGAGTGATGTCGGCAAAGCGTTCGGTGTGCCGCGTGCACTCGATGCGGTCATGGATGAAGCGCTCGCGAAATCTCCAGCGAAGCGCATCGGTTCCGTCAGTGAACTCGTTGATCGGATTGGTCGCGTCTACGGTCTCGAAGGTACGTGTGAAGACTGGGCGACGATGCCTGAAGCTGCTCTTCGTGAACAGTTGCGTATTGCACTCATCGCTCGCGTCGTGCCTGAGCCCGAGCCCGAGAAAGTGGAAGATTACAGTGCGCTCGATGCGGCGTTCGAAGCCGAGTTCGCTGCGCAGCCGGTACAATCGCTCGAGCTTGCGCATACCGAATCGTCACGTCCGAAGAGAGCGTTCGAGTCCCCGCGAGAATCCCGGCCAGAGCACGCTCTGCCACAGGTATTGCCCGCTCGTCGTGCGTGGCTCGTGCCGGTGATGCTGCTGGCGATGTTCGTGCTTGGCATGGTCATCGCAACGGCGATGCGACGTTGATTTTGTTGAGGTCGCGTGGCGTGTTCGTTCACGGCCACGTGGTCGCGCGTGAGTTGTCGTGTTAATTGGGCGGCCCATGAACATCCAGTCTTCGAAGCGACACTCTGCTGTGACGTTTGCGTGTTTTGCGACTCTCTCGGCCATGGCCTTTGGCGTGGCGTTCGAACCCGGCCAAAGCGAAGCCGCAGCACGTGGAGTGATTGCCGAGACAAACCAACTTTCGCCGACTGCCGCGAATCGATCCGAGACGGAATCGTACGTCCTCGAAATAAAGCCCGTGGGCACATATGCCGTGGGCAAAGAGGGCACCGTCGACATCGTACTCACGACAAAATCGCCGTATCACATCAACGACGCGTATCCGTACAAGTTCCGCACGCCCGATGTGGCGCCGGAAGGCGTCACGTATCCGAAGCCGTTACTCGTGCGCGCAGATGGCAAATTCGACGAGAAAACAGGGACGTTTCGCGTTCCTTTCGTTGTGTCCAAAACGGGCAAACACAAGATCGGTGGCACGCTTTCGCTCAGTGTTTGCAGCTCATCGAACTGCATCATGGAGAAGGTAGAGCTCGAGCTCGACATCGACGTGAAGTGACCCGAGGGCTAAGCTCCGAAGGTGAAAGACAACGATGCGGTAGGCCGTCGGTCATCGCTCGCCCTGGCTGAGCTTTCCGGAATTACTGCTGCGATTCAGCGTCGTTTCGAAACGGGGCGGCGCCTCTTGTCGTTTCAGCAGTACCTCGAACTGTTCGCGGCCGATCCAGCGCGATACGGCCGCGATGCCACGCGCTACGTGCGTGACATGTTCGACCACTTCGGCACGTACACCGTGAAGATGCCGTGGGGGGAAAGCGTGCGGTATCGGCTCTTCGATTTGCCTTGGGAGCCCGAGCAGGCGCGTTTGGAAGATGGAACCAAGCAGCCGGCGTTTCACGGGCGCGACGTGGCTCTCGTTGGTCATGAAGACCTTCAGGGCGAAATCTACCGCGTACTTTCAAACTTCGTTCAAGAGGGGCGCGCCAATCGCCTCATCCTGATGCACGGCCCCAACGGCTCGGCAAAAAGCACCGTTGCTGGCTGCATCCTTCGAGGCATCGAACACTACTCGACGCTCGACGAAGGTGCGCTGTACCGCTTTCACTGGGTTTTTCCTACGCGCAAAACGACGCGTGGATCCATCGGGTTTGGCGGGGAAGGGGTTGTCTCGCCAAACACTACGTTCGCCCATCTCGACGACGCGCAGATCGACGCTCGCCTAGTCATCGAACTGCGTGATCATCCACTTTTTTTGCTCCCGATTCCCGAACGCCGAGCGCTCGTGCAGAAGCTTTACGACGACGCAGGTATCACGGAACCGCCGCCCGATTGGCTCATGAGCGGCAAACTTTCTCACAAGAACCAACAGATCGTCGAAGCGCTCAGCGTTTCTTACGCCGGCTCGTTCGAAGACGTGTTGCGGCATGTGCAGGTCGAGCGTTGGTTTGTCTCGAGACGCTACCGCACGGGTGCTGTCACGATTGGCCCTGAGTTGAGTGTCGATGCGAGCGAACGTCAGATCACGGCGGATCGATCACTCGCCGCGTTGCCCACTGCGCTTCAAGCACGCACGTTGTTCGAGGCGCAGGGCGAGATCGTCGAAGCTGCGGGTGGCGTGCTCGAGTTCAGCGATCTGCTGAAGCGTCCCATCGATGCATTTCGTTACTTGCAGCTCTCGCTCGAGACGGGCGAAGTGAGTTTGCCGCAACAAACGATTCAAACGAACGTCGTGATGATTGGCAGCTCCAACGATGTGCACCTCAACGCCTTCCGAGAACACCCGGAATTCCCAAGTTTTCGAGGTCGGTTTGAATTTCTTCGCGCTCCGTACTTGCGCAGTTGGATCGATGAAAAACGCATCTACGACGCGCAGATTGTTCCGTTCATTCGGCGCCACGTAGCACCGCATGCGACGCGAATCGCTGCGCAATTCTCGGTCCTCACGCGCATGCGCCAACCCGATGCGAAGCGGTATGCCGAAGCGCTCGCGCCCATCGTTTCGTCACTCACCGCAGCGGAAAAACTCGAGATATACGCAACGGCCAATCCGCCCGAGCGGCTCGATGGCGATGCGCAGAAACTTCTGCGAGCGAACATTCGCGCGCTGTACCACGAGAGCGATTCTTTACTGGACTTCGAGGGACGTTCGGGGGTTTCTCCGCGCGAGATGCGTGCGTTGCTTCTCGATGCGGCGCAAGCGCCTGGTTCGGCGTGTTTGTCCCCGTTCGCCGTGTTGTCGGAACTAGACGAGTTGTGCAAACGAACGAGCGAATTCGACTGGCTCAAGGAACGCGCGCTTGCCGGCGGATACCACGACCACAAACTGTTTCGTGATGTCGTCCGATCGCGACTCCTCGACACGCTCGAAGAAGAGATGCGTGGAGCAAGCGGCATTGTCGAAGAGGTTCGTTACACCGAACTTTTCGATCGGTACATCGTGCACGTGGGTTCTGCAGTGAAAGGGGAGAAGTTACGGAATCCTCATACCGGTGACTTCGATACTGCAGATGAACGCATGATGCGTGAGATCGAAGTCTTGCTTGGCGTGAAGTCCAAATATGACGACCATCGCAAGGGACTCATCTCCATGATCGCTGCTTGGGCGATTGATCATCCGGGCCAGAAAGTCGTCAACGCGGTTGTTTTTCCGCAACAATTACGAAAGCTGCGCGACGCATTTTTTGCGGATCGGCGCAAAGCTGTGGCGCACTTGTGCCGAGATCTCGTCGTGATTTTACGGGATCGTGTTTCGCGAGGTTTGTCGGCGGAACCTCCGATGGGCAACAATTTACGGGAAGAGCAACGCAAGAACGCTTTGGCTGCGTTTGGGCGCCTGCAAGCGATGGGTTATTGTGAGCATTGCGCGCTCGAAGGTGGAAGTGCACTACTACGCGCTCGCTTCAACGAACTCGTCACGTGAAGCATTTTCGTTGGTGATCAAAGCATGTTGATCGATACGCATTGTCACGTTGATCCTGGGTACTTTCCCGAGGGACCCGACGCGGTGCTCGACCGTGCGCGCGCCGTTGGCGTGAAAGCATTCGTCGTCATTGGGGTTGGTGAGGATCTTGGGCCGGCGCGTTTGGCGTTCGACCTCGCGTCACGTTTGCCCGATGTCTGGTCCACCGTTGGTGTTCATCCGCATGACGCTTTGGTTCTCGATGATGCCATGGAGGCAGAGATCGAGACGATGGCGGCGTTGCCGCGTGTGTGTGCGATCGGTGAAATCGGGCTCGATTATCACTACATGCGTTCGCCGCGAGAAAAGCAGCACGAAGTTTTTCGGCGTCTCATTGCTGTGGCGGTTCGTGCGGGCAAACCCATCGTCGTGCACACCCGCGAAGCAGCCGAGGACACGCTTTCGATTCTCGAAGAAGAAGGCGCCTCTCGTGTTGGTGGCGTCATTCATTGCTTTTCCGAAGACCGACCGTTTGCGGAACGAGCGTTGAAGATCGGCTTCGACCTCTCGTTCTCGGGCATCGTGACGTTCAAGAACGCCAAAGCGATTCACGATGTTGCAGCATGGGCGCCGATGGATCGTGTTCTCGTCGAAACGGATGCCCCGTACCTCGCCCCTATTCCGATGCGCGGCAAGCGTTGCGAGCCTGCGTATGTCGTGTTTACGGCGCGTCGCGTTGCGGAATTACGAGGCGATGACTTTGAGAACTTCGTTGCGCGAACGGGCGAGAACGCGAAACGAAGATTTGGTCTCGCCTAGTTCAGCACGGCCCCTCTCAAAAAAGCAGTCATACTCGGTCCGTGCGCGGTCGTGCTCTCGACTACCGGCTCGTGGCTTTCGTCGTTCTGTCCATCGCGACGCATCTCTTCGTCGTGGCGTTTGGCGACGAGCTGTACGCGCGTTCGTCCCGGAACACTGTTGGCTGGGCGCAGCGAGCGTTCACGCGACCGCTCTTCGACGATCCCATCGAAGTAGATTTGCCGATCGTTGGAGCTGAAACGGTTGACGGAAAAATCGTCGAGGTTCCACCGATCGTGATTCCGCGTGGGGGCGGGGAAGATGTACCGCGACCCGACACGGAGCGTGCTGGACGCGGTGGGTCCGATACGTCTCCGACTGCGGAAAACCTTGCTGATCGTCAGGACGATCGAACGCTCACGACGGCGATTCCGACACGTTTTGATCGTCATCAAGTGCAGCGGATCGATTCGAGTCGCGAGCGTGCATCACGCGAGGACTGGCGCGCGAGTCGCACGCCGATGGAGCTGACGTTTTTGGCAAGCGGCCGAATCGCGAGTCGCCACGAGCGGCGCGAATACGCGGTGCATGATCCATCGTCGGGTGCCCGTTTTTCTGGACAAGCGGCGCATGCAGGCGGAGCGCTCGGCGCGCGTCAACAACCCCACGGCGTCACGGAAACGCCTCGGCCTGAAGGAGGCACCGTGCTGGGCGCTGAAGAGGCCACCCTGGGCGTTGGCGTCCGAGATGGCGCGGCGGGCCAAGACGCGCGTGAACGTGCTGCGGTGCCCCTTGCGAGGCCTTGGGTCACGCCGGCGACGCCATCGATACCAGCCGAGGAGAAAGCTCGGCCGCAAGATCGCGTGGACAGCGAGCAAGAGGTTGCACCAGCACCGCAGTCGATTGTGCATGCGAGTACGGCTGGAGGCACAGTCGGCGTGGGTACGGGGGGACAAACAGGACCGTCGACGACACCGGGTTCTGGAGGACAAACCGGATCCGGATCCGAAACGCGTCCGAATGGTGATGGCCGTGGTCCCGACTTGGATCAGCTCGCGCGCGATGCTCGTCGCAACGACTACTTGCGGCGGGTCGTTGCGCGTATACGACCGCATTTTCGCAACGATCTCTTTCCGCGCTGGGCGATTGCGGAAGGGCGTGGAGGAACGGCGATCATTTCGTTTGTGATCCAACGAGATGGTTCAATCACTGGCGTGCGGGTGAGTCGTTCGAGCACTATCGCTGAGTACGACGAAAGTTGTCGTCGAGTGATCCTCAAGGCAGGCCCGTTTGAACCACTTCCGCCAGAACTGGGTTCGTCGCTTCCGTGGTCGATGCCGTTCACGTCGCAAAACCCAGCCGTTCGCTAGACGATTCCAGGCGGTACTTCTTCCATGAACGGATTGCGGCCTTGACAGGCGGGCGTCCCGTCGACATAGTCCGCGCCGGTTTTTGCCGAAGTAGCTCAGTTGGCTAGAGCAGGCGTTTCATACGCGCCGGGTCGGGGGTTCGATTCCCTCCTTCGGCACCCAAAAAGGTGACATTTCCGGCTCCGCGGATGACCTTCCACGTCGTTTGTCGGAGCCGGTCTTGTTTCTGGCGCCTGTTCGCTACGGCCTGACGACGACATACGTGCCTTCGCCCATCGCGTCGGTGACACCGTGCCAGCCTTCTGGCAGCTCCGGCCCAGACCAGCGCCAGATTCGATGAGCATCGACAGGCGACAAAGCGACGGAGTGAAACGTGTGCGCTTCGCCGATGCCGTCGCCCCAGTAACTGCCGGTGATCGCGTTTCCCGGGGCAAACTCCATCACCCACGGCGCGTCGGCCACGTCGAACTCGCCACGAACTTCGCGGCTGTCGATCGCTTTGCTGACAAACTTCTTTTGGATGCGAAACGTTCCGCGTGTCGTCGACGCCGCGTCGGGACCTTCCTTGAGCACATCGCGGCCTGACGAAATCAGCGTCACGTACACAGCCTTCTGACCTTCGTACGCCGTCAGGGTTTGGTTCGCCAAACTAATGTCGAGCCATTTCTGGTTACCCTTTGCAAACTCGGGGAACTTCGTGCGACGAATGACGACCACCAGGTCCATGGCCCGTAGCCAGTAATCATCGCGCGTTTGTTCGTAACGAACCCCGTTCACCGTGCGGAACTTGCCCGTGAGAGGCACCGCGGTGCGACGCTCGATGTCCTCATCGTTTGCCTCGGCTTCGCCACGACGCAACGACCACCCGTGAACGCCTGCCTTGTGAACGAACGCGACAGGCAACCCAGCTTTTTCGATGTCCATGCCAAACCACGTCGTCCCAAGTGTCGGACGCAAGCGATCGATGGCAATGACCGAGCCTGAAGGCGTGATACCGAAACGACGTTCGTCGCCTCCAAGGTTTGTCGTGAACGAACCAGCGATAGCGACGCCGCTGTTCTTACGAAGCACGCCACCTTTGAGTTCGCCCGTCTTCGCCGCCAGTGGCGCGAGCGGTGCGATCATTTCCTTTGAGAACAAATAAAATGAACCCACTCGGCGCTTGGCTGAATCATCTGCTCCATCGATGCCCGGCATGATCACCGGAGGTCCCGTCGGCACACCACGCGCATCGAGAGGCACGTCGTTGGCCGTGGCGCCGAGCAATTCTTCGTCTGCTTTCGCGCGCTTCGCGAGGAACCGTTTCAGATCCGGTTCTTCCGTCGTTTGTTCGATGGGCATGGGCAGTCGCGTATAAACCGGCACGCCTTCCGTTCGAGCACGCCCGTACCGGTATGGCAGGGGTTTGTCGAGGTCCGGGCCTGCGGGCAACGTGGCCGCGAGCGACACATCGGTTGTCGCGGCTTCACCTGCACAGACGAATCCCTTGGGTCGCACGACGTACCAGCCTTCGCTGCATTCCCGTCGTGTGTACGCATCGCGCGACCGCGCGACTTGCGTGCCCGCCCGTAACTCACCAAGCACCCGTCCTGACGTCGATGGGCGATCGTAAACGACCGTGCCTGATTGGAGCACCAACAGCTTCGGTCCGTCGGCAGGTGGCGACGCAACCTCAGGAGGCGCTTCGTCCGCGGCGGATTCGCCTTTGGACAGGGCGGGAGTGTTTCCAGCCTTGCAGCCCGACGCGCTCAACGCGGCGGTGAACAACAGGGGCAGCCCAAGTGCTGAACGGTAGTGCGGCATCGATTCGACCCATGGCAAAGGTCGATACGTCGGGCCAACTCTTTGGCGATTTGTACCAGGCGTCGACGCATCGCGCCGACATCCGAAAACTTTAGAACTTCGAGGAAATATAGAGAGCCCTAGAGCGACGAAATCTGCACACTTATCGACGTGCGCCCCCTACTCCTTTCTCGCTTTTGTTCCGTTGTGACAAACTTTCCTTCACGCGCAAAGGATCTGACGGCGCTGATGTTGGCGGTTCTCACGAGTGCGACCTTTGTTGCATGTGGCCCATCGACAAGAGTCGAAACATCGAACGACACGGGCGGTTCAGGGGGTTCGGGCGCAGGCGGTGACGCCGCGACGACGTCGAGCGGCAGCACCAGCAGCGGCATGCCGTTGCCGGAATCGCAAACGCTCATGGAGATCGATCTTGGTCCCAAGAAGCTGAACGTTTTGCACCCCTTCGAAGTGCCTGAACATGCGCTCGGGATCACGACGATTGTGGAAGCACCAGGCATCAATGACGTCATCGGTGTCTCGCGCTTACGCGCGCCATCGGGTGACTACGTCGCGTTCGACTATTCAGTCATGGGCAAGATGAACTTCGCGTTTGCCAAACAAGGCTGGGTCGGTGCAGCGACGGTGCAGTCGGATTTACCGCAAGCGTGGCCTGTTCAGGCAGGGGTGTGGCGCATCGTGCTCGGGTCAGATGGACCTCTCGAATCCGCCAACGTGCGCATGTGGGTCCGTAAAACGGCGGACGGCGCTTTTCATGGTGGCGTCATCGATGTCAACGTGTTTCTCGCGCCAAACGGCGCCCCGCAGAGCTACATCGATCTGGTGGTCGGCAACTTGTTCAAGGACTTCGCGGGGCTAGGTCTTGGAAACGTCAAGGTCTTCGCGCTCGACTCTGCGTTTTCGATCATCGACACGTTGGATCAATACCGCGCACTGCTCGCATCATCCGCCACGGCCGCATCAACACCGGCACTGAACATGTTCGTCATCAACAAGTTCGGTACCGATTTTGGTCAAGCGATCGGCGTTGCGGGAGGCATTCCGGGCAGTGCGACGGTGCATGGCACGACGATCAGTGGCGTCGCGTATCAACCATCGGGCAACTACAACGACGACGTCGCCGTATTGCGGCACGAAATCGGGCACCTCGTGGGCCTTTTCCATACGACCGAGTTCGCGACGGAAGACACCGATCCGATCAGCGACACCGTCGAATGTGCCGCTTCAACGATTCAGTCGACCCCAGAACAGTGTCCCGACATCGTGAACACCATGTTCCCCATCGCGTATGGCAATACCGAACTCACGAACGCGCAAGTTCGCGTCATTCAAG
Source organism: Polyangiaceae bacterium (assembly GCA_031415295.1). Lineage (GTDB taxonomy): Bacteria > Myxococcota_A > Polyangia > Polyangiales > Polyangiaceae > Polyangium. The sequence continues at coordinate 2,698 of JANORL010000487.1, read as the reverse complement.
GCAGCGCGCTGTATCGCGGTGTGTACTCGGCTGGAGGCGCGCCGGATCCCGCATCGAACGCCGTTGCACCCAAGTCTTCCTACAAGCCCGAAGCGTCCGCTCAGCCCGAAGCGTCCGCTCTTGCGAAATTTTATTCCGACAAACCCATGCCGACAAACCCCACGCCGCTCGAACGAGTGCTCGGTGGTGTTTGGTGCGCCCACGCAAATGCGGACTACGAAGCGCTCGCTCTACGCGTTGCCGGAGCGTCTGCGGTCGATGCCTTGCGCACACTCGTGCTGGACGAAACTCGAGCCAACGTGCTTCGGGCACGAGCGCTTGGTGCGTACACGCGTGTTGCCGTGGGTGTCGAACGAACGCGCGCACTCGATCTCGCCGAAAAGTTGGCTCGGGGCGACGACCTGAACACGAACCTTCGTGTTGCGGCCCTTGATACGCTCGCTCGATTCGATCCAGTACGGGCGCGATCGGTATCGATTGTGCTATGGACAACGACCAACGATGTGGTGCGTGAAGTATCGCAACGGCTGGTTACAAAATAGTCCTAATCTGGAATCTTCACTCTCATGGGTTGGGCTGGTAGGGTAGGTGGGGTCGAAGTTTGGGGGTTGGTGGAGAGGTAACCCTAACGATGCGTCACACGTCAGTCGCCAACTCGGAAGTCCCGGAATTAGGGAGCGTCAGCCGATGAGCAGCACACCGCATCGGATGCCCTTTCGGGTTTGTCTGGTCGACATGAACAACGGCCACGTCAACCAAGCGATGCGCTGCTTGCGGGGCATTGTCTCTAGTTTTTTCGATCGTGTTCGTCGCGAAAATCCAGGGCTACTTTGCGAACTTGGCGAAGTTTCACCGCGCGATACGAACAACATCGTTCCCGAAGATTACGACCTGTACATCTCGACGGGCGGACCTGGTTCGCCGTTTGACGGTGACGGTCAGGCGTGGGTCACCGACTACTCGCGTTTTCTCGATGCTGTTGCGGAATCGGCCATTTGTGGGGGCGAAACGCAGAGCGCGCTTTTTGCCATCTGTTACTCGTTCGAGATGGTCGTCCGACATTTCAAGATCGCGGCGATCGAGCCCCGTTCCGAACGAAAATTCGGGGTGATGCCCGTCTACACGACACCGGAAGGACAAACCCATCCGCTCTTGCGTGCGTTCGGGGATCGTCTCTTTGCGTTCGAGCATCGCAACTGGGAAGCGATCGATCTTGACACCAAGAAACTCGAGTCGTTGGGTGGTTTGCTTTTGGCGCGTGAGAGTCGAGATGGGCTCTCGAAGGGTCGAGCGATCTTGGGACTCGACGTGACGGCGGGCATCGAAGCGGTGCAGTTTCATCCCGAGGCTGATCGTCCGGGTGTGATGAACTGGGTATCGCGTCCCGAACAAGCGGCTGCATTCAAAGCGGCGTACGGTGAAGATACCTACCAGGCGATGTTGCGTACGCTCGACGATCCGCGACGTTTGGCCCGTACATACTCGCTGGTCATTCCGGGCTGGATGGTTCGTCGTTTTAATATGCTTGCGCCGTTTCGCGGCTACAACGAATTGCCGCCGCCTAGTGAAGACTTGGGGGCTCGCTTCGTTACACCTCCAACGCTCGCCGCTTCCGACCGAGTCGGCGCGGCGTCGGCGCATTCAGCGTAAGCAAACCCGCTAACTTACCCTTGTTTGTTGACCGGTTGAGCGCTTCGCGCTCAACCTTAGTCAGGGAAAATGCCGACAAGCGCTACGCGCTTTCGGTATTTCCCCTCTATCCAGTTGACGATGGGGCTGCCGCCCCAAACCCTGCCGGAATAGAGATTTGAGGGCGATGGCTGTCTAAGTTAGCGCTTATGCCCCCAGCCCGTCTCCCGCTCTGTTGGGGGGTATGGGGCGCAGCCCCATCGTAAACCAGGTAGAGGGAAAGTGTTTCGACGTTTACGTCGAAACACATTTCCTGACAAAGTTTTAACGCTACGCGTTCAAACTCATACAATTAGGGAGAGGGAGAGCGTTCAAGCTCATACAATTGGAGAAGTAGCGTTCTACCTTTTACCGTTCGATACGTTTGTCGAACGTCACGGCATGCCCGTGCATTGCATCGTATTAAAAACGGGTTTGGCTTTTACACACACGCTACTCGAACAATTCGCAGATTTGCAATCGAGCGCGCTGAGGCATGCGCCGCCTTCGTCGTTGGATTCCACGCAAACGTTCGTCATCGAATTACACGTATATCCCAGACCGCATTCGAAGCTGAACATTCCCGGCGTACACGCAGCACCAGGTGCCGTAGACGTCTTGCAGGTCCCCTTCATGCTGAAGAGGTCAAAATCACAATAAAGGCCTTGATCGCAAAAGTCTTTGACCGACGGGCCCAGTTTGCATGGTGAAGCGAGGGGCAAAAATCGTGTCGTCGAGCATTTTTTCGTCGATTCGTCGCATTGCACGATTTCTCGATCCGACAACGATGAAGCGCATTGAGACGTTCGTTCACAAGTGTCCCCGTCTTTTAATTGACCCGCGAAGATCTGAGCGCATGGCGCAAGATCGACGGGCAATTTGAAAAGATCGCTTATCTCGAGGAAACACTTGTCCGAATACGGTTGCATCGCTGCAAGACACGCATCGATCGACTCGCCATCGAATGTCATGATGCCCGCCTTGACGTCGGCCACGTTTTTGTCGCACTCGGTCATGACGTCAGTCAAGC
>JANORL010000486.1:0-21534 GCA_031415295.1 Polyangiaceae bacterium | reverse complement strand
CAAGCTGTGCAGTAGCACCGCAATCAATACAACCTATGTGACGTCGCTTCGTCGTGAGGCGGGGTGGAGGACATGATTATCGTCCCCCACATGAACCCCCGCTTGTCTTGAGTGTATCCCGAGTGTTTGCAGCATCGGGGGGAGGGGGGTAGGAGAATGCTCTTCTACCTTGGGGCGTGAGGATTTTATTTTTCTGCGAGTGCAACTATGACAATATGTGAAGCTGGGCACGTTGTGACTGTACTTGGTCACAGAAAAATAAAATCCGTTCTGATGGCGGGAGAGGACAACATGCTCCTCTCGTACCCGTCCTATACCCCGCAGTGCGCGCGCAAACAACACGTGTAGCGCGGTGCGAAAAATCGAAAACGTCAGTTTTCAATTGAGGGGTGTGGTGTAACGGGCGAGAATTGTGTAACTTTCGCGCATCCGACTTCGACCAGTCCGCGCCTGTCCACTTGTCCGCTGGACGCTTGACGTATGGTGTCCGGTCGTGGGACAGGGCGTAGTGACGCCAGAGCAACGCGATCGAATCGCTACCTTGCACGCGAGCGGATATTCGTGTCGAAGCGCTGCAGAAACCCTTGCGCACGAAGGGATCGCGGTCGGCAAGTCGGCGATCAACGACGAGTACAAACGAATCCGAAGTGGTGCTCCGGTTCCACCACAAGTCGTTCGAGCCCCGCCTCCCCTCATCACTGCTTCCCCTCGAGCTCCGACGCGAGCCGAGCCGTCGCCGTTGCCGACGATCGATGAGGCCGAGCGGGACGAACGTGACCCGACCCGACTCGCCGAACGGGATTGGCGATGGTACGAAGAAGAGATTCTCCGCGTTCGTAGTTTGGCGCGAAGAATGTTCGAACAGAACGAATTCAAACATTACAATGATCTTTTGGCGAAGGCTGAGAAACTCGAGCGTCGCGCGAAAGACCTCCGTCCGCCAGCCCCGCCAAACCCTGATAAGGACCCGACGTACCGGGCGGAAGCGCGTAGACTCGAAAACTACCTCGAGGCGCTTGTATTGGCAGCCGAACAAAACTCGCCATTGCCAGAGCGAACGCTCCCACCCACCGAGGCAATTGCAGCGTGAGCTCTTCGCTTGCGATGCGTTTATCGCGGCTCGACAAGTCGCAACGCACACTGATCCTCGCACAATTCTCGACGCTTGAGAAAGCCATTCTTGCGCATTCGTGGGGATTCCTCGGCCGGCCCGAGCAGAACCTCCCCGAAGACGACTCGTTTGACCAAGCACTGATCCTTGCCGGTCGTGCGTTCGGAAAAACGAAGATGGGTGGGATGTGGGCCCGTCGCAAAGCCGAGTCCGGCAAGGCTATGCGCGGGGCGCTCATTGGCCCCAACGAAGGTGAAATACGAAAGTATATGATCGAGGGCGTCTCGGGCATCCTCGCGTCATCGCCACCATGGTTTCGCCCCAAGTTCTATTCGTCGAAGGGGTCGATGCGGCTCGTTTGGCCAAACGGCTCTGAGGCCGAATGCCATAGCGCCGAAGAAGCAGAGTATCGTGGCCCCAATTTGGATTGGTTTTGGTGGGACGAACCAGCGAAGTGTCGATGGCTCAACCCGCTTTGGGGAAACCTCCAACTTTCGCTTCGAGGCTCTGGGTTTGGAATGGCCCCGCCGCAAGGAATCTTCACGGGCACGCCGCTGCCATTGGAGTTCTTTCGCGAGATGAAGAAGGACGCACGAACGCTTTTTCGTGGCGGTTCGTCGCTGGACAACGCGGCAAACCTTCCAAAGAAGTACGTGCAAAAACTGCTCGCAATGGGCGATTCACGACACGCGGCACAAGAGCGCGACGGCGCTCTTCTCGATGACGAAAAAGGGTCGCTGTTTCCATGGTCGACCATCAACGCGCATCGCGTGCAGCACCCTAACGATTTGCCACAAAGGTTCGTCGCGGTTGTTGTATCCATCGATCCGGCGGATAGCGTCAACGATCGAAGTGACGAAACAGGAATCGTTGCCGTTGGACTCGATGAGCGCGGAACATGTTATGTGCTCGATGACCGCACAGACAAACACGCGCCGGAAGAATGGGCCAAGGCGGCGTTCGAGCTTTACAATAAATGGAAAAGCGTTGCCGACAAAATCGAATTGTTCGCCGAAAAGAACAAGGGTGGCGACCTTGTGAAACGCAATCTTCAAGCGTACGAAGAAAACGCACACCTGAAAGCGAAACGCAAAGACGCATTCAAGCCAACGCCCGTCGAGATGGGTTGGTCGAAGGAATCAAAGTACGAACGTGCGCAACCGGTGTCTCTCCTATACAGCGCGGGGCGTGTTCGCCACGTTGGTCTGTTGCCGACGCTCGAGAAGGAAATGAGCGGTTGGATTCCTGGTATCACGCGCAAGTCACCCAATGGGCTCGATGCCATCGTGCACGCCGTTTGTCGTTTGCTCCTCAATGAGCCGGAGGAAAACAACGAAGAACTTTTGCGTGGTGTGGGTGGGCCAAGCGTCTCACTTGCGACGCCAAACGAGGTCGCTGCGCTTTCGCACCTCGACGACCTGTTTGGTGCGCGCGACGAATGGCGGTCGACCCTTTGATTGACACATAATGGCGTCGGGTGGTAACGGCCGCACGTGGCGATTTACCTACCGATCACGATTCCCCCTACAGAGCCGGCGTCTGTCTCGACAGACACCAAATACCTCGGTCATAGTTTCGCGAGTTATGACAAGCAATGGCTCGGTGAATGGTCGGTAGAAAAGATTCGCCGGCATCGTGACACGTTCCAAGAAGGACGCGTTTTTCAGGGAAAACGTTTGGCGCGGTTTTTCAAGCGCGACTCAAACGTCGTTGGAGCGCTCGGGCAACGTGTAGCCCCATGGCTCGGATGTCCCCATACGCTCGAAGGTGGGTCCGATGGCGCCCGCGCAGAACTCGAGCTGATGTTGGCCGTTCGTGGAACGCTTTTGCAAGCGCCAACGAAAAGGTCAGTCGCCGAAGACTTGACGATGTGCGGCCTTGCCGTTCTGCAAACGACGTGGCGTCCACGGAAAGACGGCACACGATGGGACCCCATTGTGGAGGTGTGGGATCTCGAAAGCGTTGATCATGATCCTCGATGCGGATACGTCGCCATGACACGCGAGGGACGCGTGCCGATCGTTCACGGCGACGGCAAGTGGTCCGTCATTCGAACGACGGAAAAACACCCTCACGAGAACGGCGCAGTCATTCCGCTGTCACTCCCCGTTGCATCTCGAGGTCACTCGATAGTTGACCGGGCCTCTGGTGGCCGAGCGATAGGCCACCCAAAACTGCACGCGGAATTACCCGACAAGATCGCGGTTGGCAGCGACGTGGGCAAGAGCCTTGACGCTGCCGTGGGCAAACTGTGGGACGGGGTTCGCCACATTGTAACCGCCGCGGGCACGAAGCTCGCCAAGGTCGAATTCACCGGCACGGGGTGGCAGATCTTCCGCGACGGGCCGAAGCTCGACAAGTCGGATATCTTCCTCGCACTGACGGGCCAAGATGGTTCCGCGGCAAACGAGGGCGGTTCGTACGCAAAGGCGTATATCCTTCAAGGCATTCTGTTTGCGTGGGTAGTCGAGGACGTTGCGGCGGGTTCGTCCGGGTACACAAGCGGCATTCTTCGGCCGTGGGCGGCGATAAACACTGGCGATCCAGAGAATGCTCCGGCTATCATGTGGCCGTTGCCTGATCCCGAGGTCAATGAGATGTTGTCGGCGCTTGCGAAGCGACATCTGGACTTCGCCGCCTCGCTCGCCGCTCATCGAACGAACGGGCACAAAATAACACGGGAGTGGGTTGAGGCTACGGCGAAGGAATTCCGGGTCGTAGTCCCCCCGTATGAGCCTATGAAACAAGCTGAATCGTGAGCGACGGCGACTGTTTTGTTGACGCGATTCGCAGGCTCGTTGTACTCGCGTTTTTGTGAATCTACAACAGCTCGAAGCTCTTGAAGCGCTTGGCCAAGCGGTCGCACTCGACGCGACGTTGCTCGGCCCATTCATGGCTCGAGCTCAGTCCGTGACCACTGCGAAGGGAGTGCCCCTTTACGCAGTGGAAAATGGAATCGCAGTTATCACCATCGAGGGAGCGCTCGCCAAAAAGGCCATCGCGTACCGAGAGTGGATTTGGTTTGACGGGTACGACAGAATAGCCGCCGCGATCGCAAAAGCAGGCAACGATACGAACGTTGACGTCGTCGCGTTCCGTATCGAATCCCCTGGCGGGGCCGCCATGGGCCTTCCGGACGCAGCCCGAGAAATGCGCGCGGCGCTTGACGCAAGCGGCAAACCATCGATTGCATATCTCGATCTGGGCGCAAGCGCGGCCTATTGGCTCGCCACGGTAGCGGACGAAATCTACGTGCCCAACGATGGCGCCGCGGGTTCTATCGGAACGTATACGACGCATTACGACCTTTCAATGCAACTCGAAAAGGCCGGCGTCAAGATTACGCGAGTCCACGATCCGGAAGGAAAAACCGCGGGCGACTGGATTCGGCCCCTCGACGAAGAAGGTTTGGCACGGCTCCAAGAAGTCGTGTCGATGCTTTCGGAAGGGTTTTACGAACAAGTAGCAACACGCCGCGGAATGAGCGTGAAGGACGTTCGGGGGTTGAACGCAAAAGTGTTTTATGGGCAAAAGGCCGTCGAAGCGAAGCTTGCAGACGGTGTTTTGCAGTGGTCTGGAGTTTTGAAGCGGGCCGGAGAGTTGGCCCAGAAGAGGAAGGACAAACGTATGTCTGATTTGGCAGCGTTCCTCGGACTGGCCGCCAACGCCAGCAAAGAGGACGTCGACAAAGCAGCGGGCGATTCGAAGCCGCTGCTCGAGTTGGGGCGACACGCGCTCCAAACCACGGGCGAATCCAACGCCGAAAGCGCCAAGGGCGTCTTGGTTGCGTGGAAAAAAGATGCAGCCGAAGTCGGCACAATGCGCTCCACGCTCGCAAAGAACGATCGAGACGCGGACACCAAAGAACGGTTTTCGCTGCTCGTGCAACTTGCGCAAGTGGAGGCGCCCGCGCTTGTTTGGGTAGACCCGAAAAACCACACCGCTGGCCCCGTCCCCGAACTCGCAGAAATGAGCACGACGGCATTGCGCTCCTACGTTGGACGCCGTTCAAATAAGGCTGTCCCGCCCGCGCTGCGCACGAGCGAAGAAGCGAAGTCTGGGGAGCCCACAGAGGCTGATATTCAGGCATACGCCAAAGCTCACAACGTGTCGCCCTTCATCGCGCGCGCGGCACTTTCGCCGCAGGATGGCGGAAACTGATGGCACTTTCTAAAGACCAACCTCGCGGGAAAACCGGCTGCGGATTACCAATTCCACAATATACGGTATTGGCAGCGGCCATTCGATGGTATTCCGGGGAATTGTGTGGACAAGACCCAGCAACCGGAATCTGTTTTCCGCTCATACCTGGGCTGAACCCGATTGGTGTGACCGAGTCGTCGATCGACTACACCACCTTGAACAACGGCGATAATTCCATCGAAGTTCGCTCTGGTCGCGCTTTCGTGTTGCCACAAGACGGAACGATTGCTGTCGATACCGCGATCGGCACGCCAATCTATTGGAACCCGACGACGAACAAGTGCTCGTTGGCCGATGGCGGTGGAGCGTATGCGTATTGCGGCCCGCTCGTCGTTTGTCGCGACTTGGTCACAGTCGAGGTATCGTTCGAACCCCAACATGTCCAGAGCGCCAATGGCGTCATGATGCTGGCCAAAACGATCACCCATACCGATTTGGTTGATGTAGCCACGTCGCAGACGATTGCATTGGGCGTCGCGCCTGGTAGGTTCGTGGGCGGTTCGAAGAAACTCACCACGCCGTTCACCGGCGGTGGCGCGGCCATCGTTGTCCTCGACATTGGAGGCACCGACGCAGATGGACTCGTCGACGCAGACAACGTGTTTTCTGGAACGGCCGGCTCGGAAGACTTTGCCCCCGCTGGTATTCTCGTTGCGGCTGGTTACATGCCAGACATGGTTGGACAAACCATCAACGCAATTTTCACCGGAGACGTCAACGTCTCCCTTTTGACCGCGGGCTCGGTAACGATCCGCCTTTACTTCGCAAAGGTGCCGTGAAATGGCGCAAGTAAATCGAGAAGCGCTTTCACGCTTCAAACCACGTGAACACAACTTCACGACATTTCGCGCGCGCAGCCTGAATGCCTTCGCAAAAGGGGCGAGCCAGGGCATCTTGGCAAAGATCGCGGCGGCACAAGGGCTGGTACTCGAGGAAGGACTGACCACGCTCAAACAGTCCTATCCTGTACCCGTCCCAACCGGAGGGTTTAGGGCCGCCCAAAATCCACGGCGATTCGACCGTGCTGGGGAGCGCGAAATCACTGGCGGCACGTTGCCCTGGCAGGCTGGTATTGGCGAAGAGCTTAAAAAAATCGCACGCCCAGGCCCACTCGCAAACCTTTGGAGCATTCCGAACCGAGCGGAACAATGGGGAGCAAGTGGGGCGGCGCTTGTCGACAAACTCATTGTGGAGAGAACGCTTGCAGGCGCCACTGGCACGCATGGGTACGACGGCGCTTCGTTTTACGGTGTCGACAAACTCATCGCGCCGGACGATCCGAATTCGCCAATATATACCAATTTGTACAGCGAAACGGTTGAGAAAGTAAACGTTCTCGACTTTATTCGCAAAGTGAAACGTCGGATGAAGAAAATACCGCATCCGATGCACACGGAAAAAGCACCTCAATGGATTGATCAGCAGCTCGCTGGTTTCATGGTGAGTACCGACAATTTCGAGTTGTTCGAAGATGTCGCAAAGGACGATGATCGAATCGTGATCGTAAAGGACGGCTCGACTCCCGTCGCTGCGGTGACGCGTTCGAATCAAGAGCGCGGCCAGTTCACGGTCATCGAATCGAAGTCGATGCCCGATGACAAGGTGATTGCGATTGCGTCTGGCATTGGTGCGGATGCAATCGTGCTTGTGCACACGCTGATTGGCGTGGAGAGTCTTCCCGGTGGGGACTTTATGGCGCCCGAAGCTTGGCAAGCGGAAACCGGAACTTGGATGATGCCGCGGATTTGGCTCATTGATCACAATAGCGAGCACGCAAAGATCAATGGCGAAACCCTCGTTGGTGCAGATCTCGACGTTGATGTGATTCTTTACGCTCCCTGGTCCTCGCAACTCTACGAAGTTACCTGGTCTTAAACCACAATGGCTCTTCTTGCGACCCTTGCTGATTTCGTTCGACTTGGTCTCCCGGCCACGGCACTCGTGCCCCCGCCGCGCGAAATCGAGTCGGTCGACGTCAACACGGGTCGCATTCTCACGAAGGGCCATGGACTCATTGACGGAGACCTCGTCAAATTCGAGGCGCAGGGTGTTCTTCCTGCGCCTCTCATTCCCACAACGCTTTATACGGTTGCCATTGTCGACCTTGATATTTTTACCATTTCGGTAAACGGTTCGCCTGTCGTGCTCACGACGACGGGAACCCGCCCATACGCGTGGCGAGTCGACCCGCGTCCTGTTTACGAACAGGCCCTACTGTCTGCCTCGGGAATCGTCCAAGATCACGCGACGGCGCATGGCGAGATAACTAGCGGTACCGAACAAACGAAGCTCGTTACGTGCGTGTTGGCGGCGGGCATTGTATCGCAAACCAACCGTCTTCGACTGCCGCTCACGAAGGACTTTATTGACGAACTGCGAGCCAAAGTCGCGGACACATGGATCACGCTTCGCACGTGGCAATCTGGAAAGCCGATAGCAGGATTGAAGGACTCGACGCCAGCAATTTCCGAAATGGGCGCTGTCACGGGTAGCCCGGCGAATCCCAGTGGTGGGTTCGGTTGGGGGTGCGGTCTATGAGAGTTCGCCGAGCAGGCCGCTCAAAAAGCGTCGATGGTGTGTTGCGCGCATTGAAGCGTACCGCAGGCGGGGCCGTGCTCGCGAATACCGCGGCCACGATGGCGCCACAACTTCAAAAAGCTATGCGGGCATTGCTTCGGCCGCATAAAGACACGGGCAAAGCAGAATCGACCGCTACTGCGTCCGCGAGCGGCTCGACAATCACGCTCGAAAATATTGGTTACGCAAAGTATGTCAAAGATTATGCATTCGGGCGTCGATTGCCGCGCAATTGGGTCGTAAAGATCCAACGAAAAGCGGCGGCGGATGTCCGTGCTGAGATTCGGCGGTTCCGATGACGACCTACGCAAACGGTGCTCTTGAGGCAACGGCTCGCGTTATCGCGCAATCGATGGGCATATCGATCACGCTTGGCGAACCTGACGGAACGCAGAATTCGTTCGAGCCCGGCGTGATATGGTTGCAGCCTGAAGACGGCCGATATCGTTATGAGCCGCCACGTTATCAACCCACGCGCAACGATTCAATTCTCGATCGATACGTCGTTGTCGACGTGCTCGTTCGCGCGCCCGGTAGCGAGCGTAATTTGATGGAACTTTCGGATAAGTTTCTTCGAGCGTGCGACGCAGTGCTTGGGGCCCAACCTTATGGTTGGAGGATTGACGGCAATTCATCCGGAGGCGGATCGAATCCTGATAACGGTGCATGGGTCGAAGCAATGCGCATACTGATTCGTTACGACGTTATTCGTGAGTTCCTCATCGAGGGCCCGCCGCTTTCGATTGTGACGACGAACGTAGTCACCGGAATGGGCGGAACGGCGGAAAGCGGTTTGTTTGTCGAAGGGCCCGGAGTGGGCGAAAACGAGGAAATTGTATCATGAGCGAATCCGTTGGATTTAGTGAAACGCCAGGGCAAACCCCGTCTCCAGGGCAAATTATCGCCCGTGTCGGTATCGCATCAGTTGGTGCGGCAAACACCGTCGTGTCGTTCGATGCGGGCCAGACGGGCCTTGTGGACTCGATTGGACACGGGCCACTCCCCGCGTCCACGCGCCGATCGTTGCGTCACGGCGAGCAAAAGGCAGTTGCGGCCCTCGCGGGAATCGATATCGCCGGCACGATATCAGCCGTCGACGCGACCGATGGAGCGCCGGCGGTAACATGCTTGGCCATTGAGGCGAATGGAGACCAGATTGAAGGCCCTTGGTTTTCGTTTCCAAACCTAACCCTCACGGTTTCCCGCGTTGGTAATATCGGCGAAGCGCGTGCGGTGTTTTCGTACGACGGAATCACGCCCCACGAAACCGTTGATATTCCTCCGGAGCTGCCTGCGTCGAAGATCGGAACGATCGATCTGCTTGGCATCACGCCATCGACGCTCGACACACAAACGTTCGAGGTTGACCCTGACGGACAAGGCCCTTTCACGACAACGTTTGCCTCGACGACCACGGTGCAGGACATCGTGGATCAAGTACAAGATTCGATGCTCACGCCCGCGACGCTGCTCGGCACGGCGGATTTGACGGCCTACACGCCGTCGACGATCAACACGAAAACGTTCTTGGTCACGCTTACCGTGGACGAGGTCGACTCTGCCATCGCGGTAACGTTCGCCGCCGTCGCGTCGCTGGCGAACATCGCAACGCAAATCGCCGCGGCCACTGGCATTACATCGGCACTTGAAACGGGCGATTTTATCAGCGTGACGACGGACGCGCTTGGGCCGAATGTTACGCTCACGATTGGCAACGGCACGGCAAACACCGATCTTGGATTCACCAACGGCCAAACCATCGACGGCGGGCAATACGGTACGGCGGCGTTGGTCGCTGGTCGCTATCTGAAAATCAGCGGTACGGTCAATGGCGAATTCGGGACGCTTGATATCGGCACGGGCACGGCGAACAACGATCTCGGTTTCACGGACGACGATGCAGCAGAGGGCATTCCCAGCACGTATGACCCGCACGGCGTTGGCGTTCGATTCACGTTCCCCGATGACACGTACGAGGTTGGACAAACGTTCGAGGTGGCCACCGTAGCGCCCGCAATGGGCATTGTGGACTTTAACGCCGCGGCCGCTGCACTCCGGACCTCTGGAGAGCCTTTCTCGATTTTGCACGTGTGTCATGAGCCCGTCGACGGAATCGATTTGCTCGCATGGCAAGTGGCGCTCGAGTCATTTCGCGTCGAATGCGCGACAGCCGAAGACAACCCCATCTTCTTCAAGTGGATTTTGGGCGGCCCGCTTGCGCCAATCGCCGATTGGAACGACGTCGACCAAGATGTCAAGACGACGCTTGCGGGAACGCAAGAGGCGAACAAATTCAACACGATCGTTCACGGCGATATCTTCCTCGAATGGGAAGAATACTCGGGCCGTCATCGTGCACAGCTCGCGGTTCCTTACGTCGAGGAATGTGCGCGCAATGCCCTGAATGTCAATCCAGGGTTTGGCGGGAAGGGAGCGCTTCGAAGCTGCTACCTGAAAGACCTGCTGAAGCGTGCAGCACGAACCGAGGCAGAGGCCTTGGTCAAAATGGAGAATTTCGGTTACTCGGTTCTGCGAAACGACAGCGAATTGCCGTATATTCGCGCTGGCCGAACCCGTGCGCCCACCGCTTCGCAATTCGTCGGAGAACACACCGCCCGCGCGGCCCTCGAGTGTGCACGGCTGCTTCGCAATGTGGCGTTTCAGTTGTCGAACAGCACGCCCGATCTTGCGACTTCTGGACAACTGAAACCGTCCGAAAAAGCATCGATCGAAAACAAGTTCAACGAGGCGATGAAACAGGGCATCTTGAAGCCCGGGTATGCCTCGAGCGCCAAGGCAACGATCGTTAAATACGAATCGATCGGCGGCGCCGATAAGACGTTCGTGACTGCCGTGTTCCAGCGCCTCGGCTGGATTAAGGATATCGCGATCACGGTATCCGTAACGAATTCCGCGACCATCGTCGAGAACATTCAATAGGAGCCATCATGCCCCCCGTTACCGTTCAGTTTGACGTCAATCGAATCGCGGAATCGTCACAGGACGCGATCATCGAGATCATACCGACTGGCCCAGGCCCAAACGAAGGCGTCGGGATCATTATCCGATCGGCTTCCGAACGCTCTTTCAAGCTGGGTTTGGCCGGCGACCATATCATGGCCGCCAACAACATCGGCCCCGTCGCCGTAGCCCATACTGAGGCAAAACCAAGCGGCTCGATGGGCGGTCTGGCCCCTCGGGAGTTCCGTAGAGTATCGGAACATATGGGCGGCATGCTTAGGTCGTTTGACCAACTCTGGACCATTTCCCGGCCTGGGCTCCCTACGGACATTTATAAGCACGAGGGATGCATTTTCACAGGTGATTGGGGAGAAGAGAGGAACTCGGGTAGTTTGCCTGTCACCGCCGGCGAATTCCTGATCACCATCCCAAACCTGAATGGGAAAAGCCTCTTGCGTGATCCGTCGCAAGACAACCCCGTGATCGCAGTCCTCAACGCCCTTGTTCCGTAGGAAATAATGAAACGACCTTCCGACATCGAAGCTCTTTTCGCCGAAGCCACGCGCCGATCTGGGCGTCCGGATATCAGCGAGTATCCCGTTAACGCAGCAGGCACGGTTATTGTGCTTTGCCGGCTTTCCGACGACGATCACCGCGCCTGCATAAACGGCCTGCTCTCTCAGGACGTGGGCATCCGAGACACGGCACGGAACGTCGCGCTCTCGAAGGGCCGCGTATGGCCCGATCAGGCCACCATGAACGCAGCAATCGCTGCGGTTCCAGGCCTCAACAAAGCGCTTCTCAGCGAAATCGAGCGCCTTGGAGGTGGCAATACATCATTCCTCAAAGTCGTCGACGTTGGCCCCAATCTCGACGATTCGGCAATCGCTGCGCTTGGCGTTGATCCATCAGTGATCACTCGTTTGCGCCGGGAATACCCGAACGAGGGACAGCTCAAAATTGCGTCGTACAACGACGATGATCTCGAAATCAAATGGTCGTGCGTACTTCGGCTTCCGAATTCACACGCACTTGATCTCATGATGGAAGGTTTACACGAACGCGGACACGAAACGGCCGTAACGTTTGCCGTCAACGCGATGGCATATCCAGAGCGTGACGAGGCGTCCAAGTTCGTCCGCGGACAATGGCGAATTGGGTCGTGTCTTTGGCCCGTTCTCTACGCATGGGCGCAAACGGCGGCGAAGGCCCGCCCTACGATCTTGCGGCCGAAGTCGCTCGCCTCCGCGACATCGACCGCACCGCCAACATCCTTGGAGAAATCCTCGGAGATCTTGGCGTAAAGAACGAGGACACGCGCCGCGCTGGTGGGCTGTTATTCGCCGGGCTAGTCCTGGCACATCTTCCAGAGTTCAAGCTTCCACCGAAACGAGAGATTATCTAAATGTCGGCGTCCAGCGAAATCGAGCGAATCATTATCGAGCTCGAAGAGCAGGGCGGCGACAAGGCGTATGTTGGCGTCAAGCGCCTCGATGATATCATGAAGGATATCTCGAAGCATAAAGGCCCCACCGGAATCGCGGAGTCGTTTGAGGCGCTGACAACCTTGAACGACAAGCTGTCGAATTCGCTGCTGGAGATTCCAGGCCTGGCCGATAAAGCCGCGGGTGCGTGGGGCAAGCTCGTTGGGCAGATTCGAGCGTACAACGAATCGCAGGTCAACAAGGCCATGCGAAACACCGACCTAGAGATTGCTCGAAAGGACGCGCAAGACCTTCACGCGAAAATGCAAGCCGCGAATCGCATCCCGACGCACTTGCAATCGGCATCTTCGCCGAAGTCGATCGACTACGCCGCGGCTCTGGCGACACAATCGCAAAAGGCTGGCAGTGCGATTGAAGCGGCCTCTCACTCGGCCATGGAAGAAGCGATCGCCATCGGCGAAGCAGCGCAAGCCGCATCGAAGCTGTCAAGCGTGTACGACGTCATCGAGAAGCGCGCGAAGGCCGCGGCGAAAATTGACAAGGATCATCTCGCCGATCAAATGCGGATGGCGAACCGCATCCCAACGCACTTGCAATCGGCATCTGGTCCGAAAACATTAACCGGCGGGCAAAAAGCATTTCAGGCCTTCTCGCGAACGTTTGGGCCGAAGGCAACGCAAGGTCTCGTTTCGACCGTCGAGACGATGGAAAAGATCGGCCCCATCGCAAGCAAAATCGGCCCACCGCTGGCAACAGCGGCCGTCGCAATGGGAGCTGTTGCAATCGCCGCCGGCGGGGCGGCGATATGGGCGGCAAAATCATTCGGCGAAAGCGTCATTGAGGCACAGGCATACAAGGAAGACGTCGCCGAAGCATTTAAGACGGTGGAACGTGCGCGCATGTCTCAAGAGTCGAAGGGCCTTGGCTTAAACAAGAGCGGGACCCAACTCACGCTAGACGCCGAAGCATCTTCAAAGGTGTTGCTTAAGCAATCGAATCAGCTTGCTGATCGATTTGGCACTTCCCGCGAATCCCTTTCGGGTCAATTTCTTGACCTCACAACCAAGGGATTTAAGCCCAACGAAGTGGAAAGAATTATTGGGTCGCTCTCGGATCTCGGGACTATAGACAGCCGGGCGGGGTCGGCGGCTGGGCGAGAAGGGCTTACCAAAGCCTTTGGACAGATGAAGGCAACTGGGCGCGTAAACCTTGAATTGCTCAACACGTTTAACACCTTCGGTCTTGAGTCTGGAGATGTCATAGGCGAGATTGGCAAGAAGCTCGGAAAGGACAATAAGGAAGTCCTACGCATGCTGTCAAGCGCAGGCGGTATCCGTGGGCTCGACCAGGAAGTGATCATTGCCGCGATACAAAAGCAAACAGACGCGAAGAATCCAGGTGATGCCATGGCAGCCAAGGCGGATCGCGACATATCCAAATTGATGGAGCGGGTAAAAAACATCCCGAAGAATATATTCTTCGATGTCGAGGTGGAGAGCGGACTTGACGGCGCGAAGGACGTTCTGCACTCGATTCTTGACTTCTTTGATGTAAAGAAAGGCAAAGGAAAAGAGGTTCGTGAAGTCGGCGCCGATCTCTTCAACGCAATGGTTGAGGGTTTGACGGGAAACAAGATCGACACGAAGAAGGGAATCACCGGAACACTCGACGCCATCCTTGCTGGGGCAAAGGAAGCCGTACCGGTCGTGCGCGAGTTGGCCGGCGGGGCTCGTGACATGATGGGCCTAGCTGCTGGAATCGCCGGCACAATAGGATCCATCAGTGAAGCAACTGGTGGGCTTGGCAATATGGGAGCCATTTGGAAGGGCCTCTCGTTGTCAGGGCGTCTAATGATGGCGCCTATTCTTGGTCCGCTGGCATTGCTGCCAGAGCTTCGACAGGGTTATCTTGGAATCAGCGATTTGTTCGATGGCAACTTCAAAGGCGCCAAAGAACATTTCACCAACATGCTTCCAGGCGGCGAGTTTTTTGGCCAAGCCCAAGAACAATTTAATGGCTTTTTCAATTCAATAGGCGAAGACATTCGTTTGGGCGCGTCGAACATGTTGAACGCTGGCATGACGTACGGGTCAAACCTTTGGCAAGGAATCGTCCAAGGAATATCCGGCGGTATAACCGCAGTCGCAGAGTCCGCAACGAACCTCGCCAACTCAGCCCTTGCCGCCGTTGGGTCCACATGGCGCGTCGGTTCGCCCGCGCGAGCGTTTGAAGAGTATTCGTTATTTGCCGGCGACGGCACCGTGCGGGGCTTTAAGAAATCCGAGTCGTCCGTCTATTCGGCCGCGGCATCGATGGCGATCGCGGGCCTCGGTGGCGCATGGGCGGCGGGACAGTCGAACAGCAACGGAGGCGCTGGAATCACCGCGATATCTTCCGCTGGTGGCGGTTCTGGAGTCGTTATCAACTTTTCGCCCACGATTATTGTTTCAGGGGCAAACTCACCAGCACAAGCGCAAGTCATTGGAGCCGCGGCGGTCCAAGGCGCACGCGCGCAGTTCGAGGCGCAAATGGGGACTGGTCTCCGAAGGTTGCGCTACGGATGATCATCGTTGACGCTCCCTCCATCGAACCGAGCGGCCCATGGGTGCAGTTCATTATTGCGACTCCAGACCGCACGTTCGAATGGCCCCCGGAGCCCTATGGCTGGGGTGCAGGACTCGTCAAAGTCAAATCCAAAGCGGCAAAGGACAACCAAAAGGCGGCTGGTCGCGGCAAGGCCAAGACGAAGAAAAGCGGCCCTGCCCCGCTCGAGGTCACGATCGAACTGACGTTCCTTCGGTCAAACTTCTCCGCTCCACAAGGCGCATGCGCGCTGCTGAACGCGATCGACCCAAATAATCCCAACGGCGAAGGCGGCCCCTTCGACTTCATGTCCGCCGACTTTAACCGGCGCCTCGGAAAATCGATCGATGTCGACGACGTTGGCGAAATCGTTTGGCGCGGGCACATTGGAACGTGCACAATCACGGCCAAGGAATGGGTTCCGGAACCCCCAAAGGAAGCGGCGCAAGGAACGAAAACGCCCGATAAGAGCACCGAGCACACTGCAGGCGAAGAGACCACAGCAGCGAAAGGTGATGGCACGAAGGTGATACCGCGCGGTGGCCTCACGATAGATCCAAAGCTGGCCGATGCCTTGAAGGCGTCTCAAAAAACAGCCACATTCACACGCGTGAAATCAGTTGCCGCTCGCGGATTCGACGGCCCCGAAAAACCAAAGGCGACACCATGAGTACGGGCATCCTTGCGACTGCGGACGAACGCGAATGGACGGCGCTTTGCGCGAATGTGGCATTTCCGTTTCGTGGCATCTGGACGGTTCGGCTCGAGGTTGACGCGGACGAAGACGATCCGTTATTGATCGGGCCCGCAACGTTCATTCTCGCGGCGGACAACGACGGCGAACCGATCGAGCTGATTGGAACGATCACCGAGGTCGACGCGACGACGTCGGAAGGACGCGCGACCGCGTTACTCGTAGCCGGCAATGGAACTTTGGCGCGTGCGTTTCTCGATGCCCGAACCTACCAACAAGCCCCACTCGAGGTGCCGTTATCGTCGATTCTCACGGACGCAATCGAGGAAAGCGCCGAAGCGCTCGACGATGACGTTGCCGTCGCTGGGCTCGTTGTTTCGCGTTGGCATCGCGTTGGTGGGATGACCGCCGCTCAATTGCTCGATCGATTGGCCGAGCGGTCCACATTCACGTGGCGCATGGGGGATGATGGCTTTGTTCAGCTCACGATCGACGGATGGCTCGAAGCGGACATCGAAGCGGCTGGATTCTTTTTCGAGGGCCCTGAGGATGCCATCGAAAGGACGATCGCGGGCACGGTAGCTCGAGCATCGTTGCGGCCAGGAACAACGGTTCGCGGCCGACGTATCGAAGAAGTGATATATACCCTCGACGAAACGGGCCTTCGTGTGCTGCTTCGATGGGGGGAAGGCGTTGGCCCTGGAGGCCTTCGAGGTGATCTCGAAGAATCGGTTCGTCGCGCGCTCCCGATGCCCGCCTACCAAGGCATGCATTCTGCAATTGTGCGTCGGCAGAACTCGAATGGAACTCTTGACCTCGAGGCCGACGATCCACGAATAGGAGGAATCACCGAAGTACCCTATCGGCCTGGCATTGTTGGCTGCCGACTCGTCATCGCCGAAGGTAAACGGTTGCTCCTCGGCTTTGAAGATGGCGACGAAACACAACCCTATGCCACAAGCTTCGACGCAATGCCGGAAGATGGCAAAGCGGTTGCACGAGTCGACGACCCGACGGGCAATGGCACCATGACGTTTACCGCGACACCGGACGCGAACGGCGGGATCGGTTCGATCACAATCGTATACACGCCACCGGGAGCGACGGCGTCAACGGGTCTCCTGTTGCCCAATGGTGTGCCAGTTTCGTTCGCCTTGAAAGGCGTTATCACCTTGGGTTCACCGGAGGTGTTTATCCGTGCCGGCCGTTGATATTTCCCAACTCATTGACACGTCGACGTTTGACGCATCGGGCCGCCCAGGCTTGACATATCGGCGCATCCGTGGCCCACGTGTAGCGCTTGAATGGTTCGTCCGAAGATACCTCGCCCCTCGCGACGGCTTGCCATGGGCGCTTGGCCATTGCACGGACGTGCCCGCACTAATCAACGCAACGCCGACGCCAGCGCAGTTGATTCAATGGCGCGCGGCGTTTGACGCAGAAGGGTCACGCACCGAATATGTAACGAGTATCATATCGAGATTGACGCTCGAAAACGATGTGTTGCGATACGCCCCATCTGTGACGCTTGGACAATCAGGAACGTATCCGCTTGTCGTTTCAATCAATGCCGCTGGCGATATTCTCGCGCAGTTTCCAATCCTTTGAGGCTCCACTATGCCTGCACCTACCTACCAAGAAGCCGTAACCGTAACGGACGCAACGACACTGCAATCGCAACTCACGACGGACCTTGCAGCCGAAGGCGTTGTCCTGACGGGGTTTTCCCCGACGAGCGCCGAACGTGGCTTGATTGCCCTCGACGCCCGCGCGCTCTCTACGGAACAACAGCTTCGAGCCGAAGTCGTAAAGTCTGGGCTGCTCGTCGATGTCGAGTTTCGTGACGAGGAGTGGGTCGACCGTAAGGTATATGGGTTTTTCCGCGTCGAACGTCTTCGCGAAACGAAGGCACGTCACGTATTCACTTTAACAAACCAGTCCGCAACGGGCGGGCCGTACACGATCAATCCATTGAGCCGAGAGGCGATGTCTCTCGATGGAACGAAGTTCAAAAACCTCACCGGTGGAACATTGCGCGCTGGCGTCGGCGAAACGCTGCAGCTCGAATTCGAGGCGCTCGTCGCTGGGTTGTCGGGGAACATCGGTCCCGGAGAAATATACAAACTTCTCGGGGGAACGCTCCCCGCCGTCGACATTACAAACATATTAGGGTCGCAGATATTTGTAGCTCGTCGACGCGAGACGAACCGGGAGTATCTCGAGCGTGCGCTCGCGCGTTGGGGGACACTTGCCGCTGGAGGGCATGAATTCTCCACACGCTTCCGAATTCTTTCCGGAGTCGAAACCATTGCCAAACTTGGAGTGCGCGACGACAACCCCAACGGGCCCGGAAGCGTGGACGTGTTTCTGGCGAATGCGGCGGGGCCAGCGACAACGCAAGAATGCGCAGCAGCGCAAGCCGTGTTCGGACCATACGAGCCTCTCGGCTCGCGGGGCCTATGGCGGTATTTACCCGCCGTTGCGCGCAATGTTGCCGTAACGGGGACGATGGAACCGGACGGGACAAGCGCCACAATTATCGCCGATGCGACGGCCACGCTGGCACTACTCGCCGCTCAATGGCCCATGGAGCCAGGTCGCAAGTTGGACAATACTTTGGTCCACGGCATCGTCCGCGGACTCGCGTCGGAAGAATACGCGATCCCTGGATTCAGAGGGGTTTCCGATCTCGATATGACGGCCCCGCTTGACGACACGGTCCTCGACGTGGGAGAGGTGCTCATATTCACAGTGTCCCTCACGGAGGTATAATGTTTGAAGGTTTGGCGAGAAAAACAGCACTGCGCGCACTCGCGTTTGCAAATGCGAAAATGCAGGCGCTTACGCCATCAGAGTCGCGATCCTACCGTGTAGCAATCACGGGCGCCGGCGAACCGCAGATTGAAATGGTCGAAGCGACGTCTGCTCTTCAGGCAGCAGAGCGAGCCGCCGCTGTCGTGGCACATAAGCGACTGAAAGACACAACCGAGCGACACTGGCGATTGATCGCAATCGTTGACGAATTCAGGTTCGAGATCGACGTGAGCTGTTACCTGAAAGCCGAAGTTTGTGGGAGCAAAACGCCGTGACATTCGCTGAGGCGCGCGTGGCCGATATGCGGCCTATTCGGTGGCTCGGCCCATTGGCCGAAGGCATCGCGCGTGCTTTGGGAAGCGCACAGGACACCGAGACTGATTTGCTCAAAGCGGGCGTCTCGATGTCCGATCCAGACTTTTGCCCCGATGATGCACTCGGCCGGTTGGCCGCAATATTCCGATTGCCGACGTTCGTCGGGGAACTCGCAGAGCAGCTCCGTGGGCGATGTAAAGAAGCCTTTCCGACGTGGGAAGAAGCTGGACTGCCACAAGCGATCATCCGATCGTTGACGGGCTATGGCGTGCCCGAGATTGAAGTTATCAACTGGTCAGAATGGCGCACGCCTGACGACTGGTTCTCGAAGTTCTGGGTACGGCTTCGTGGATTCTTTGCCCCGCTCAATTGGGGCGAATTCAATTGGGGCGATCCACAGGTCACATGGGGAAGCACCGCGACGCCTGCTCAAAAGAAAGCCGTCTTCGGACAAATACTTTATTGGAAAAGCCCGCAGTCATTGCCCGTAGCTGTCCTCGTTGATTTTGGCGATGGCATGCTTTGGGGCGTGCACGAATGGGGAGCGAAACCATGGGGCGGTACGGGGGTGCAATGGCCCATGACCAACCTGTGGGGAGACGAACACGTCTCATGGGGCGGATTCAGGTGGGGTAACGGGCGATGGATAACAGGCGAATTATGAGGATCTACAATGGCTGAAACGATACTTGTTGCGTCACCGTCATGGAATCCGACCTATCGTTCTTTTAATGGTGACGGGACCGCTACATATTGGGCAAACTCGTTTTTGCCGCTCTGGGGTCGCGTTTGCGCGATTGCCGCGTACCTCCGAGCGGACGAAACGATTCCCGTTGCTGGTGCAACCTTACACGGTTATGCGACGGGAAGCGGGGCTGACCTGATCGGAATGCCCGCAACGGCGCTTGGCGGCTGGGATGGTACTGGCGGATCGCTGTTCGATTTTCTCGACAATTTTGGTGACACATTCCTCGCGCTGGCTGATGCCGTCGCCTTGAAGGCCGGAAGCACGATAGCTGGACCGTTCATCTTCGCAGGAAATAACGCACGCATTCAATATCGAGCGCCATCGGATTTGCCTGATACAGCCAGCCACACCATGACACTTGCATACGACTTCGCCGACATTCCAAACGTGTCGCAGACGTCGATATATACGTTGCCGAACCCGAGCGCGGCGGGCCAATGGGTCATTGTGCGGCGGTTGACTGTCGGGAGCGGCCAATTGGCACGGGTTGTGAGGGTCGATAACACGATCCTTGCATCATTCCCAAATTCTGGATCTGGTACGGTGCTGTTCATCAGTGAAAGCGATGGCGGCTCCGGCTTCCAATGGACCGCTTTTATGCCTGGAGGTGTCGCTACAATCGCGGCATAAAACATGAACCGTCAAAGTACCATCGTTTCGTTCAGGGGACCTGACGGCGAACCAAAAGTCCCGTCCGTCGAAGAAGACGGCAGTATACCCGTCAAGATAACGAACGGTATCACGAAGCTCATCGAGGCCGAGGCAACGGCCGGCTTGACACTCTTGTCGGCATTGTCGTGGTTTGGCGGGACGCTCTCTTCGCCAGCAAGCGTGTTTGTAGAGGCTGGAAACGGCAACAGCGCAATCGTCACCATTGGAGCTGTCGGAGGCTCTGGCGGCATCCCTTTGGCCGCTGGGGAGAGCGTAGAAATCGCGAACCTTGACCCTGCCTTGACCGAAATCCGAATTGGCGTTGGCGACACAGCATCGCTGGTTGCACAGGTGCCGACGTGAGCATCAGAAAAAGCCGAACAGGCCCGCAAGGCGCAACGGGCGCGCAAGGCCCCGCAGGTGCTACGGGCGCAACGGGTGCGCAAGGTCCCGCAGGTGCTACGGGCGCTACCGGGGCTACCGGAGCAATCGGCCCGCAAGGTCCTATCGGCGCAACGGGCGCGCAAGGTCCCGCAGGTGCTACGGGCGCAACGGGTGCGCAAGGTCCCATTGGGCCCACAACGACATCCATTACGGACGTATTCACGGCATCGAACGCGGCATTCGCGATCCGGGCTACTTACACGAAGTACCGAATACGATGCATTGGTGGTGGCGGTGGCGGCGGCGGCGGCGCGTGTGGCGCCATAAACCAAAACACCGCCGGCGGTGGCGGTGGTGGAAGCGGTGGGTTGTCCGACGTGGAAGGGTTGGTGGCAGACGCGTTGGTTTTTGGCCCAACCCTAACGATCACGATTGGCAGCGCTGGACAAGGCGGCGCAGGCGCCGTCGCCAACAACACAAACGGAAGCAACGGCACGACGGCGGGAGTTGTGTCTGTCGTCTGTGGTTCTGTGACCATCACGGAGGCACGTGGTGGCGTGAGGGGCTTGGGCGGTGGAGGCGCTGGTGCTGGTGGCGCTGGAGGGACGCCAGGTCAAGCCGGCGGCGTTGGCGGTGGCCCTGGAGTCGGGTTGCCGGGTATCGTGGGCTCTGCCCCTGGGTATGGCCCTGGAAGCGGCGGCGGCGGCGGTGGTTTATCGAACGTTAATGTGTCGGCGGCGGGTGGCGCTGGTGGCGCTCGCGCTGTCGCCACTGGTATTTCATTGGGAGCGGGAACTGGTGGAGTACTGACGGGTGGGAACGGTGGCGCTGGCGGCGCCGCTCCGTCGCTGCATGGTGGGGGCGGCGGTGGCGGGGGCGGCGCGAATCTCATCGGAAACGGCGGCGTTGGCGGCACTGGTGGCACTTATGGCGCTGGTGGCGGTGGCGGTGGAGCTGTCCGCAATGGTTCGGTTGGTGGAACGGGTGGCAATGGCGCCGCTCCGTTCATTTCGATAACGTGGTCGTAGGAGGTTCGTTCATGAAACGT
>JANORL010000485.1:0-9285 GCA_031415295.1 Polyangiaceae bacterium | reverse complement strand
ATAAGCACATTCACCAAAACAAGAATTGAGACGAACACTTGGCTGTTCGCGTCCGTGTTGATATGGCCGCCGCGATAAGCACATTCACCAAAACAAGAATTGAGACAATCTTTCTTCGAAGCGCAGGAGCCCACGGACGAGCTTGCCGCGATAAGCACATTCACCAAAACAAGAATTGAGACCGAAAGTATGCAATGCGGGTGTCGATCACTTGCTCTCCGCGATAAGCACATTCACCAAAACAAGAATTGAGACGCACGTTGTTCACGCTGAGCATTGATCACATCTCCATTTCCACAACGACAGCCCTGGGAGAGGGCCATTTCGCGGCGTTCGCGGGGGCCCCGCTGTCTGAGCCCGAGCTTAGGCGGGCGAGTTCGGGGTCCCGCGGGCGCCGCGAAATGGTTCGCTCCCGGGCGGCCCACGCAAAAGACCGCGGTTTTCAAGAAAAAGATGTAACGAATGACCAGCCTTGGGACGGGCGAGTTCGGCGTCCCGCGAATGCGCTCACCACACCGAGACCGCCCTCCCAATCTGAAACGCCTCTCTACGCCGTCGCCCTCACCCGCGGCGCCACCTTCCGCTCCAATACCACCGGCATCCCGCCCGACGTCGAAATCGTTATGCTCCGACGCACCTCGCGTACCTTGCCAAACCTCGGCAAACGTAACACGGTCCGCGCCAAAATCGTCGCCAACACCATTTTCATTTCGTACAGTGCAAACGCCATTCCCACGCAGCGTCGAATGCCCCCGCCAAACGGAAGCCATTCATTCGGACCGAACTTGCGCCGCAAGAATCGATCCGGATCAAATCGA
The DNA here is from genome assembly GCA_031415295.1 of Polyangiaceae bacterium. Lineage (GTDB taxonomy): Bacteria > Myxococcota_A > Polyangia > Polyangiales > Polyangiaceae > Polyangium. The sequence continues at coordinate 8,467 of JANORL010000485.1, read as the reverse complement.
CTAGGATCCGGATAAAGATCTGGACGACGTTGCACCAGATAAATCGACGCAATCACAGGCGTCCCGGCATCCAGGTCATACCCGCCAATACGCGCCGGCTTCTGTAACAGCCGCCCCACCATTGGAATCACCGGTTGCAATCGTAACGTTTCACGAACCACCGCATCGAGCAATGGAGCCCGTGCAATCTTCTCCGGCTCGAGGTTCGTCAGGGCACCTTCATTCTCCAGGTCCGCTTGCAGCCGACTGAGTAGACTAGGCGAATCCAACACCCACCGCAATGCCCAAGAAAGCGCCGTCGCCGTCGTTTCATGCCCAGCCACGAGCAACGTGACAAGTTGATCCAGCAATTCCTCGTCGGGCATGGGCTTGCCGTCTTCATCACGTGCGTCGAGCAACAACGACAAAATGTCGTCCTTTTTTTCATTCGATTCACGTCGTCGATGCATGAGGTCGTAAATCATGGCATTGGCTTCGTCTCGAATACGCACGAACTTGCCCCAAGGGCTATATGGACCGAGATCGCGTTGAACACCTCCGAAAAGCAAAAGCGGATTCGCGCCAACCTCCAGAATCGCCGATACGCGCGAATGCATCTGCGCCATATTCTCGCCATCTTGGACACCAAAAATGACGCGCAAAATGATATCCAGCGCAATCTCTTGCAACCGCGGATGAATGGGGAACTGCCCCGAATTTGGCCACGACGTGATGGCGTCTTCAGTTAAACGCACCATCCGTTCGCCGTACGAAGCCATGCGTTCACCATGCAATGGTGGCAAAAGCAACTTACGCTGACGAAGGTGCTCGGCCCCGTCCAAAAGCAGCAATGAATGCCGCCCAAGAAGAGGGCCGAGAATCGAATTGATCTTTCCGGCATGAGCATCGTCCGGCCCGAGCGAGAAAATCTCTTTCACTGCATCCGGATGGTAAAACACCGCTGCTTTCTCGAGACCCGGCAATCGAAACGTAAACACGTCCGGATAGTGCCGAGCGTAAAGTTCGAGCATCGGAAATGGCCGATAAAGCCACGGGAATACCGCTACGAAGGAGGGGATAAACGTCGGACCGGAAGGCAAGGCCATATCGAAACCCTTCTACTACGCGAGACGCTTGATGTTTCCCAGCACGCGGTAAAACCCGCCTCCGGACACTTCGCGCACTTCGTCGACGATAAATTTTGCCCCCGCTTCGCGAATGTTGCGCGGGAATTGGCAATTGTAGGTTTTCTTGAATCCCGGCGAAATGACGCGCGCGCGAACCTTCGACCCGTCCTTGATACATTCCACGATAACGCCTTTGGACGTGTCGCTCGTCGTTTCGAGTTGCGTCGTGGGAACTTCTTTGACGGGCGGCGCTTTGATCGATTTCGCCGTCGGTACTTCGCCCGCTTGTGCCTTCTGAATGGCTTCTTCACTCGCATCGATACACGTGAGGGATCCATTGGTCGTCACAATGTACAGACGTTCGTCGAGGTATTGCATCGAATACGCAGATCCACATCCCGTCGCCAGTTTCCACAATCGTTTACCCGTGGCGTCGAAACAATACACGGACGACGACGAATCCCCAGCAAATATATATTTTCCTCCTGGCGAAGCGGCACACGAATACACGGAATCGTCGCACGCACACGTGGGGCCTGATTTTCCTGCCTTCGTGAATACGTACACTTTGTTGTCGCTCGTGCCCGCATAAACGTCCTTGGCTTCTTGCCACCCAAAAAGCACCGATCCGCGCGTCGCCGCAGTCCATCCCGCTTTGCCGTCTTTCCAATCGTATTGGGTGACGCCCCCGGAATGCCCGTGGTACACGCCATCATCGTCGCCCCGCACCATCCAGCCACTCGAACCTTTGCTTTGTTTGCGCCAGTTCGTTTCGTTTTCATGGTCGAATACGGCAATGCCGCCATTACCATCGGAAACGCAAAGCTTGCCGCGATGAATGTCGAGCCAATAGATGTCTACCCCTTCCTCGATTTCATACGCCAACCGCGGCACATGCCCACCCAAGTCATACACGTTGCCGTCGTCGCATCCTGCGTAACGCCAATCGTCATCGGCAATGAGACATTTCACGCCTTCCGGAAGTTTGTATTGCTGTTCGACAGTCCCGGCAGCCGTCACGGCATACACGGCGCCCGCTTCATTACCGACCCAGCAAAGTTTCTTGTCGATGAAAATGCCAAATGCGGAAGAGCCCGAAGCGAAGGTCCACAACACCGGCGCTTGTTTGGACGTCGATGGCGTGCTTTTGATCGCGCGCCGCGTGACCGAACGCTTTTGCCGCTGTCCCTGAACAGCCGCGGCATAACCTTTGCGCGTTTTTTCGCCGACCTTTTTCTTTGCAAATGCCTCGGCTTCACTCACCGAGCCGAACTTCTGCTCGGAACTCTGGCCAGAATCACCAATGCGACCATAACGAATCGATACTTTCGTTTTGTCGACGATCACTTCGTAAAACTTATGCGATGAGCCGCTGTCCTCGGACAATTCGAGGTACGTACGATTGCCACTGGCCGCGGACGCGGGAGCAGCAGGTGCAACCGCCACAGGCTCAGGCGCAGATGCCGCAGGCGCAGATGCCGCAGGGGCCGGCGTTGCAGCACGCGTGCGTTTCGGCGTAGGTGCAGCAGCCGCGCGTTTACGCGACGACGCAGCAGGCGAAGACTTGGTTGAGCGGGACGAACTCGTGGAACTTGCAGAACGTTTGGTCGCCATGGTGGTTTTCCTCGATCAAGATACGAGAACACAGATCCCCAGGCGTTGTCATCAAGGAAGCAACGATTTCTCGACAGTCACATCATGCACGGCGACATCCAGTCGGGCCAATGGGCTCGAATTGCACGTAGCGGTCGCTGTTTGCCTCAATGCAATGCGACGTCAAACGGGCCGGCGGTCGAGCCCGACACCCATTACTCTCCAAGCCTTGTCGACGCGTGATATGAAATCGATCGTATTGGTCCTGTCAAAAGTCCGTATTCCGATCTATGATCCCACAACGCCCCTACCCCGAACACGAGGTCTCATGATTTTGCACATCTTCAAGCGCGTATTACCAATCATTTCAATCACCACAGTCGTCGCGGGTTGTCTGGAACTCACGACCACGAATCCTGGTGATTCCTCGTCGAGCGAGTGGGGCTCATCGTCAAGTTCCTCTTCAAGTTCGAATGGCTCGTCGTCAAGTTCCTCTTCGGGCTCGAATGGCTCGTCGTCATCTTCATCCTCATCTGCGTCATCATCTGCGTCATCATCTGCGTCGTCGTCATCTTCATCCTCCGCCTCGTCGACGTCGAGTTCGTCTTCGTCAGGAAGTCCCACGGCAGGTGTCGTTATTGCGAAATCGAATTTGGGGACGACGCTGCGGAACAATTCTTCCGCGGTGGTGTGTGGAGGTGACCCTCAAATACTGCCGGACGGGACGAGCGGAATTGCGCTCGAATGCACGCACATCACGAATACAAGCGGCAGATTCATGCATGGTCTCAAAGTGAACCTCACGGCGGACGTCATGTACGTCTTCAGTTTCCATTTTAGAAATGGAAACTTTGATATGCCTTATGGTCAATCCCCGGCTATCGGCATCTGGATGGAAGCTACCAATGTGAGTGGCGCGGGATCACTGATTACGTTCGACCAGTTCCAGAATCAATGGTATCGACAGCGATACTTTTTTACGGCGCCGATTTCAGGCATGTACGAAATAGGATTCGATCACGAACTCGCTCGGCCACCGGGTGGAGGATATTGGCTCTACGGATTTCAAATGCAAGAGGGGTATATCGTGAGCGATTACGTGCCGGAATAGCCGCAGACCTTGGCCTGGCCACATTGTCACGTAGGCAGAAACGCTTTCTCGACCGCTGCGTAATCAACGCACGCATCCAGACGAGCCAGAACCGAATAGAAACCAAACTGCAATCGGTTCATGAAGAGCATTCCCTCGGGCATAGGAACGAAAGAGTCGTCCTTGACTTTCAACGTTTCCGTTCCCGCATCTTTCATGTGCGTGACGAGCGACGCTACGTAATCACGGGTGATTCGATAAGGCGACGAAAATTGCGGCTCGAATGCTCGACGTAAATACGAAAGAACGCGCTTTTCATGAGGCCCGCCGCGTGTTTCGAGCATGATCTTGCCCGCTTCGACGAATGCCGTTTCGTTCTTCTCGCACGCCGCTCGATGCAAACGACGCGCGATGGGTTGGCGTTTCGACGGAATGGTTTGCACGCAGCCAAAATCAATGAATACCACCCGCCCATCGTCCTGAAAGAAATAATTGCCCGGATGCGGATCGGCATTAAACATGTCGCCAACAAGCGTCCCTTTGTACACGAAACGCCATAACGTGCGACAAATCTCGGCCCGTTCTTTTTCTGGCAAACGACTCGTTTCGTCCAGCGACAGGCCACGCACGAACGACGTGGTGAGAACGCGCCGCGCCGTATGCTCCGGAAAAACCGTGGGAATGACGATTTGCGTATCTCCTTCGTGCACCCGCGTAAATAAAATCTGCCGCTCAGCTTCTTTTCGATAATCAAGTTCCTCGCGAAAACGCGCACGGACTTCTTCGAGCATATTCTTCGAATCGAGTCTTCGCGTCCCCATCATCGACAACGCACCTTCGACGAGCCCCGCATTCTGGAGATCACTCTCGACAGCTTCCGCGACGCCGGGGTGCTGCACTTTGACGGCGACTTCTTGCCCATTCGGTAATACTGCGCGATGCACTTGTCCAATGGACGCACTCGCCACGGGAACATCGTCCCATTCTGCAAATAATCGATCCATTGGCCCCGACAATTCTTCTTCGACGAGACGCTTGATCGCTTCCGGGGACGACCGCGGCGCTTGGGCAAGCAGCGCTTTCATCGACGATTGATACGCGTCGCGATGTTCTTCCGGAACGAGGCCATCGATATAACCGGCCATTTGTCCAACTTTGGCCGCAATTCCCCGTAAATTCCCCAATACCTCGGCCGCACGGCGCGCGGCATCCGTCGAATCGCGATTCAAAAGCATCGTCGTGCCCGTGCGGGCACCAAGTTCCGCAAGACGAACGAGACGACCCAAACGACCGGCGGGAATCTTTTTATCGGAAGACATCGAATGAATTCCCTAGAAGGAGTTTATCAGGCTCTCAACGCAATCGGCAGCCTATATCTACCGATTGATCTATTTTGGCCGCCGACAATGATTTCGTATCGGCATCAACCGTGACGCGAATCTTCACCGTCCCGCCCATCGTCATCCGCGCAACGCCCCGCAAGAGATCTCCGACAAACCCTTGAACGTGCGATCCAATGACCGACGCACCAAGTTCAGTACACGCAACATTTCCAGCGAGATCCATCTTCATTCGCGCAGACAAACCGTCCCGTACCGCGTTGCCTTTGCCTTCGAGATGAAAAGCGCCCGCATCGAGTGTCGCTTTCGGAAACCGCACTTCGCTCAAATCCGGCAACACCTCGAACGTCGTCCCGAGTTTTGTCGTCCGACCATAGACCAGGCCATCCAGCTCGCGAGGATGTGGTGGAACCCATCCGGTCACGACAAACGCTGCCGTGCCGTGATGCGGATTCGCCGGCAAAACACCGTCGATGATGAACTTGATCGTGCCTTCCACCGACGAACCGCTGAAACCTTTCGGAACGGGAAGTGTTAACGCCTTGCATACGTCGTCCACTTTTTGCGCCGCAAACGTCACCGAACCTTTGAAAGGGACCGCCGAAGCGTCGAGCGACACACTCACGATGGGTTTTTCCGATAATGTCAAGCCAAACCCCAAATCAAGCTTGTTTTCTTTGGATCGAAACAAATGCAACGTGCCGAGCTTGGTCTGCGACACGCGAAACGTCCCGTCGAAAGAAACGTTGCCATCGCCTGGACTCGTCGCTTTTCCCGAAAACACAACGGCCGGATTGTGGGGACCGCCATATCGAAAATCGCCGTCTAGCGTCAGCGGCAAACGAACGGATCGCTTATGTTCTTTGCCAAAAGTAGCCAGCGCTTGCTGAAGTTCGTCGGGAGAACCTTCCACATCGATACGAGCGTCGCGTCCCTGAATGCGTAGTGGTTCCATGCCGTGCAAGTCGACCACGAGTTCGTCGATACGAACATCTACGCCGGACACGCCGACCAAACGAACGTGGGTTTGTCGCAACACGACACGGTCGGGTACGATGGAGAGTCCGGCAAATTCCAACTCGAATCCACGCGCCAACGCTTCACGCTGAATCCACCACTCGAGAATCGGCCGATGCGTTACTCCGACGGCGACGCAGATGATGACGAACATGCCGAACGCGATGAAGCTGACTCGACGTCGCGGTTTGTCGGGGACAGGATCGTCAGTGAGCGTATCCATGCGTCTCGATTGCTAGCAGGTGCCCACGCATGTGCACACGTCAGAGGCGACTCATTGGCGGCGGAGGCACGGATTTGGGGCGGGCTTCTTCCGGCAACAAGTGACGCAAATGCCACGCTTGCATGGCTGATCGCGTTTCGGCATTTCGCAACGACATTTGCACGCGACCCATGATCACCGCTGGCGCCACGATGAGAAAAATCGTGCACAACGTCAGGGCACAAAGGGTGGGTACCTCTGACAGCAAAACGCCTTGCGGCAGAATCACCATCTTGCCGTTCTCGAAAACATACGAACTTGAAATGACACCAAGCACTTCGAGCACGAGTGGACCGACGATCGCCAAACATCCCGTCCCGATGACGAGCGCGCGGAAGCGCCACGAATGCGTCATCGAAAACGAAAACGTGAAGATAGAGACGAGCAACGGGGTAAAGAAAAGCGGGCCAAACGTGCGGCCGATCAAGGCGATCGCCAGAACGTTGAAGAAGTACGCGCCATAGCCGAACGCGTAGAGTCGCTTCGCTGCGTTGCTTTGTACTGCAAGCAATTTGAGCGCCGATGAAATCGCGGTGAGCCCCACGACGGCGAGTAAATACGCGTAACTCGTCACGCCCATCCACAACGCCAGTGGGACCATCAACACGAGCGTAGCGAGGTCGAAACGAACTCCGTCGCGAAGGGCCAAACGTAGACGCGCCAAACCCTGGCTACGCACTTCGGCCTTGGCTTCGCTGGGAATGTCCTTCGTCGGACTCGTGACAATTTCCGTCAGCACGCGCATCGCTTCAGTGTTTGTCGGATCAAACGCGAGCGCCCGACCCACTTCACGCATCGCTTCGCGCCGAGCTTCTGCGACATCAGCGCCGGCGAATTGTGCGCGCTGAGCAGCTTCCACCGCGGTACGCGCATGCGTCATCGACATGCCCTTGCGCACAGTGCTGTCCGTGTCGCCGTGCATGAAATTTTCGAGCGTTTTTTGCATTTCACGCGCCGAGGCAAACCGATCTTTCGGTTCAAGCGCCGTCGCTTTGACGCAAATCTCATCAAGGGCGCGAGGGATCTCGAGATGCGGAGCGCGCACCGATGGTCGAGCGTCCAACCCGTTGAGCGTCGCCATCATCATCGAGTTCCAATTGTCCTTCGCGTGCATGGTCTCGAGCGCGAGGATTTCGAACAAAATGGCGCCTAGCGAATACACATCCGATCGACCATCAAGCGCGGCGACGCGACCCATCGCTTGCTCGGGCGACATGTACCCGAACGTGCCCAAGATCTTGCCTGCCTGCGTCTTGACTTCATCTGCGATGTCCTCGAAATCGAGTCGTTCTTCGGATGCGTCTTTCTGTAACTTCGCGAGGCCCCAATCGAGCACATACACTTCGCCGAAGTCGCCGAGCATGACGTTCGATGGCTTCAAATCTCGATGCAAAACGCCACGAGAATGTGCAAAATCGATGGCGAGACAAACCGCCGAGAACGCGCGAAGAAGTTTCGTGCGTGAATAGTTTTCGACGATCTCTGGATCGTTGTGCCGCAGCCCTTTGAGGATCTGCGACAATGTCAAACCGCGGAGGCACTTCATCGTGAAGTACGTCGAGCCGTTGGAGTCGGTCGCGAGATCGTACACAGGTACGATCGATGGATGCTCGAGTTGCCCTTGCACACGCGCTTCGCGTAAGAACCGCGCGCGTACTTGAGGTTCGGCCTGGAACATCGGCAAGATGACCTTGCGTGCAACATCGCGTCCAATACGCGCGTCTTTGCAGAGATCCACTTCGCCCATCGCCCCGCGACCAAGCTGTCGGCGAACAATGTAACGATCTTGAACGACTTCGAGCGCGTCGGACGCAGTATCCACGGGCGGGGGAATCGAAAACATGCGCGGAGGCGGCGCGGATGGGAGTTTGTAAACGTCTACGCGACCGCCCGCTTCGGTGATCGAATCGTCGAAGAGGTCAGGCTCGGCGGGCCGCGGAGGGCGCATCATGGATGGAAGCAAGCCCGAAAGTGGAAAGAGGGTCAACGATCACGTAACCGTCATGCATGAAATGAGCGCGATCCATCACCCTAGAGACCTGATCAGTTTGAATCCGAG
>JANORL010000484.1:0-12984 GCA_031415295.1 Polyangiaceae bacterium | reverse complement strand
CACGCGGTTGACGGCATGTCGCGCGATGCGTCGAAGCGGGGGTAGGTTCACGTGCAAACCGAGCGAAACCAACGCGGAACAAGCGAACACGGTGGTCAAACCAAGCGTCGCGAGGATGCTTCCAAACGTACGTCGCAGCCGCCCTCGTTTCAGGGGCGGCGCGGATTGTTCAGCAGCAGGGTCTTGGAGCGCCACGAAGGGCAGCATAGCGAAAAGGACAGGTGAGCACCGGTTCGTCAGCCGCGTTTTCCATGCATTTCAGTGACGATTGCTTGCTTGGTTCAATGCCGACGTCACCCGTCGACTGCCAACGTCTCTCTGGTCGAGCCTGCATGGGTGAGCCTTCTGACCCCGGGCCATCTCGTTTTGGACCCGTCTTCATTGCTGGATCTCGCGACCCTTGCGCCCGCGCCCTCATGTCTGCGAAGGTTCTATCCCCAACCGTATGCCCAAGCCCGATCCCCGCGTTCTCGCCCGTGTCGCCGGCAGTTACCTCAAGGAACACCCCGAGGAGCTTGTTCGTGCCCTTCGCGGCGCCGCTCGTTTGCGTGTTGGCGTCCCCATGGATGCCTTGCGTTATCTTGCGCGCGAGTTTCTCCCAGACAGCAAAAAAGGCCCCAAGGACATCAGCATCGAAGCTGCGCCTCCTGGCATTCGTTTGACTGCGTCGGTCGATGCGATGGGTACACCTGTCCGCGCGACATTCGTGCTGCATGTCGAAGAGATCGCGATCTCGATGTCCGAGATTCGGATTGCAATACGTATCGAAGGTTTGTCTCTGACAGTGTTGGGCGATTCCGCTTCTCCACTTGCTGGCCTCTTGAAGTCCGGGGCGTTGGATTTGTCGAAACCAGGCAATCTGGTCGCGTTTATGCCCAAGCGTCCTCCGATGCTCGTCGAAGCAAAGGACGATCGCATCGTGCTCGACCTGATGAAGTTGCCGAAACTCGCGGACAATCCGAAGGTTCGTCGTTACCTACCGGTGCTTCTCCCGATCGTTGGGATTCGTGCGATTCGAACGAAGGACGATCATCTCGACATTCACCTCAAAGCCGATATCAGTGGCGTGCCGCAAGCCATCGCAGCTGCGCGTCAACCGCTTCTCTGAACGGACCGAATGCCTTTGCCCGCACGGCAAGATCCCTCCGCACTCACTTTCAAAGTTTTCGCCGAAATCGCCGACGGCGAGACGGCGACAGTAGAGTTGTGTCGCGTTTTTTCAGGCCCGTCGGAAGGTCGCTTCGTTGCGGTCAAACGCCTACATCCGCACCTGGCGAGTGATCCTGCGTTCGTCGATCAATTTCGCGACGAGATGTGGCTGACCGCTGCGCTTCGTCATCCGAACGTCGTCGAAGTGGTTGGTTGGGGCAGCGATGATCGCGGGTTGTACCTCGCTGTAGAACTCGTCCAAGGCGTCTCGCTCGCGCGGCTCATGAAGACGATTTTCGACACGGGCGAAGCGTTCACCGAACGAATGGTCGTGTTCATGTTGCGCCAGATCTGTCGGGGTTTGGTGAAGGCACACGCGCTCAAGTCACCCGGTGGCGAACCGCTCAATCTGGTGCATCGAGATCTCACACCAGGGAACATTCTTTGTTCGTTCCAAGGAGACGTGAAGATTGCAGACTTCGGTTTGGCCAAGGCGAAGCAGCGCATCACGAAGACACTGACGGGCATGATCAAGGGCCAACTCGAGTACATCTCGCCAGAGCAAGCGCTCGGCAAAGAGGTCGATGCTCGCGCGGATATTTTTTCTCTTGGCGTCATGCTGTTCGAGCTTTTTGCGGGACGTCGTCCGTGGGTCGCGGCCAACGAGATGGCGCTCGCGCAAATGTTGATGACTGCGCCGCCGGCGGATCTGTTCAAGATAAGGCCGAAGATTCATCGGGAACTCGTCGACATCGTCAACAAGTGTCTCGAGAAGGATCCGAAGAAACGGTTCCAAACGGTTGCCGAGATCCTGGCTCGTTTCGACGAATGGTTGTCCGCCCATGGCTACATGGAAGAAAACGAAGAAGCGTTGGGGAGGTTCGTCCGGCGAAACGCTATGCGGCAGATGGCGTGGTTCGAGCGGGCGACGACGACAAACCTGAACGATCCACAAGGCAAACTCTTGGGAGCGTTGCCCGCGCCATCGTTGCCGTCGATAAAAAGCACGCCGCCGCCCGCGGAATCCGCTCCGCCTACGGCACGTGCCGCCGTTCCCAAACCAGTAGGGATTCCAGCTCGGCCCGCGATTCCCAAGATTGCCACCGCAAAACCTTCCATGGATCAAGACGCGACCGCGGCCGAAGGAAGAGGCGCGCTCGCGAAGATCCCGAACTACGCCGGGGCTCCGCGCATCACCGAGGTCGAAGACGTGGGCGACGCGGATGGCGATTGGGGCGAAGAGATGCCCACTCTCGTCAAAGGGACGCCGGAACAAATTGCCCGGCTTCGTCAAGCGCAACGCGAGGGAAAACCATTTGATCCCAAAGCAATTGCTGGACATGTCTTGCGTCCCGAACCACTCGACGAACCTAGGAAGAGGGATGGAGACACGTCGCCCGATATCGTCATCAGGACGAAAAAAGCAGCGGATGACGAGCATCTGGAAGACGCGACGGCCCCGATTGGAGACTTGTTGCGCAGGGTTCGTGAAGGACAAACTCGTCCTTCAGATCCGCCGCCAGGGCCGCAGACCGCGCGAAGTGCTGGAGCTCCCCCCGCGCCGGGATCGGATCTCGCCGCGGAAGAACGTGTACGCACCGAGGCGGAGCGGTTGTCGATTGAAGCGGTGCGTCTCGCTGAAGAAGTGAAGGCCGCGTACGCGCGCGCGGAACGCAAGGCCGCATTGGCGAAAGCTGTAAGCGATGCGGCGACAATCGCGTCGGAAGCTCTTCGGCTTGGACAAACCACCGGCTTCGTCGAAGCGCAACGGAAACTCGAAGTCGCGTTGTCCCTTGAACGCACCGCGCGGGCGGTTGAAAGTTCTGCGTCGTCGGGGACGAGCGCACCGCCGCCGCCGCCATCGATGTCGCCTATGTCGCCTATGTCGCCTATGGCAGCGATGGCGGCGATGGCGCCACCACCTGTTCCGCCAGCCGTGTCGCCTGTTGCAGTGCATCGTGCACCGATGCTTTCAATACCGTCGGCGCCGCCGGTGCCCAGCATGTTGTCCGGACCTCGCACGTTGCCCACGGGGGCGATGCGACCGGAAGGTGATCCGTTGCGAGCATCGGATCGTTACGCATTGGCCGGGTCCAGTGATGCGGACATGTCTACAAGGGGCTTGCGACCTACCGTGGGAGGATTGCCGTTGCCGGTGGTTCTCGTCATGGCGATTGCCATCGTTGCGTTGATTCTGATCGTGCTCTGGATTGGATTCGGGTGAAGGAGCTGCTCGTCCTTCGGCCTTGATTTCGTTGCCGCGCCACAGGTACCGTGGACGCGATGAGTAAAGGCAAAGAAGATGAGTGGGTCGTCATTGGCCTCGACGCCAAAATCTCTCGAAGGCAGGGTATGCCGGCACAATTGCCCATTCCCAAGAGCGAGTTCGAGGGACTGGCGGACAAAGGCCTTTCCATCGACAACGCGCGTAAGTGGATCAAGGCGTTCTTGAGCGATTCGCCGATGGGCAAGGACAGCAACTGGCGCAAGAAAAACAGCCAGTTGGTCGCGACGCTCGAAGTATTTCTCGACAAGGCTCCGTTGCTCGCACGCGCGCAACAGGGGTTTGAGGAACAGGACTTCGAAAAGGCTGCGTCGGCGTTGAAGCGAATCGCGTCGATGGATCCCGACGACCACTCAGCACGCCTGAACCTCGGAGCTGCGCTCGTCAACCTTCGCGATTATGCCGGCGCATTCAAAGCGTTCACGCAGATCCGCAAAACGTACGAAGGGGATGCCGACTACCACGTCGGAATGGGACAACTCTATTCGGCCATGGGCAACAAGGACGAGGCCACGAACGAGTTTGTCCTGGCGCTCGAAGCCAAACCCGATTGCCAAGGGGCGCTCGATGCGCTGGTGACGCTTGGGGTGCTCGTGGCTGTGTATGAAAATCCGCGGGACGCTGCGTCGCTTACGTACGTACGTGCTGACTCGGTGGACCAATACCTCGCGAGCGTATGGGATGCGGAATTGCGAGACGTGGCGTTTTACTTGGAACAATTGACGTATCACGAGCGGGAAAAACGGCCGCGGGTGGTCGTTGCGGCGGCTGATCGCATAACGAAGGCGTCGCCGGATGCAGCGGCTGCGGAACGTGCTGAATTGGCGAGACTCGGCGCGCTTCGCGATTTGGGGCAGGTGACTGACGCGCTTGCTGCGGCGAAGGCGTACGCCGAGCGAGCTCCGAAATCAGCAGGGGCGCAGGTTGAAGTGGGGCGGAGTTTACTTGCGGCAGGGCAAGTGGACGAGGCGCGGGCGGCATTCGATGCGGCGCTGGCGCTCGATCCAGGCGATTTGATGGCACTTCAATTGCGGTATTGGCCGGCGAATTCTCTTACGGACATCCAAGCGGTTTCTGCAGCAATTCCGGCGCTCGAAGCATTTGCTACGGCGCATCCTGAAGCGGCTGGGGCTTGGCGATCGCTGGCGCGCGCGAAATGGGCATCAGGGTCGAAAGACGAAGCCGTCGAGCTTTTCCGCAAAGCTGTCGACATTACGCCGGGCGACGATGAATTGCGTGCCGAACTTTGGAGTCAACTCGGCAATATGCAGCAATATCAGCAAATCGTCGAGGATTCGTCCAAGGTCGAAAACATGAACAAGCGTGATTGGAAATTGCGCTGGAACGAGGCTGAAGCGTATTTAGGCCTTGGTCGAAAGCTCGAAGCGCGTGGTGCATTCGCGGGCATCAATTTCGACGAATCGTTGCATGTCGACATTCGCAAACGGGCCAAACGCGCGGTGAAGTCGATTGACGAGGGAATGACCCTTTCGGGACCAACGGCGCCGTCGGAAGGCACGCCAGCCGCCTGAAACAATCGTGTAACACGAAACGAAGGCGCGAGTTTTTTTACTGAAATTCGCGCCTTCGTGCATTTGGACCGTCATTCGTCCATTGGCGTATAAGTCGGCATCGCTTTTTCTTCGATGGGGCCATACAACATGCCTACGATGGCCCCGAATGCAAGGTGTGAAACGACGAACCCAATAACACCCATGACGCCATAATTCGACATGAAGAATCCAGGCGATTGCATGATTTTTGGCATCAATGGGTGCATCTTGTCCATGACGCCCAGCATCAGACCTTGAACGGCCATCGGCGCCAACGCGACGAGGATACCCGTCATAACATCGGCGCGGCGAGTCAACGCTTCAAACGTGGCGGCATAAGCAATACCGCCGATTCCAGCGCCGACCATCATGACGACAAATCCGATGAGCCAAGCGGCTCCACTCGGACTATTTCCAGGCATTGTGCCTACCACCATGGGCATGTCCACGCATGCCTCCATGGCCCGCGCGATAGCCATGATCAGCACCATGACCGCACCCGCAATAATCCCTGCAATGAACGCTTTTCTGATGTTCATCTTGCCCCCCGTCACGACCCGATCGAGCGGGCGTGGCTTGGGGACAAGCGGCAATCGTAGTGCCAGACGAGCCCGACCTACGGAATGAGTTACTTGCGCAGGTGTCTCGTCGTCAATGCGGGAGGATGAGGAAAAAACCGCCCTGATGTATTCGACTTGGGCGGTTGTTGCGCGGGGACCTGTGCAATGCGCACGCACCAGCCGTCGTCATGGCGGCTCATGTGTCTTGGTTACAAGCGTCATATTGGGGCATGCAGAGCGAAGTCAGGCACGTAAAGCAGGTTGATGACAATACGCCTGCATCGCAAATATCGCCAATGTTGCCGCAAGAGCTGAGGCAGGTGGCGCTATTGCATGCGCAGCTGTAGAGGGCCGTGTAAACAGTATTCGACATTTCGCACAACGTGCCCATTGTCTGGTCGAACGCGTAATTGAGGCATTTCGTGCACGGGCAATCGACGACATCGCTACCGTCAGGGCAACTTCCGTTCCCTTCGGGTTCGTCGCAAACTCCATCGTTTGTCGTGAGACACGCGGGAGGCAGGCAATCTTTTTCGTCCGTACCCGTAGCACAAGTCCCGTCACCCTTGGGTTGTGGTTCGTTGCAGATTCCATCATTGATCGTGGAACATGCGGGAGGCGGAGTGATGCATGATTTTAGGTCGGTTTCTTCATTAAAACAAGGGGACTCGTCGAAATTGCCATCGATACACTCGCCATCGCCATTCAAACACGTCAGCAAGGTTTCGTACGGGTCTTTGCAATCAGCGCTGCGCGCTTCGTCCTCGAGATTGACGAGGTCATCGAGGCATGTGGCGCTTTCGCTTGGCGTGCACTTGTTACAATTGCACTTCGCAGTGCAGTATTTTTGTTGCGGCGTCTCGGCTTCGCTGGGTCCGCAAGCGGCAAATGCGACACCCGCGAAGCAAACCAACATCACGCTTCGGATTAAACGCTGGTACACCATGGGGCTCCGCTAAGGAATGTGAATGCGCCTCGAGGCGCGAAGGTCAAGATTGCGGCTCACGCGTGATGACGCGAGGCAGTCGTGAGGCTATCACGAGGGCGATTGAACGTCTAGGTAGCTGGTGTCAAACTGCTGCGCGCCCGAAATCGTCGGTCGACATCGCTCGAAATCCAGGAGGATTCCTCGCTCCGTCGCCCTAGCTTTCTGGCGCTCGCGACGTTTGACACCAGCCACCTCGCCATTGATGCGGTCTGGCGATGACATCACTTCGCGCTGGACCAAGTCGCGTGGCCGCGAGGTGGAGGTTGAAATCGGACGTTGGGATCGACCAGCCAGAGTTTGGCCGGGTAACGAATTCAGCTATGCGTCTTGAGCCATTCGTTCATGAATTTAGCACTCTTGTCCCACCCATCGCGCAATTGCTTTTCAGCACTGCTTTCAATGAGCCCGCCGATGCCAAACACCTTGGCTTCGATGACGAGGTCGGCAATACGGCGAACCTTCGTATCCCCTACCGCTTCCACGCGCAACGTTCCCTCGTTGCGCAGTTTGTCCGCCATCGTGCTCGGAATCATTTTCCATTGCCAGATCTTGGTCGACTTGTTGAACTTACCCTCTTCCTTGTAACCAAAGTTCGACCCAAGAACCTTCGCGACCGGTCCTGGCACGTCCATTTTTGGCGTTCCGTTCACCTTGCGCACGATCTCACTGTCCGTGTCACGCTGGTCGACGATCGTGAACTCCGGAAACCCCAGGCTTTCTTTATAAAGCTTCATATTGAAGTCCTTATCGAAGAAGACCTTCCAAAAGGTTTCGGCGTTGCAGTTGATTTCGTGCGTGACCGTGAACTTACCCATCTCAGGCTCCTCATGAGCCCCGGAGACGCTTGGGGCTCGACGGGCGGACCATAGCAGGAGCGTGACCAGTTTCCAATCGCTTGAATGGATGGGTCAAAATGTACCCGAGAGCCCGAGGGTTCCGCCTCCTGGTTGCGGTGTCATGAACGGCGATGCTTGCCATGTCGATGTTTTGGGCAAATTTCCACGACGTGGTTCGTCCCGATCCATACCGTTTGTCAGCCAGAACGACGTAGCGAGGCCCGCGACGACACCGGCGGACGTGAGAAACGAAAATGCCTGGCTATCCATGCGATCGGCCAGCGATGCATAGAGTCCGCCAAAAAGCAGGCCACCGCTGATAGCGCCCACGTCGATGAACCGCACCCGTGCGATCGAAGGTGCTATCGAACTTCCGAGCAAACCCGTCGTGACGCCACCCGCTGTCGCTCCAATCAATCCCGTGACGAATGGCTCCGATGTGAAATCCTCGTCCATGAAACCCACCGTAATGAACGACGTCAACACACCTCCCCAAATGGCCCCGCTGCTCGTGAATGACGCGCGTCCAGGCGTGATCGGAACCGTAGCGCCTACCAGTCCGCCAACGAGCGCGCCTGCGGTCATGGAACCCCACACCAAACCAGGAAAAACTTTTTCCCCATTCTGAACGGCGTTCTCACCTTCCAAAATCGCCGCCATATAAATCCCGCCCACGAGTCCCATGTACATGCCCGATGTAATCGATTGCGGCACTCCATACGGCAATGGTCCATGCCGCAAATCCATGAACGCCAGCGCTCCCGCCCCTAATGCCGACATGCCAATGGCCGGCAAAAAGAATGTCGATGCATCGGGATTGTCCGATGCAAACCCCACCGCTATGCCAAACCCCGTACCCCAAACGAGCGTATTGCCATAAAGAATTCCTAATTCGTCGATCGTTCGTACGTCTTCGCGTAGCTCCATTGTTTTTTCGCCGGGAGGAAGCGTATTGGAACTAGACATCAACGTCAGGCGATTGTAGGTCCAGTACGATGCCAAGCTCGCAAGTTCCCGAGCTTGCGCTCGTAATTCCGGACTCGGCGCTCGCGTAGCCACGTCGTTCAGCATTCGTGAAGCAATCGGAAATGACCCTGCTGCGAGGGCGGCTTTTCCGCGTTGATACACGGCCTCCCATTGAGCAGCCAATTCTTTATTCGGACCTGCGGGCAACGTTTCCGTGGGAGGAGGCGGAGGCGGTTGCTCGGGCAAAGGCGCAGGTGGGGCTGCCGGAACTTCCGTCGGCGCAGGTGTCGGCGCGGCTGAACCGCTTGGCGCCGCAGGCGCCGGCCCTTCTGTTTTCGGCGCAATCGAGGCGTTCGGTTTCGGCGCAGCCGGTTGAGCAAAGGCTTCACGCGCGCTGATCCCAAAGGACGAACACGCCACGGAAACAGCCACGACTCTACAAAGGATCACGTTGCGAAACATAGTTGATTTTTCCAAGGTGACAGGCGTTCAGATGCGTCTAGCCGCAGCCCATAGACACTTCGTTCCAATCGAAGGCTATACGCTGCACGCTCGAGCATTGCAAGACGGATGTGGATCAGATTTCCGCCCCAAGCGCAAAGAATCCCTTGCATCGCGTCATCGTTTCGTTGATCATGACCAAAGTGACCCTGTGATACGCACGCTTCTCACGTCCGCCGCTTCGACGATCGATTCTGCCATCGGCTCCACGCTGCTGCTTCGGCGTCCGCGTGTGCGACATGGCGATCCCGAAGCGCTTGGTCACGACGAACGAATTACTCGTCTTGCCGAACTTCAAGACGTCTACGATCGGTCCGAGCATTACATCCAAGATTCGTCGTTTTTCCCGGAACATCGCCGCGTCACGCCCACAATCACACCCGTGCGGACGATTTCGGGACCGGGACCAGGCAAAGTCGTCGATATCACGTGGCCGAGTCTTTTCGAGCCCATGTGCGCTTCGGTTCGTGAAAAATACCTCGCCCATCCCCCGAATCACCGAGGTGCTTCGAGGCTGTTTTTGCACGAGAATCCATCGCGACCGGTCGCGATTCTGATCCACGGTTACCTTTGTGGTCAATATCCGCTGGAAGAACGCATTTGGCCCGTGCAATGGTTATTCGAACGCGGGCTCGACGTAGCGCTTTTCGTTCTGCCATTTCATGCCTTGCGTCGAGATGATCGCTCTCCACGTTTTCCTGGTGGAGATCCACGCATCACCAACGAAGCATTCCGCCAAGCCATTCTTGATTTGCGCACGTTGTCCGCTTATCTTCGCGGGCGGGGCGCCGAATCGATCGGTGTCATGGGAATGAGCCTCGGAGGGTATACCGCGAGCCTATTGGCAACACTCGATGAAGACCTGGCGTTCGCTATTCCGATCATTCCTCTCGCTTCGATTGCCGAGATTGCCAAAGGAGCCGGACGTTTCGTAGGTTCACCCCAAGAACAAACGCTGCAATTCGATGGCCTCGAAGCGGTGCACCGTGCCGTCAGTCCGCTGGCACGACCGTCGCGTATCGATAACGATCGCATGCTGATTCTGGCGGCGAGCGGAGACAAGATCACGCCAGTCGACCATGCGCGCCGCTTGGCTGACCATTTTCGAGCGCCTCTCGAAATGTTTCATGGCGGGCACATTTTGCAGTTTGGCCGGGCAGATGCATTTCGATCCGTTGGTAAACTTCTGGGTCGCCTCGGGCTCATGGCCGGGCGCTAACCGCTACGTTTACGTCACGTTTGGGCGGATTTGCCAACACCCGCCGCTCGTAACTCGATTCCCCCACAATCTTCACACGCCTTCATTTCAGCCGCATACCGAGCGTGACAGCGCGGGCAAACCATTTCACCCTCGATGTCCCCCGTAGCCATGGGTATTGCGGCGAGTTCGTCCGGACGATACGACAGCGCTTCCAGCATCGTCGACATTCGCTGTGCAACAGCATTTCGATAAAATGTTTCTGTTTCCTGTACTTCGACGTCGTCCATGGAAGGACTCGTCGGCTGCATCGGATAACGCGCATCTCGCAGCAAATACGATAAGAAACGCGTTGCGCGGCCTTTGGGCGCAATTGCCGCCACTGCGGCAGCCGGATGAACATCGTGCAGGAAGCGCTTGGACAACAAATCCACCGCGCGCATCGCACTCATTGGCACGAGCCCGACCATGATTGCATATCCCCAGCGCGCGAGCCGTTCCTCGGGAAAATATTGAAGATGTCGGCGCACCAGCAGCGTGGCCGTAACGAACGTCGAAACATAAATCATGCCGATCGCCAAGATCCAAATTCGCTCGAAACCGAGGCGCAACGCTAATGCCGGCACGAGGACCAATGTAACGAACCACGTGACGAAACTCGCCGTCCGTAAATTCGCCGTGTCTTCGTAGAATGTTTGCAATCGAGTCTTGGTCGCATCGACATCGAAACGATTGCTTAAGAAATCATCAATCGCCGCAGCCCGCTCGGCTTCGGGAAGCTTTTTCAGCGTTTGGACGATGGTAACAATTTGTCGAGCGAGCCCCGGCGAGGCAACTTCGCATATGGTCTCGTCGTTCACCCGAATGGAACGACCATCGGAAGAAATGGTACGTAATGCATCGAACGAAAAGAAGTGTCCTGGATGTTCGGCGCGTTCTTCCAGCTCCATCGATTCCGCGACCCAAAAAAGCATGCCTTGTGGCGACAACGAAATGGGCCATTGCGGAACGATAAAAACCGTCGCACCGGACAAAAAAGGAAAACCCAATACGGCCCCGCCCCGCGCATTCCCGATCGTGCGATGAGGAAGGCGCGGCAAAGCCCATGCAGCGGATCGCGCGCAAAGCGCAATGCTACCTCGAGGTACCCAGGCGGCTCCTTCGAGCAGGTAGAGCACCACGAGAACGAGATACAAGGATTCGCTATCGGTCATTAACGCTCGAAATCAGGATTCGCCAGAATCCGACGATTCCGCGGTAGCGGCATCTTTCTTGCGGCCGAAGAGTTTCGTGAAAAGAGCCCCCACGCCGGCTACGGCCAACGCAATGAGCTTGAACGCGCCTTTGCCGAGTTTTGCTAGAATGCCTGTTTTTGCAGCAACCGCGACGGCGCCGCCCGTCATCAGGCCAATGAGGCCAATTTCGGCGATCTTGTCGCCTGACTTGAATTCCGAATATCGCTTGCCTTCTTTGAAGGTAAACCCCTGGAGCAATTTGCGCGTATTCGGTAGCGTAGCCGCATAGTTTTCCGGCGAGACCACAAGACCCACTTGCATCACGCCTCCGCGGCCCAAAATGCGGATGTCGTGATTGATACTTTCGCCGCCGGATTTGTCATTCTTTAGCTTCGTCGCCCATTCCAAATTGTGTGTCGATGGCTCGTACCGCGGCGTCGATGCCCAGCTTTCCACCGTCACCGTGTCCCATCCCCGTTGCTGGCGAATCTTGTTTGCTTCTTGTGTGCCGTCACGTAACGACTTCAAAATGGCATCTGCGTCGATTTCGTCTTTGTCATCGTCCTTGACATACCCGATATCCGAAAAATCGAAGATGACGAACCAGCTCAAATCTTCGGCCGCAACCATGCCGAGTTCCTCGCCATTTGTCGGATTGTGATTCAGTTCGAGGTATTTTCGTGCGCCCGCTCCATCGGCGAACATTGCACCTTCCGGAACGTTGACCGTCGCATGATTGATGTCCCCCGTCGTCGGACCGTGCTTCCAACCGACGCTCTGGATTTGCCGAATTCGTTCGAGAATTTCAGGCGGCAAGTCCGCGGGAATGTCTTCTCCAGCCAAGCCCGAACTGGCGGGCGCCGCAGATGGAGCGGAGGGCGCCGCCGCAGATTGGGCGTATACCGCATGTCCAGATGCGAACGAAGCCGCAAGGAACAGGCCGGCAGCGATGGAATAACGACGGATCGCAGGTGCAATCAACATGGCCGCGTATGTCACCGCAGGCGCGTTTCCGTGTCAAGAGTGATTTTTCGATGTTTGTCGAAGTTAGGACGGTACGACAAGGACGGATTTGGAAAGCGAGTTACGAAACGGACGATGGGTTGTCGGAGCGAAACAAATCATCAATGGACGTCGCATCGAAGATCCTATCCGTCCAGGCATGTAACACATGAGAATCGGCAGCGTGAATACGCGTTATTACGCTTGTGTGCAGCGGTCCGAATCGACGCTCGAGCAGTCGGACGAGTACTTCGCGCCGTGCATCGTTTTGACCTGCTCTGTATCCGTCTGCGTATGTTTCGTTGAACTCGTCCTTGCTTTGTTTTTCGGCAAATATGCGCTTCAGTGATGAATTACCTTTTTCCCACAGTGCCATAGCGACTTCGTCTTCCGCCACGGCGTCGTCAATGAACCCTCTCACGGCAATGGGTCGGATGAATGTGCGATCCTCCAGCGTTCCGTTGATTGCGATGGCTATGAATTCACATTTGTCCTTCGACCATTCGCCAACATAACCCTCGTTGACGAAGATTGCGAACACCCGACGCGCGCCGCGACGAACCAAATCTTCTGCCTTGTCCGTGACATCACGCGCGGATTGCTCGTTGACGATTTCAAAGGAAATCTCTTCGAGGTACCGGACACCAGTTTGGGGGTCCAAACCTTTGCGTCGAATGCTGACATCGGTGGCGAAATTGGATCCTTGGTTGAC
>JANORL010000483.1:0-4200 GCA_031415295.1 Polyangiaceae bacterium | reverse complement strand
ACGCGCGACGCTCATCGCCATTGCCGCGGATGGTCGCAGCTTTCGGTTCGGTATCAGCGATTTCTCCCTACAGATTGCGGTACGAGGAACGGTCAACACCGAAGTGAAAGCGCTCGATGACCTCACGCTTCGCGTCCGGTACAGCGCGGAGATCATGTCGCTGGTCCGCGCGCAGGTCGATTATCCTGGGACAGAGGATGAGTGGGACAGCGATGTCGAGGCGTTCAAGAGTGGCAAGCTGATGTCATGGGCGTTGTCGTGGATTAGCTTCGAACTCGTGGGAAACGACAGTCCGGCGACGTGATGCGGTTGTCGGCAGCGACGGCCACCGAAGTGTCGAGCACGAGTTTCATCGACGACCCGCGAGTAATTCGTCGACCGCGCTGACTTGCGGTGCCACGTTGCCAAAACCAGCAAACACCTCCGCGGCGGCGGACGGTCACGATATTTGCTGTTATAAAATTTTTGCGCGACAGGCATGGATGCATCTCCGGCTAAAGCGCTGCTCTTTGATAAATATTGATTAGCGCTTGCTCGCCTTTCTGAATTGCACCTTGATCTTCGCCCTGAACACCAGTATAGTCGCCCGCCGAATGGTCATTGACGAGTGCGCTCCAGCGCACTGGCGGAGGAAAAAATGTCGTCGAGTGCTTCTCATAAGCCTGGAACTGACGGGCCGATCTTCATGGTGATGATTCCGAACGAGGCGGGGCGCATTGATCTCGGTGTGACGGCTGGAGGTTCTCCAATCGCCAAGGGACTCACGGTGGGCGGAGCGCCACTCGCACAAGCTGCCGCGCCGGTCAATACGACACCACCTGCACAGTCGGGCAACGCTCCAGCAAATCCACCGGCCGCCACATCCGGGCAAGCGCCAGTGAAAGGGCGCTGAGGTGACCAATGTCGACGACGAAGACAGCCCAGCCAGCAGGTGGTCGGGTCATCCAACCTCGACTTGAAACACCGCCATTCCAAAGGGGCATCACTGCTGGTGGGCGGCCAATCCCGCCGCCGGTTGGTGGCGGTAGCCCGACGAATCCCCAACCTCCACCCGCGCCCCCAAGTCCTCCAAAAGAAAAGCCGAACGGCTGAGTCAATAGCTTGGCTCAAGTGCGTTGTACGGCGAATTGAACTGCGGTTGTCCCATTTCCCCTATTCGACGCCGGGGGCTTCAAGGGCGATTTTTCGGTTCGAGCGGCCTATCGAGCAAGAAATGCCTCATATAGCTTGCCGCAGCTGCCGCTGCGTATGGATGCCAGGTTTTGCCTTTGTTTTCATTCGCCTCATCGCAAATGCCACGAATGACGACGTGCCGTACCTGTTCAAAGCTTTGCCGTGCCGCCTGGCTAAATCCGTACCCTTCCATTTCGATGGCTTTGATTTTTCGGTGTCCCGCTTTGATCATCTCTCGAACGGCTGCAGCAGCAATGACCCGCTCGCCTGAAGCAATGACTCCAGGATAAACGTCGGCCTTCTTCGACAATCCGTCGGGTCGTGCAATGGGCATGTCGCCATCCCAATCCGGTAGAGCATCCAAGCGAGACCACAACGTTGCGTCTGCCGGAATCATTTTGGGTTCTGGTATCAAACCCGATGCCGTTTCTTTTCCGCGTTCGTAATAATAAACCTCGGCGCCAAGAACCACGTCGCCGAGATGCACTTCATCGTCCGCGGATCCCGCAATACCGACCATCAGCGCCGCGGCTGGGTGCCAGTCGCGGATCATGTCATTCGTCAACAACGCGGCGTCGGTGTTCGCCATGTCGGGCGATTGTGCCACGACAATCTCATAAAATTCACCGCTCTTCAACGGGAGTCGCCCTCGCCAATACACGCGCGAGCCCATGTTTTGCCGATGCTCGTCCCTCAATCCCAGCGCAGCGCATACGGCTTTTCGCTCGACCTTGATGGCCGTCACGATTCCAAAATCGATGGCGCAATTATCTTGCCGTTCGTTCGTATTCGTTTGTCCGGTCATCGGCCCGCTGATCTCGTTTGTCGAAGCATCATGGTATTGGTTGCTCGTTTTACCGGTGACCACTGATACGTTCAAAGTCCGCTCATACGTGACCCGCCGATTGCGCAGCTCGTCAAGTAACCTTCGAAGACTCGCCAGTTGTGCCTCACCAGTATGATTCACCGCATCGGCCAGAATCGCTTCGACTCCCTTAAGAGCAGACGAATTCATGAGCGCTGTGACGGAGTCCAGCATAGTCCCGGGTGAATGAGTTTCTCCGCACGAAAGCTTCGCAATAAGAGCATGTACATCCGCGAGGACGTCATCGTACGTGAGAAGTTCGATGGGAACAGATTGGCTTTGGCGGTAGGTGCCTTTTGCTCTAATCCACGTGTGCACGCCATGGTCAAATTCCCAATGCGCGGTTCGGGTCGTGCATTCGTTAGCGCCAGCACCTACTACTTGCCACCCAAAGTCAACCTGCGGGTAAATGACGGTGACCGATGTGCGAGCCATTCGCACGTTCATGACGCGGTATTCATCTTCCGGGACGTTGTCGACAAATCTGAGCACACTATCGTCCCAGTACGCGCGGCCCGTGGTGAGCGCGTGAATACCTATGATCCTCGTTTCACTCGGCAAAAGACTTTCGCCGGGTTCGACTTTGACGACGAATTTTCCGGCACTCTGCTCTGGTGTGAACTTTGGATTCAGAAGGGAACTCCACATTGCAATGATGCGGGTAGGAGCATCCGTGAAGCCGATGATAAACTCGTATGCATTCTGAATTTCGCACGGACAATCCCCACAATTATGGATCGTTAACGTGACAAACTCATCCACCTCCCCGCTTTTCTGAACAAAGGCTCGACGCTCAAACGTGATGTCTACGACCGCACCAGATGGTGTGCCGTTAACCATTGCCACCATCACCGACCTTTGGGGGGCGAAGGTTGTCCCTGCGGCTCGGGCGGCTTGACGGTCGGACTCGGCGGAGGTTTGATTGGGCTTCCCCCCACAGTCACACCATCATTTCTTTGGCTCGACGGCGTGGTAGGGGCAGGTTTGGGGGAATTGCTTGAAGCCATTGACACTCTACCTCGCCAAACTTCTTTTCGAGGGTGCTGGAGGTGGCGGTGGCGGTGGCTTGGGACCACCGCCAACCGTGACGCCAGCATTAGGATTGGGTTTGTGGATTGGGTTTGGTGCGGTAACGGGTGGCGCGGGTCTTTTGGTAGCCATTGGGAATTTCCAGTGTTCCGTCTACACGTAGCTGCGGACCTTGTCCAGAGCCTCGTAAAAATACTTTTGTCCGACCAATCCGATTGCGTTGCCGTCCAATTCAGGATCGACGCTCATTCCCCCGCAGATTCGCCTGATTCAACCACCGGCGCTGCCTCGTCGCCCTTTTTCTTCGCCCCACGCTTGTATAATGCCGATAGCTCGAATGCCGTCACCATTGCCGGCTCCGACAAAGCCCGTGCCGCTGCGTCCGCAGCTTCTCGCGCCGAACGCGCCAAACTCACAATGATCCCGTCAAGCAAATCGAGCGTTTCCGTTTCCACCGGCGTTCCACGCGGCTGCGCTTTCGCTTGCGCCGCATCTCGCAATGCCAACGCTATGGTCCCCAAATCCGTAACCACTTTCGAGCCACCACGATTCTTGGCCGCATCGGCAATCGCCGAATCCTTCAATTCGCCTTGCAATGCATCGAGCTGCTGTGCCAGCCCTTCGGCATCTTCAGCCACCGCGGATTCGCGATCCAAAAGCGCTTCTATTTTTTGCACCGCTTCGATATTGCCCAATGCCAAAAGGCTGCGTTTCGACGCATTGAGTATCGACCGCGCCCGCAATCGAGTGTTCTGGCCAGATTGCATCGCCGCTGCAAGCGCCACCGTATCGAATTTCTTTGTCGTGCGTTTTATTTCCCGCCCCACACCCGCCACGCTCAACGCGTCGCGCGCACCTTCCAATTCTTGGGCATCGGCTAACGTAAAACCGTAATCGCTCAGCTTCACACCATAAAGCGTGTACGCATTCAACGTTTGATTCGCTTGGTCCAGTGTGTCCTCTGAACCAAATCGTTCGCCAATCTTTATATATGCCGCGCGTGCCTCGGGCAAGATAGCGTGCAAGTCGATTCCCATATGGAATGTCCTCCTCCTACGACGTAGGAACTGTACCTGGGACAGAACACGTGTGTCTAGAAAATAGCGTGTGCGCTTGCTCAAAAATACGCACAT
>JANORL010000482.1:0-1678 GCA_031415295.1 Polyangiaceae bacterium | reverse complement strand
GATCGGATCGCCGTCGCGCTGAGCGTCGGACAATCGTTTGAGAACCAAGAGCCCGCTGCCTTCGCCACGCACGTACCCATTGGCTTGCGCATCGAAGGATTTGCAATGGCCATCGGGCGAAATGGCCAGCGTGCTAGCTGCGCTAACCATGATCTCGGGATTCAAAATGACGTTGGTGCCCCCGGCGAGCGCCATATCACTTTCGCCGAGACGCAGACTTTGGCAAGCCAAATGCACCGTGACCAGGGATGACGAACAGGCCGTGTCGAGTGTGATGCACGGACCGTGGAAGCCGAGCGTGTAGGAAATACGTCCCGCCGCCGTGCTTTGCAAAGTGCCCGTGCCAGCGTATGCTCTATCGACGCCAACGCATTGATTCATGAGATCGAGATAATCGCTGCGCCACATGCCGATGAAGACACCCGTGCGCGAACCGACGACGGCATCCGCCGCTTGCCCAGCGTTTTCGAGCGCCTCCCAGGCGACTTCCAAAAGAAGTCGCTGTTGAGGATCGAGATGTTTTGCTTCGCGCGGCGAAATGCCAAAAAAATCCGCATCGAAGCATTCAATCGTTTCTGTCGGCAACAGGCTGGCCCACTTCGCTTCGGGATGGTCGCTTTCCAACGCTCGTGCAACCCAACGATCGAGCGGCAAGCGCTGAACGGTGTCGGCGCCGGCGAGTAATGCCTGCCAGAACGATTCCGGCGTATTGCCTCCACCCGGCAGTCGACAAGCCATTCCAACCACAGCGATAGGCTCATTCTGGGCATCATCTCGCGCGGCAAGCTGAGCTTTCAGCTCGTTGACTTTCGTCAGTGCACGACGGAACAACTCTTTGAAATCACTCGATTCGGTCGTCATGGGATCCTTTTTTCGCTGTTGGTCATGAAACGGTTCTTTTTAACCCGACGTTCATCCGTCGATTCGAACGAAGCGGGCATTGCTCTCAGGCCAGAATTTCCTGACCCGCTCGAATGAGTTCGTCATCCGAGAGACTGGCCAAGGGATCGGCGTGGGTCGTCGTTTCGGCTGCGGTCGACGATGTCGAAGTGCTCGACATTGGGTGCAAATCCAACTGATCGAGCAAGTGTCGCGCAACAGCATCCACCGTTGGATAGGTATATGTCGTTGTCGCGGACAATTTTACCCCCAGCAACGCTTCAAGTCTGTTTCGCAATTCCAAACCCATGAGCGAATCCAGGCCTAGGCTTTGAAGCGGCGTCAGGCGATCGATACGCGTCGGGTCGAGTTGCAATACCAGCCCGACTTGTTCGGCGACATGTCGCTCGAGCAGCCACGAACGTTCTTCGGGGGGAGCTGTTTGGAGGTTTTGCAGAACTTCTCTCGTCCGGCGCGTTGCTTTTTCCGGGGCCACATCGGACGTCATCATCTCGGAAAAGAATGGTATGCCCGTTACCGCAGGGTAAAACTCGATCCATTGACGGGTATCGAAACGGACGACACCGATCTCCAAGCGCGGATGGGCCAAAAGTCGTTGCAAGATTTGAAGCCCGTCGGCCGCCGTAAAAGCACCCGCTCCACGATGCGCGAGCCGATTTTCTCGGTTGTTTTGCCCTGCGGCCATACCAACATCGGCGAATGGTCCCCATTGAATGCTCATCGCTGGCATCCCAAGACGGGCGCGTTCGCGACTGAGAGCATCGAGGAACGCATTCGC
>JANORL010000481.1:0-20728 GCA_031415295.1 Polyangiaceae bacterium | reverse complement strand
ATGTATTCGGTGGAATGGGCGCAATCTTGGCTCTGTATGCGCTGGCCATGCCCGGTTGGGCCATGCCGGTGGGCGTATTTTCCGCGCTCTTGTTTGGCCTATTCAGTAAAGAAAGTGCCATCGTCTGCGTGCCGCTCGTCCCGTTTGCGGCCCTCGTCACCGCGCCCCTTTTGCACCCGAATCGGCCGCAACGGTGGCTTCGTACGTGTGCTGCGACACTCGCTTCCCTGGCCGCGTTTGTCTTGTACGTCGAATTGCGCCGCCGTTGGTTTTTATCGCCAACTCCGGAAGAATTGCTCACGCCGCTCCCAGATAACGCTTCGATGCTCACCCGCGGCGCGCGAGCATTCCTTTTGTGGTTTCACCAAGCCCCATTGCCGCAAGATCCACTCAACAACCCCCTCGCGGAAGCTGCTCCGCGCATTCGAGTCGCAGGGGCATTACGCGTCTATCTACGTGGACTCAGTCAGGTCGTTTTTCCCAAAACGTTGAGCGGCGATTATTCATTTCCGCAAGAACCGGCGCCAGACCATCCCATCTTTTTCGAGAGCGTACTCGGCGCATTTTTTATGATAATGCCCATATTCGTCGGGATCTGGGCCTGGATCTCGTCATGGAGACGTGAAGTCACGGCACGAGCGGCCGCTGCGTTTGTGGGGTGGAAACCAGCGGGAAGCGTCAGAACTCGTTGGGCCGTCTTTGCATCGCTTCTTTTCGCGCTGGCCCCGCTTCTGATTTCAATCGAAGTTTTTGTTTTGCGTCCTCGTGGAATTTTCTGGACCATTCGTGGTTTTTCTTGGGCCATCCTTTCGGTACCATTGTGGGCATTCTCTTTTGGTATCTTTGCCGAATCTGGACGCCCAGTCGTCGATCCCGATGCCGGTTCGTACGGGCCAAGACCCTTGGGTCGCGCCGGTTTGACGTTGGTTGCTTTGGGCCTTCTATGGCTCGTCGTGAGTTATTTCCCTCATTCCAATATTCCCGTCGTGTTGCCGACAGTACGTGCCGAGAGGTTTTGGTATTTCCCCGTCATTGGGACATCCATGGTGCTCGCGTTAGTTTTTGTCGCGCTTCATGAAAAACTCCGCGACAAGGCGAAATACGCAGCCGTCGTTCCCGCGCTTCTCGGCGCGTTTTTCTCGTTTCAATGCGTCAAGGCGTACATGCACGCTCGAGACTATCGGTCCGATTTGACGTTTTGGGAAGCAACGAAAGACGCTGTCCCTAATTCAGCCAAAGCTCATTTGAACTTCTCCGTCATGAAAGGTGCACGCTCCGATATGGATACGCGCCTTCATGAAAGTCGCATTGCCCTCGAATTGGCGCCGGAATGGCCTATGGCGCATGTCTACACCGGCGATACTCTGTGCCGTATGCATCGAGCCGATGAAGCCTGGCCGCTGTATGCCAAGGGTTTTGATATGGGACCGAATGAACCGGGCCTGATTGCGCTTGCTCTGCAATGCTTGTACGACGAAAAGAAATTGATGGATCACGCCGACGACATTCGTGCCCTCGCCGTGGAACATCCCGGCTCGTGGATCGCGTATTTGGGTGTGGATATCCTCGATAATGGTGAAAAACACGGCGGCGTGGACCCCAAATATCGACCTCGTTCCTACAACGAAGGACCGAAAGAAACCCCGGAATGATAAAGAGATGTAGTGTGACCTAGAACCCATGTTTCCCGTAGTCACACCCACAAAAACCGCACCCCAACCCCCCTTTTTCGAGGTCCAACCCCTTTTTTTCGATGTGGAGCCTACGTTTATCGAGGTCCAACGTCGACCTCGCCGATGTGCGACATCCCTTCTTCGATGTCCCTCGTCCCGCGAGCGAGGCTTCCCATCGCCAGCGCAGTTTCGAACGGACATTTTGTTACAAATGCTCTTGCCAAAAACACGCGAACTGTTGCACGATTCGACGTCAGTTCGAAAGGAGACCTTCTATGCAATCCACGCGAATCAAGACCTCGGACCTTGAGGTAGCGGTCACGAAAGCAACCAAGAAGATTGACGAAGCCATAGCGGCGATCGATGCCGTGGTGGTCTTGATCATCGGTAAGGAGGAGCGAGCGTCAATGCCGCGACCGCCCGATGGATTTCCCGAGGCATCCGCGGCGCTGGGGCGAGCGATAGCGGATCACCCCAAAATAGCGGATGCTGCCGATTACGATGCAGAAGCGGTAGCGGAAGATTTGGCCAATGCGACATTACTTGCGCCACTTTCGGAAAAACTCACGGAATTCTCGCAACGAGTAGCGGACATCAAATTGGTTTGGCTTGCCGAAGCGTACGTGCCATCGCTGACTGCGTACGGCGTGGCCAAGGTGGTTGCCAAAAACAATCCGGCATTGCGGACGGTGATTGCGCCGCTCGCAGCGATATTCGCGACACGTCGCGGAAAACAAACGGATGAAGAGCCTCCGGCTGGTAATGGTCCGTAAGCCACGCGTCACGCGTCATCAGGTCCAAACGTGACCAGACGCACCTGCGTGAAGAAATCAACAAGCCATCCAAATTATTTTTCGTGATCCCTGCGCGCTTGGGCCCTATGTCTTTGGGCACGGGGAACGAGCGCAGCGGCATTACGCCAGCATTCGTGTTGGGGGCAGAGCGGCGTTACCGCTACGCCGTTTGCGACCGAATGCCGAGCAAGTCCAAGGCGCGGGCCCAGAGGGGCCACATGTATCGGCACGGGTGGGTCGCGAGCATCACGCCGCCATTGGGGAGACGGCGGACGTGGTAGGGGGCGTGTTCTTCGAGGAAGTTGCGTTGATCGAGCTCATCGACTTGCAACCACCATGTGGGTTCGCCCTCTTTTTTGGCGGCGAGCTTTTCCGCCTCGAGCCATTCTGCATCCGGGGCAGCAGCGGCTTCGAGCGCTTGGATCAGTGTTTCGCTGGGGGTTTGCAAGGTGGCCAGGACTTGTTCTCGGGTGAGAATGTCATCCTCGCGGGCTAACGCACGGGGGCCACGAAGCGTGTTCAGCGGTGTTCGCTGTTTAGAGTCAGGAGCGTGCTTCGATTCGTCGACGGCATGACTGATGACATGACATGCTCGGGACGAGACACCCACCGTGGCTCCGGGGGGTACTGCTTCGACACGGGCCATGAGCGCATCAAGCGACAAGTCCACGACGGAATTGATGCGATCGCCATCGTGCAGGTAGAGCCAGGAAATGGCCACGTCCCGCGCGACGAGGTGATCGCCGTGATAGGTCGCCGCCACCTCGAGAGGAGCGCGCCAAGCGCAGTTGCTCCATAACAACCTGTCGTAGCCTTTGTCGACCACGTTGTAGCCGCCCATTTTCACGCGCGAGTGCGCGTCGGGCGCGCATATGCCCAGAAAAACCTTCTCTACGTTCTCTTGCCCAAAAAGCCCGAGGATCGCTGCCCTCACGGGGACGGACAAGTCGCCTTGATGAGACAAGGCGATTTGCGCCCAATCCGGCATCACCTCACAGTCATGATCATCGACGCTCAGCAAGCAACCAGGGCCTCCGTCGCAATGGTCACTTGGGAAGTCGCACCGCGCGAGGATCGCTGCTTCCAATGCTTTCTGGTTCGACCGCCACGCGCGGACTTCGGCTACGAAGTTTGCCCGGCCAATCACTTTGGTACCCGAAACGTTTTCTTGCAGCGATGCAATCACGCCGTCCGCGTACGCCGCATATGGATCGTTGCCTGCATCGAATGCACCCGGCACATTGGAAATGTCCGGCACATCGACCCACGGGACGTCATTCGGTCCGAGGCCATAATTCGACGGATCGTCGGGGTTGAAGCCATTCTGTCGCGTTTCATCCGTCAAGAACTGACTATTCGTCACATCACTGTCCGCAACGCCGGGGTGGATTAAAATCCACCCCTCTACAAGGCGAAGTCATCTCGCGGAGCGAGATGACTCGTAATGGTGGTTCAGAGCTGAAAACGCCGATTCGCGACGCGCGCTTTGGTTCACGTCGTGAATGGCGTTGTCAGGTTTGTCCCACGATCGCCAGTCCGTGCGCTTCGCGCGGACTTCGTTATGTAGAGCGGCGGGTTTTAACCCGACGCGGGAGTTCGGAAATGAGACGAATGGTCAAGGTTTTAACCCGACGCTACGGTGCGGACCGAGATGTTTCGTCGCGACTTCAAACCATTCGCTGCCCTACTACCGCAGGACAAGTGCCATCACCGCAATGGTTTGGCTGGGTGAATGAAGAATATCGTCAAGGCAGGTGGACGAAACGTGTTGACTTGGAGCTTTTGGGGCGAATGAGCGTACTCGAATGGAACACGCTCACCCGTTCATGACGAGGTCTCGATACACCTGCGTCCAGACTGACGAAAAGAGGCACGTGTAGATCGTCGCCGTTCCGAATGCCAACCCGGCGTCCACGTCCGGCACGACTTCATTGCCAATTTCGGGCGGGATCGTCTGATAGCCGGGGTACGTGGCTTCGATCTCTCGAGCGATCTCGCGCGCCACCGGCTCCTCTTCGGGAATGCCCGGAAGTTGGATCCCGTAATAAGGACCGAGCAGAGACACGTGGAAGCTGAGCGACGTTTTGCCCATGACAAGCCAAACGCGACCCGAGTACGCCGGGTCGATTTCCCCTGAAATGAGGTGGAGCGATTCGTTTTGAAGTGTGAATCGAACTCGCAGGCGATCGAGCATCGCGTCCCACGCTCGGTACTCGCGTCGTCCACGGGCTGCCGTAACCATGAGGCGGCAGTGCTCTTCGGTGTCATCGTAGACGGGCTCACCGGGAGATACGTGCATGCGCGGGATTTGTAGCATTCCCCGCGGATAGACGTGGTACACGAGACCGAGTAGCTCGGAGCGCGTTGTATTCATCAGAGAGTCACCCTTGCGCCCAAGTTTGGGTACACGATCGGAAAAGCCGTCTGTACACCAGTCACGAAGCTACGGCAAAAAATTCCCTGCGGGAGTTGGAAGTCCATGCCCACGGTGACGGCGTTGGTGACGAGGGTGCTCATGCTGGCTGCACTGCTAGGCGAAATGTACCCCCTGGTCGAATGCCGAATCGGTATTTGGATGGTGATTGGGCACTTCCAACTGATTACGCCAGGAGGGATGAGTCTGACCAGGAAAAACTCAAGATTGACTTTGGCTGCTTGCCAGCCGCCGCTCGGGTCCTTGCCGTCATCTGGCACGATGATGACGAACGGGAAATCAGATGGCTTGAAGATCGGGATATTGGTCGTCGTTGCAGGCGCTTGGGGTTCAGCCGGCTGCGACCAGACCATCGGCGAGTTGAATTCGCCATAGATCGGTGAGCCTACCCCTGTGCCGATCGGAATTGGTCCCGCGCCACCGAAGCCGGTCGACGAGAGTCCCAAAACGCCCACGGTCATCAAAGTATGCAAATTCATCATCGTAACCTCCTTATCGTTGTTTTCACCAACGTTGCAATCGTTGCAACGGTATTCACACAGCGTCCACCTTCGTTTGTTCGACAATCGCCAGTACCTCGCCCATCGATTGTTTGTCAGCGGTTACCTCGGCCTTTAATGGGTCCGTTTCCTTTGCCGCCTTGTCGAGCAGTCGCTGTTTGACGCGGACTTTGGGGTTCACCGCGCTTGCATCAAGGTGATTCTCTTGAAAGGAACGCACGTCGTGAATTTGTTGTCTGAGCTTTCCCGACAAACTTGCATGGTACGACTCGGCATTCCCTTTCGTCATGCGCAGGTAATCGAGCACCGTTTGGACATTATCGAGCCACGGATTCATCAATTGTGGATTGACCACCAATTGCGAGACGCCGACATCATCCGGCCACTCGGCCCACATTTGAATCGGTTCGGTACCCGCGGCTTTTGCCTTTTCCCACGCTACCGAAGGCCCGGAACTCGCCGATACGCAATGATCGCCCCCTTCAATGGGCGACGCACAGAAACGGCCTTCGTCTTCGTCACTGGCAAACCACAAACATCCCGGAACGCCCAATCCCATTACGATCATGAAAGCAATCGACTTCACGACCAACGTTCGTTTCATCACGGTCCCCTTTCGCAAACTTGAACGCACCCACTATGAACGCGCGGGGATTGTCGAGGTAAGCGCGAATTCACCGTGCTCGGACATTGATTGGCCGACCCGGGATGAATGTTTTCAGCGTGTGTGTACGAGTCATGGTTCAAGACCGTCGATGTCAGCCAAGCCTCGCGCGACGAACTCGCCGCCGAAAGTGGCAACAACACACACAACGAAAATCGCACGGATGCGAAATGGCAAACGAGTTTACGCGACGTCACGATTTCGACGACGAATTATCGTTATCGCGGGCGTTGTAGGATTACGTCAATGCAGGCGGGGAGGGAGGAAGCCGGTTCAGGTCCCGGCTTCCGAGGGGAATATCACTTACCGGCGCGGTAGGAGTTCCATTGCGCAGACATGCGGCTGCCTTGGCCCGGGGAGAACTCAAACATGCAATAGTCGTCCGTGTAGTCCATGAAGTTGGCGATCGGGTCGTTGCCCGGGTACGTCGATTGCGTACACGAATTGCGACCCGTGGGGCAGCCATACGCAGCCGACTTCTCCGTCGGCGTGTCGCTCACGCTGTCGCCCGTCTTGGAGCAGCCGCCTTGGAACGTGTGATAAAGGCCGAGCCAATGCCCAACCTCGTGCGTACCGGTATCGCCCTCGTTGTACGGAGTAGCCGATCCACCGGGAAGCGACGAATGCAAGAGCACGACGCCGTCCTTTGAAGGCGCCGACGTGTAACTCGACGGGAACGTTGCATAACCGAGAATTCCATTGCTCGGATTGCACGACCAGACGTTGAGATCGTCCGCCGAACCTTGGCGTGTCGCCGATTTCATCGTGGTTTCACTCGTGCCGTAACAGCCATTGTACCAAGTCGAATTCGTCGTACGATCGGTGCCGACGAGCTGGAACTTGAAACGCGTACCGGCATAAGCGGCATTGAGCACGGACATTTGATTGGCGATCATATTGTCGCTGATGTTGCCCTGCGACGCGCTCGTGCCGCTGTTGATGACGTGCCAGTACACGTTGATCGTGGTGTCACCGACCGCATTAAAATTGTCCTTCCACGGAGCAATCGCCTCGAATTCGGCTTCGAGCTTCGCCACTTCGTCGTCGGTGAATTCACGCGTACCGCAGGTGCGCACGACGGGTGCCGCCGCAGCGGTATCGCTTCCCACGTCCACACCTTCGCCAACCTCCGTCGAATCGACGCTACAACCAAGGCCCATCGCCGAAGCTGCGGCGAAAAGACCACCAAGAACGACCCAATGTTGAAGCTTGCGCATGCGGCTCTCCTCTATTCTTTTCGTTACGGAAAAGTGACGAGTGCAGAGTATTCGCCATCATGGTGTCGCATCAAGCAAAATTCTTTGATTGTAATCACGCCTGCGCCACTATTTCATTGATGCAATGCTTCAAATTAGCTCTGACGGAATATTCTGGTACTTCCGCTGTAAATGATCGCGTCCAGCAAATGTTCCTTGCGGACAAGCTGAAGTTCGGGTGCCTCGAGATCAACCTCGACAAACCCGCCCGGATTGGAAAAACCACACGCTTCCGCACCGACGACGGTACCCATGTGCAGTAGTTCTTGCGCCGGCGTACGTTCGTCCGAACGAACTGCCAAACGCTTGCCGGTACGTAATCTTTCGCCAACGTCGATCGAGCGTAAATCTTCGAGCGGATCGGTCATCACGTGACTGTCGACACCTGCACAAAGGCGCACTCCTGCAGACCGTAATGCCGTCACATTCGGGAGACCATCGCCCAAGTCACGCTCGGTCGTCGGACACAAACAGACCATCGCGTTCGCTTGTCCCAGCAGCGAAGCCTCGTGTTGTTCGAGAAACGTTGCATGTACGGCGACGAATTTTGGTCCCAGCGCTCCATGCTCCGCCAACAGTTCGACGGGACGTCGACCCGTTTCCGCCAGACATGCTGTTATTTCCGCCGGCTGCTCGGCCACGTGCGCATGAAACACCATGCCTTTTGCCTGGACGAACTCCGCGATGAGACGCCAATACGCGGGAGGCACGGCGCGTACGCTATGCGCGGCAACGCCAATACGCACGTCTGCGTCCGCGGCCCACCGACGCTCGAGCGTCTCGACGTCTGCAAGCGATTGCTCGAGGTTTGGATCGCAAAACCTTCGTTGTGCCGCTTCAGGTTCGCGCCCCGCACCTGCCCGGGCATACACCACGCGAAAGAGTCCAATACGCAGATTTTCTGCGCGAGCCGCCCGGATGACTTGATCGGCCATCACGGTGCGATCGTCGTATGGCACTCCGCCCGCTTGATGATGCACATAGTGAAACTCGCCCACCGTGCGGACGCCAGCGCGGTACAGTTCACGATAAGCAACGCGTGATATGTCAAAAATAGATTGTGGGTCGAGGGAGTCGGCAAGTGTGTACATTGCGGTGCGCCACGACCAAAAGTCGTCCGTCGTCGCGCCCGATGCTCGTTGCGCGTCACCTCGCATTGCCCGTTGAAACGCATGCGAATGGGCGGTGGCGAGTGCGGGTAATTCGAGTTTGTCATTCATGCATAAACCCCCAATTGATCTTCGGGCGCTTAGGCGGCTTGACGTTGGGCATCACGTGAAAAACCGAACGCGCCAGTTGCGGCAATGCCCCACAGGCTTGCTCGCCCAAGTTGTTCGTCTCTTCAGGATCCGAACGTAAATCGAAACAATGAAATTCCCCGTCCCACTCGCGCGCTTGGATCTTGAGCGGGCCTTGCATCATACCCCAGTTACGAAATTCGCACTCCCAGACGCCTGTGCAGTTCGATAATGGAACGGCTTGAAGTGTTCGTTCGGGTCGGGTAAG
This sequence comes from Polyangiaceae bacterium, assembly GCA_031415295.1. Taxonomy (GTDB): domain Bacteria; phylum Myxococcota_A; class Polyangia; order Polyangiales; family Polyangiaceae; genus Polyangium. The sequence goes on along the minus strand of JANORL010000481.1, from coordinate 11,901 downwards.
CGGATGCCCGATCATTCGTTGACGGAAGGGAAACATCGCCGGCTCGTCCCAAACGCCCATGAGGTCGAGTATCGTGGGACCAAGATCGAGGTGATACACGTATTCGTTTTCCGCGCTGCGAATGCTCGCTTCTTCTTCTGGACTGAGCGTTCCCGCAGGCGCATCGATCCACGTCGGTACGCGAATCTCTTCTTCGTAGAGCGAACTGGTGTGCCCAATTTGCCAATGATCGCGAAACCCTTCGCCGTGGTCGGACGTGTACACGATGACTGTGCGATCGCCTGAATCGGTCCCGCGTACGTGCGTCACGAGCCGACCCACGGCCATATCGGATAAGTACACGACGTTTTTGTAATAATTGAAAAATTCCGTGTTGTTATCGGGATTCACGTTAAACGATGCTGGTTGAAATGGCGCATGCTCCGCGTCGTATACGTACGGAAAATGCACATTCGAGTAATGCACGACCGCAAAAAATGGTTCTTTCAGTTTGTCCCAGTCACGAATGGCGCGATCCGTAGCGAGTCGGTCAAAGGCGCCGGCGTCGAGATCCGCCATTGAATCGAGGTGCGAGCCAATCGCGAAATGCCGCACCGGAATGTCCTGAATGTAGAGACGCGCATTGCCGAACATCAAATTTTGACTCGTCCAATACGCAGTATCAAAGCCTGCCGCCGCTGCGTAATCCCACATGAGCGGAACCGAATGCAAAAGCTCGCGTGGCTCTGTCGGCAATAATCCCGACAAGATGTTCGATAACGAAACCGCCGTCGTCGAATCGTGGGCATGCATCTGCATCAAGGGCAATCGATTGGGCGCGGCTTTATTGGAAAATGGCGTGGACTCTTTGCAATCAGGGTCGTACGCGATGCACGTAACGTCGGATCGCAGGCTCTCTTGAATGATGAGCAAAACGTTGCGCTTGCGACCTGGTTTGCTCGTCAGGGCAGGAACCGGTTCGGGATCGCGGCGCATTACGCGAAGATCCGGCGAATCATGCGTGATGTCCAAATGCTCTTTGATTGTCGCCGTGAGGCCGTGAAAATAAATCATGTCCGGCGGCGTCGATTGCAAAACTCGATAACTCACCGGAACTGTCACGACGGCGATCAAAGCTGGAATGACAAGCCATGGCGCAAGCACTCGAGGAATGCTTCGAGGTCGTACGAATTTTCGTGCCGCAACGAGCAACGCGATCGATACGACAAACGCGAGCGCGATCTCAGCCAGGATGTATGCGCGATCCAATGGCAATGTGCCGACGAGTGCACGCAACACCGACTTCGAATGAATCTGTGCATCGTGCGATAGGTACGTGTTCCACGTGCGGTGAAAAGCTCCTTCGACGCCTTGCGCGAGCGTGAACAACACGACGAACATCACGCCAACCACGTCACGCAGCAGTCCACGTCGACGTGACGCGACGTAGAGCAGAATCATCCAAAAGAGGAGACTCTCGACCACGCCGGCCGCGTAGCCAATCTTGTGCGCGCGATCGAGGCGCAAGATGTGATCGCCTCGACGCAGCCAGTCGGTCGCGAGCATCCACAAAACGGGACCGAGCAGCACGACAAACCCGAGCAGCTTTCGCCTTCGCCGCAACGCCGTGCGCCACGCCCCGGACTTGACGACCAACACCTCAGAGTTTTTTTTCGTCGCTTCTACGTCACGTTCGTTCATCGAACCAAACCTGGAAGTCCACCGTGCAACGCTTCGGCACGCGAGGCGAGATCGCCACACGCGCCTGGCCCAAGATCGTGCGCCTCATGCGGATCTTCGAGCACGTCGTAGCAGTGCCACGCCATGTCCCATTCGCGCGCTTCGAGCTTCTTGGTGCCGGCCATCATGCCCCAGTTGCGAAAAGCGCAGCCCCATACGCCGGCGCAGTTTGTCAAGGCAAGCGGCTCGGCACGTTCCACAGGGCGCAACAAACTGCGCCCGACCATTGGAGCGTAATATTTTCCAAACATCGGCTCCTTCGCGAGACCCAGCATGTCGAGGATCGTTGGCGTGAGATCAACGTGGAAAACCAACGACGTGCGTAACGATTCGATCGCCTTGCGCTCGTTGTCCGTAAGCGTTCCTTCGGGAGCGTCGATCCATCCAGGAACGTGAATTTCTTCCTCGAGGATCGAACTCGTGTGGCCAAGTTGCCCATGCTCGCGGAACGCTTCTCCATGGTCCGACGTGAAGACGATGATCGTTCGTGCACCAAAGGGTTGCGCCCGGACGAACCGAATCATTTCTCCAATTGTTTTGTCCTGCAAGTAAACCGAGTTCAGAAAGTAGTTGCGGTACGCCTCGTTGTTTTCCGGCGACTTGCTGTCGTTTGCCGGCTGAAAGGGCGCATTCGCCTTGTCGACGCGATAGGGAATGTGCGTGTTGCCGTAATGAGCCACGGCAAAAAATGGCTCGCGCATTGCTGGAAAATCCTGCCGTATTCGTTCGGTCAGCAGATCATCGCGAGCGCCGAGATCCATGTCCGCGAGTGGATCGAGGTCCGTGGCACCCGTCTGGTGCGATGTTGGCAAGTCCTGCACATAGAGCCGCGAGTTCGCGAACATCATGTGATGGCTTGACCAGTACGCCGTGTCGTAACCAGCCGTGTGTGCGTAATCGAATAGCAGTGGCGCAGCGTGAAGATCGTGACGCGATGCAGTCGGAGGCAATCCTGACCAGAGCACTGCGAGCGAGATGGCTGTGGTCGAATCGTTCGATCGCATCTGAAGCAGGGGCATGCGATTCGGCGTGGCCGCGTTTACGGCCGGTGAAATCGCACATTTTTCCGTGGGAACCGTGCAATGCGCATCCGCGCGAACACTCTCCGTGATGATGAAAAGCACGTTCGGTCGATCGATCCGTGTGCCTCTCGGCTGAGCCGTGACTTTCGGCAGTGCAGGCGGTGTACGTAGGCCAGGACGAACGTGTGCAGGCGGCGTGATGCCTGTGATTTGTTTGACCACTCCGCCCATCGCATGAAGGTAGATCACGTCCGGCGTCGACGCCTGCACGGTGCGATACGAGCAAGGGATCGTCAGGCCAGCAAGGATCGCGAACGGTGTCAGAAAATGCGCGATGCGTGTTCGAGTGGTTTGTCGCGGACGAATAACGATGCGGCCGATCCACACGAGCGCGATGGCACAAAGAAGCGGCGGGCCGACCGCGGTAATGAAGTTCAAACCGTCCGCACGCAGATGGCCGAACATGCTCTCGGAAAACGTCGTCGCAAAGAGCAACGCGTCGAGATTCACGTACGTCGAATAAACGCGCTGAAAGTAGATCTGACAACCGATCGTGACCGTCGCGAGCGTCACGAAAAGCACCGCGGCGATCCATCGCGACACGCCTCGACGCGCCGACGCCGCAAACAAGAGCAGCCCCCACAGCATCGAGCTTTCGACGAGCGCACCGAGGTAGCTGCCGATGTATTTCCCGCGCAAGTCGAGCAGGCGAGTCCCGCGGATCGACATGTCCACGATCAGCACGAGCAGCGTTGGAGCGAGCAGAACGGCCCAAGAAAAACTCTTCCGCAAGCGAGAAAATATTCGCAAGCGTTGCGTCCTCAGCCGGGAAAGCGCGGGAGCAGCCGTTTTACCGCCAGTGGCGGGGTTCTCGAGGGGGTAGTTTGTCGCAGACACGAAGTGACGAGAATCCTAACGTATGTTGCCGACAGACGACGAATCCGTGACATACGCGTGATGCCACGTCGGAGAACCACGAGCACGCGTCGTTTCCGTCACCGTGCTTTGGCCAGGCCCGCGAAGGCTTTCGTCCGACAATCAGCCCGGAAAGTATGATGGACGCGACATCGAAATCTCAGGAACCGACTCCACGCGAACACCTCACAATCGAACTCGAAACGGCACTCTTGCGGGAGTTGCGTTCGGTTTATAACGACGTCAACGCGACGTTTTTTCAGCGCGGGTTGAAGGGGGCGACGATCGAGCTTGGCGATGCCGACCGATACTTGGGTCGATGGCACCGCGAGACGCGATCGATCGAAGTGAGTCGTCGCTTGGTCCTCGAACGTTCTTGGGGCGTCGTGGTCGAAGTGCTCAAGCACGAGATGGCGCATCAGTACGTGAATGAAGTATTAGGCGTCGTGGACCAGAGCGCGCATGGTCCTGCGTTTCGAGGGGTTTGTCAGAGGCTCGGGATCGACGCGGCAGCCGTGGGGTTACCCGATGCTCCAGCCGTGGAGAGCGACGACGAGAGTGCGCGGGTTCTCGAACGCATCTCGAAACTTTTGGCACTCGCAGAAAGTTCCAATTTGAACGAAGCGCAAGCCGCGATGAATGCCGCGCAGCGCTTGATGCTCAAGTACAACATCGATCACGTCACGCAGCGCGACAACCGAGGGTACGGCTTTCGGCATCTCGGCACGCCTACGGGTCGAGTTACCGAAGCGGAACGACGCTTGGCGTCGATCCTGTTGAAACATTTTTTCGTCGAAGTGATTTGGGTCCCTGCGTTCCGACCGCTCGATGGAAAACGTGGTCACGTTTTGGAAGTTTGTGGTGCACACGGGAACCTCGAGATGGCCACGTATGTGCACGCGTTTCTTCTCCGTACGGCGCAGGATCTTTGGAAGGCCCACAAGAAGGCGACGGGATCACGCAGCGATCGCGATCGGCGTACGTTTTTGGCCGGGGTGATGGCCGGGTTCGACGACAAACTCTCTACGCAGCACGAGACGAATCGAAGCCAAGGACTCGTCTGGGTGCGTGATGCAGATCTGGGTAAGTTTTACCGCGCGCGACATCCTCGTATTCGGAACGTCAGGTACACAGGAACAAGTCGAACGGAGGCACATGCGGAAGGTCGAGCCGCAGGCCGTCGCATCGTGTTGCACAAGCCCGTGACTCAGGGGCCAAGTGCAGGAGGCAAATTGCTTCCGCCAAAGTCCTGACGAGACGTTGAGGGCAGCCTAGAAACGTCGGCTTTTGCCAGCTACTTCGCCGTTGATGAGCCACTCGCGAGCTTCGTTTTCGTCAGCGAAGCGCTGCAGGATCTTGTGGGTGCCACTTTCCTTCGCGACACGATTCATTTGGAGCGCCAGGATTTCGCTCTCGACCATCTCGGCAACGCGGATCACGCCGTTGCTAAGTCCAAACTCTTGCACCTTTCGGATCATGTCCGCCACTTCGGGAGACGATGGCTTGAAGCGGCGTAGGTCTGCCTTGATTTTAATCGGGCTGCCCTTGAGCCCTAACGTGGCGGCTTTGAGCTGATTCACGTATTGGATCACCTCGTCCATCTGGACGAGGCCTTCAACGTGAAAGTCGATGATGGAGTTAAGCTTATCTACCTTTATCTGGAACATATCGCGTGACCTCCGACCTGAATCACTTGAACTTCAAAACGTTTAACGGGATCGTGTTTGTCCCTTGAAACCTCAACGTACTGCGGCTCGGATGATTGCTTCTGCAACACGAGCCGGATGCGTCACCAAGGCCTCGTGACCCCCGTCGATCTCGATGGTGTCGTACTGTCCGAGTCCTTCGGCCATTCGCAAGAAGGTTCCTGGGGGAAGTGACGTGTCATCGCGGCAGTAAATGACGGTTTTCGGCACATCGAGTTGGTTAAAAGCGTCAACGTTGACCGGTGTTGTGAAGAGGGTGAGCGGCTGCGGCGTTAGACGACCGATGACTTTGTCTTGGGCATCTTTGTCTTCACCCGCCATCAACATGTTCCGGACGAAATCGTCCATGACTGGAACGCTCTTGTCTGGAGATGCTTCGGCCGTGGCTGTCAGTGCTCGAGCACTCGTCGGGGGAACGAGGTCGAACTGAGCGGTGTTGCTGGGCAGGATCCAGGCGTTCAAAAATACGAGGCGTTCGATCTTGCGACGAACCATCGGAGCGGCTGATTGCAGTAAGAATCCGGCGCTCGAGTGCCCCACCAAAATCACCGGATTTGGCTGTTTCCAAAGCACTTCGGTTATTTTTGCGACGTACGAGTCGAACGTGATGTTCGAGCGATCGTCGCCTGGATTCTGGCCTGGCAATGTGGGTGCTTCGGCGGTGTGGCCAGCATCGGTAAGGCTGCGGATCACCCCTTCCCAGGCCCAGCCCCCATGCCAAGCGCCATGAATTAAAACGAAGTGTTTGCCCATGCTTCAGTCCTCCTCAACCGATGCGTGCTTTATTCCCGTCATCATAAACAGAAAGCGGCACGACGAAAAGCGCAGTCATCGACGCCCAGTGCCCTCGCAGTTATTTGGTCGTCACGATAGTTGTCATTGCCCGGCATAGAAGTGGACAATGCGGGTGTTAGGGGCGCTCCGGCGCCGGACGGATCCGCCACACGCGAAATCCGAACGTATTCGCGTTGGTGGACATCGACAGGAGACCCGTTACATGGCCTCGAATTATCACTCTCAAGGTCCGATGAGCCTTCGCAAGCGCCGTAGTTACGGTGCGTTGCTCGTCTTTACCTGGGAGGATCTCGAGCGCTACATCAAGTCCGGCGGCGAAGCCTTGCGGCACACGCCGGGCTTCGCGGACTTCTTTCTCAATATTGGCGAAACCGAGCGTCAGCGATTGGGAAGGTTGTGGGGGGCGCTTCGCGCACTCATCAACGATCAAGGCGACGAAGCCGCGATCGAAACCGAGGCGCTCATTCGCAGCATGCCCGATGAAGAAGATGGCCACGGTGCTGTCGTCGTTCGGACGTTTGCAGAAGCGCTTCGGGCTCGCGTCTACAAGCTCACGGGCTCAGGCGGAAACCTCTATCTGGATGCTCGGCCTCCTGGCGCGCAGATGCGTGCATTCGAGCTTCTGCGGTTGCGCACACCGCTGATTCCGTTTGCCTATGCCGCGGCAAACCGTGCATTGCTCGATGCTATTCCTGAGCCTTGCGAAGTCACGTTGCTCGATGTTGGTATCGGTAGGGGTGGACAAATCCGTGCGCTCTTAAAAAACCCCAGCGCCCGACGACTCTTCAAGTCGTTGCACGTCATCGGTGTCGAACCGGACTCATCAGATGCGGTTGGCGGAGCGCTCGAGTTTGCCGAGGGAAACGTCATGCGTACGGCGGCAGAGGTAGGCATTCCTGTCACCTTTTGCGGAATTCCGAAACTCGCCGACGACTTGCTTCCCGACGACATCGAACAGGCTGAACCTCGCGGGATCATGTTGGCCAATTCATGTCTGACGCTCCATCACATCGGTTTGTCCGACCATGGTGCGCGGGCAAATCGTGACGAGGTTCTCAAGATCCTCCGCGATACGGGTTTTTCCAAACTCGTGCTCGTTGAACCGGACTGCAATCATGACACCGGCGACCTGTCGCTACGCTTCCTTCATGCGTACAGGCATTACGGCACGCTCGCTCGAGGCTTGTATTCGATGCTTTCACGCGCCGACGCGTCGCTCGTGTTCAGCGAATTCTTCGCCCAAGAAGTGCGGAACATCATCTCACACGAAGGAGCACTGCGGGTCGAACGTCATGAGGAAACGGGACGTTGGATCGAACGACTCGCGCAAGCCGGATGGACGGTCGACACACCGCGTGAGTTGGTTGCACCTTCCGCGGCTCCCGCAGGTTTTACCGTGGTCGGTGATGGTCAGGCGTGTCGCCTCACCTTTCGCGGCGTCAGCCTCGCCGGCGTCCTACGCGCTCGAGCTTCTTAGAGGCCTGATCAGTTTGACTCCAAGCCTGGATTTGAACGCTCGCTTCGCGCGTGTGGGACACGCGCTGCGCGAGGCCAGTCGCGATGGGGGGCTCGCAGGCGGCTCTTTAAGTCTTTTGGGCAAAGCCCAAAAGACGAGCCGGCTGCTCCGCCCCCCCATACCCCCCGAGATTTGCCAGTTTGCAAACTGAACGGCGTTCTAGAGGGTGTGAATCAGGCTGCTTCGCCAACGCTCGCAACGCCTGATTCACACCCTCTACAAGCACGACGGGGCGCGAGGTCAAACTCGCGCGCCATGTTGCACGGACGCACCGAAGTGCCGTTTGTCCAACCAGTATGCCTTGTCCGCGTGCGTTCGACTCAGCGCCAGCGAGCGCCAATCGAGCTGGGTGACAAGTCGCCGTAGAGGAGCCATTCACGGGCAGAATCGTCTTCCCAAAAGCGCCGGAGGATCTTGTCCGTGCCGATTTCTTTCGCTGCCCGATTCAGCTCGCCAGCAACGACATCACTCTCGACGATTTCTGCAAGACGCTGCACGCCCGCCTTTTTGGCGAAGGAATGCAATGTACGCACCATCGGTCCGATGACGTTGATCGTGTGATCGCGTCCGCGAATGTCGGCTTTGATCCGGACATCTCGCCCCGACAAACCTACCAATGCAGCTTCGAGCTTATGAAGCAGCTCGGCAGCGTCCCCCTCATCCACAGGACCATCGACGATGAACTCGATGATCGCATGTGTGGGGTCGACCCTGATATCGAACACCGCGTGACCTCCGTCGGACTCAAAAAGAGCCCGGAGCTTAGCACGACAAATCCTTGGCGCGCCTTTCGAGGACCGTGATGACGCACGCCAAGGATTCGCCAATCACTTCTTCTTGAACTTGCTCAAATGCGTGATGAACCAATCGCCTTGCCACGAGATGATGGTGTGCACTTCGATCGTCGCATTCTTGTCGTCGATTCGGTACGTGAGCTTGCCTCGAAACGATCGGTAATAACCAATCTTGTTCGCTTCGTCTCCCGGTGGAACCCACTTTGGTGTCGAGCCCATCTTGAAGCTGACGAACGTCGCACCTTCCCACGACTTGCGTTTGCGGTGTAGCGCGTGGATGTCGCGTCCGTAGGTGGCGTGCAAATTGTTCCAGTACTTGTCTGGACCTTTGACGTCTTTCAGTGGGATGAACGGCTCTTTCGGGAACCAAAAGCTTTCGCCGACAGCCGGATCGTCTTGAACGATCGCATCGAATAACTTCTTCGCGCGTAGCGTGAGATCTTCGCTTTCGAGGGGCGGCAGGACCTTATTGTTCGCGACAAACGGTCGCGTCGCGGTCACCGCACCGCTATCCGATGGTCCGCCATCGACGATGTCGCCATCCGTCGACGCATCGAGCATGTCCGAGCCGGCGTTCAGAATCGCTGCATCCAATGGAACGGAAGCGTCGATCGTTTTCAGATCGGGAGCGCTTGGCCCAGACGAACTCGACGAACCAGGCGTCGCCGATTTCACAGGAGGATCAGCATGTGGCGCAGTGTTGGTACACGCGCTGACGAGGAAGACGACGCAGAAAAGTCGTGCAGCGACGGAGAGAAACGAAACCGTCGTCGCTGCACGCGCAGAGAACGGGCGAATCAGGATCACCGGCTCTTTTCGAGAATGAGGAACACAACGCGCCGGTTCAACTCTTTGTTCTTGGCGTTGATGTTCGGCTTGATGGGTTTGTCTTGACCGTAGCCGCGGGCCGTCAGTCGGTTGCTATCGACACCTGCGGCAATAAGCCAGGTACGCACCGATTGCGCCCGTTGATCACTCAGCGTTTGATTGTGTTCGCGCGTGCCCGTGTTGTCCGTGTGGCCTTGGATCTCCAAACGCAGAATGTTGGTATTGCGTTGCAACACGTCGGCGACTTCTTCGAGTAGCCCGTTGGAATCACCAAGAATCTTGGCCGAGTCCGTCTCGAAGTGAATCTGCCGCAAGGTCTTGATTTCCTTGCCTTTGATCGATGCGCTGGGCGTGGGGGGACGCCTGTTCATCGACAGCGTGATCTTCGCTTCTTCGTTCGCGCGAATGTCGGTCTCACCGACAGTGTTCATGAACCCGCCTGCTTCAGGCCGGATCTTCATCGCTCCTGGCGCGAGATCCCTGAACGTGACCGTGCCTGTTCCATCAGCGGTTGCCGTGCGTTCCTTGCCGGCCGCGTCCGTCGTCTTGACGACGGCACCAGGAATACCTGCCCCGGTCTCGGCATCCTTCACTTTGGCCACGAGCGTGCCGAGCTTGGGCAACGCTTCGAGGGCGCAGTCGATGTCGATGGTTTGCGGTCCGCTCGCGTTTGTCGGAAGCGCTGGCGATGTTCCAGGTAGTCCCGTCGGCGCAGGTTGTCCGGGCAGAGGTTGTCCGGGCAGAGGTTGTCCAGGCGCAGGCGCCGCGGGTTGTCCAAACGGATTGCCGCCGAATGGGTTGCCTGCGAACGGATTGGCACCGAACGGATTTACAGGGGTCGTTGGTGCTGGGGCCGGCGCGGCTGGCGGTGTTGCGCCAGGCAGTCCCAAGGGGGTTTGTCCAGGAGGCACGAATCCGGTTCCCAGAGCCGGTGCCGTTGGTGAACCAGGAGCCGGGATCGTTGCTTGACACGTACCAGGTTTGAAACCCGCGGCTTTGATGGCGAACGTGTACGTGCCCGGTTCGAGGTGCCGCGTGAGGAACTTGCCGGCGGCATCGGTCGCGTACGGGGGATTCGCGTTGCCTTCGAGGGTGACGATCGCTTCTGCCACAAGCGTGCCGGGCTTGTTCGTTTCGTGCACAGTGCCCCGGACAAACGTTTGCGGCGCGGGCACCATGACCTTTTCGGGCGGCGGAGCCGGAAGTATCACGGGCGGCGGAGCCTTGGGAGCTGCCTTGCCGTCGTAGGCGTAGGCGAGGCCCAAGTAGACCGTCCACGGAGCTTGCGGCGCAACCTCGTCGATAAAGACAGAGGTCGCCGACAAACCGATGTCTACGCCGGCATGCCCAGACAAACCTCGGAACGCGTTGCTGAAGGGCGTGACGCGGATGCCGATACTCACGCGCGACGGCAAACCGGCATAACCAGGACCGCCTGCTGTTTGCGGATTCGCCGCACCGAAATCCGCCAATCCGAGGCACACGTCACCACGTGAGACATGCCCCGTGTGACACTCGTAGCCTTGGCGATTGACTGGAATGTCGATCGAGTATTCCGCGTACGGCTGCACGTATCGCGCGGGAACTTCCACGCCGACTGCCGGTTGGAACGAATCGACACGGTTGATCCCGAGCCCATAACGTTCGATGCGCGTGATCGGTTGCGTCGCGCGACCATCACGGAATTCTTTCGCTCGCTCAGCTTCGACTTCCTTCACGATCTGTCCGGAGTTGTCGACGCGATAGCTGCCGTTGACGTTGATGCGCAACGGCACTCCAGCCCCTCCGGGCTTGCGGAAATCCATCGTCATGAGGCCACGGAAAAAACCGCCTGTGCTGGGTCCAAGTGGACCAACGGCTCCAGCACCCATGAGCAAGTTGAGCTGGGCTTCAGCACCGAAAGAAAAATACTTCCCAACGCGTGGCGTGAAGGCTTTGACGCCCAACGTCGTGTCGCCGAGGACTTGAAGCAGCTTGGGTTTGCCCTGGTCGTTGGAGTTCGCGTAGGTGCGGATCGTGGCGAACGCTTCGAGGAACGAGAACGGCGTTGCGCTCACACTAAAGAACGCTCCGGCGTGATTGACGGTGTCCGCGAGGTTCTCCTTCGAGCACGTGATCGGCTGCCCTGCACCTGTCGAAAGCGCGGGATCGCAGAGAAAGTTTTTCGTGAAGAAAAAGTCGCTCATGAACGACACGCGGAAAGTTCCTGCGGCGCCTGACGCTGCATGCGACGTACGCAAGAGGCCGGTGGATCCAAACGAGTTCGGCTGGTTGATCAGCGTGCGAGCGCGTTCTTCGTTTTCGTCGATAGGTCCGGCCGGATTGTCGCCGTTTGGTGCGGGCGCAGCAGGTGGTTGCATCCCAAACGAATTTGGTTGCTGCCCAAACTGCCCCGGCGGTGATCCGAATCCAGTCGGAGCCGGTTGACCAAAACCGCCTGGTGCTGGTTGACCAAAACCGCCCGGTGCTGGTTGACCAAAACCGCCTGGTGCTGGTTGACCAAAACCGCCTGGTGCTGGTTGACCAAAACCGCCTGGTGCTGGTTGACCAAAACCGCCTGGTGCTGGTGCCGGTTGCCCGAACGTCCCTGGTGGTGGTTGAGGCCC
>JANORL010000480.1:0-7135 GCA_031415295.1 Polyangiaceae bacterium | reverse complement strand
CGATCCCGGACAGCTCTGCGTTTGCCGACTTTTTATGAGGACGGGTGCGCGAAGACGAGATTTTCGGGGGGTTTGGGGGGCAGAGCAGTCGGCTCGTCTTTTGGGCTCTGCCCAAAAGACTTAAAGAGCCGCCTGCGATCCCCCCATCGTGACTGGTCTCACGAAGCGCGTGTCCCACACGCGCGAAGTGAGCGTCCAGATCCTGTATGGGTTTCGGTTTGTCTCACTTCGCGTTGTCGGGCGTTTTACCGTTCGATTCGTCGATGACCGAGCGAAGCGTATGCATGACTTTCGTTCCGCCGAGCACTTCGGAAAGAATGGTCCCGACGTCTTTGCCCTTGAAGAGGCTGACGAGATTCATGTTTCCCGCAACTTCGGTGAGGAGCAGTTTGTCCCCGAGGCCGACCATGGCTTCGACGAGTTGTCGTTGTACGGCTTGACGTTCGGCCACCGTTGCGGTCGATTGCGTTTCGATGAGTTTGAATTCGAGTTCCTTGAGCCGTGTCGTCAATTCCAATTGCACTTGATTGAGCACACGTTGGGCTTCGGCACGCGTTTCGGCATCGCGACGGATGGTTTCGAGTTCCGCCATTTTTGCGTCGGAGTCGCGCGAGATGCGAGCTTTGAGGGATGTGGCTTCGCGATCGTCAGCGAGTGTTTGCCTTTCGCGACGCACCGTTTCTTCTTCACGTGCCGCGGACACGGCGGCTTCATGGGCGAGCTTCCGGCTGATTTCATCGAGTTTGGCAGCACGAACTCGCGCTTCACCCAAAAGCTCTTGCGTTTGTCTTTCGACTTCGGCGCGCAATTTTGCCGACGTCAACGATTCTTGCGCTTTTCGATCGCCAATCGCTAACGTCACGCTTTCCGTTTGCACTTTTTGCATGAGCGCCGCGACTTCGCGATCTTCGATTTCCGCGCCGAGTACCTCGACTTCCGTGAGCAATGTGCCGTTTTCCGTAAAGAGTCGCCCTGGTCGCGAGCCATCTTTGCGTTCGCCGAGCAGTGTGTCACGTAAAACTGATGGCAATTGCGGCCAAAGCGCGGACAGCGACACGGAACGACAACGGCTACGAATGATCGAACGCAAGCGCTCGACGATGAATTGAATGTAGTTTTCGTGGTTGAACCAGCGATCTTTGTGATCCGCCAAGAATTCCACGGAATACGACACGCGGACGCTGATCTTGACGAAGTCCGCCGTTTCCACCGTCACCTTGTCCGAAATGCGATTGCCTACAGTGCGCAGGAAACACGTACTGAGCAGGTTGTCATCGCTTTTCGGCGTTCCTGTCGATAACGACAAGGCCGTGAGGGATTCTTCATATCCGAGCAACGTCACGCACGGTCCGTCTACCACTCGCCGTGAATTCGCGCTGGTAACGAGCGTCGCGGTATTGTTCGGAACCGTAATCGACAACGCCCACGGCGTCGTAATGGGTCGGCTCGATTGTTTATGCGGCTCATTCGCCGCAATCCACAAATTCCAATCGTCCGTCGGCACGTTGCGCGTCACTTGGACTTCTTTACGCGGATCGACAAGATACGATTGTTTCCCTCGCACCAAGCGCACTTCGCCCGTCGTCAAATCGCGCACGTAAATGCCACTCTTTTGATCAATGCCGAGCGCTTCGATAAACACCCGACTATGATCGTTGCCGACCACCGATTGTCCCGTATCGGGCGAGAGCACTTCGATTTCGTTGAACGGCACGAAAAATGTCGAAACGCCCGTGAGAAGCAATTCGTCGCCGGGAAAGTATTCGTCTTTAGCGAGTTCGAACCCCCGAGGCAATTTCGTGGCGAGGTCGGTTTTTTTCGTCGGCGCAATCACGCGAAGCCAAAGGGCACGTTGTGGAAGTAGTTCGTACGCGTCGTAAATACGATTTCGCGACCCTTCGGTCATGAACGTATCGTAGGGACCCGGAAAAACCCTGGCCGGACCAACCTTGATTTCCCGTTTTCCGTCGGCATCGACAATGACGCAATATTCTTTTTCGCTGAGGACGACTGCTCGGCGAATGAGGCGCGCTTGTCGTGCTTCCGCTTCAATGGCCCGGCGCACGGCGCTCGATGCTAATAGATCCTGCACAGCAGCTTGAGAAACATTCGCCATTGCCATGGCCGGAGCCGCAGCAGCCGCGGGGGCCGGGGGCGGAGCTGGCGATGCAACTTGCTTGCGACCTCGCATGCGCGCCGATTGGTCGATGTATTGGTTTGGAACTTTGGAACGTGCTTGTCCTTTGACGGCAAACGATTCGTCGTCGTCGAGCATCGCGTCCATGACCGCAATACCACCGCTGGCTTCCTCTCTTGCCTCTTTCGACGATTCATTGCCCATTTGCCCGAGCACTTGTCGTGCGACGGCCGCACTGATCGATGCTCCGCTGTCGTCGATCGACGTATCCGGGACGATGTCCACACCCGAGGGCGGAATGTAAAATTGCGTATCCAGCCCGCGGATGACGATGAGTTGACCACGCTTTAGCGCCAATGGTTCGCGCGTCGCATTGGCTTGTTCAGGGTTTTCATCGAGCGCTTCCGCGGTGGCTTTTGTTATTCTCGCCGAACGCGCCGTGACTTCATAATATGGCGCGTTGTTGTCCACTTCGCCGTAGACTTTGACCACCAAGTATTGATTCGAGGCGAGTTCGTGGGCGTCGCGTACGTCCGCGCGTTGGCCAGGGCGTAGATAAAATGAACACGGACCGGGAATCATCGAACGCGTGCCATTACGTACGGGCCGCGATTCATTGCGGCCATTTTTGAAGCGACCGTTGGGACCAGTATCCGCTTCGAGTAGTGGATTAAACAGGACGGCGTATTGATTGTCCCCAAGCTCCACCATGCTTTGTGGTTTGCCCGTGTTGTCTTCGCGAAACCCTCCCAGTCCGTCGTCGATCACCACGCGATCAGCCGCTGTGGGGGACACCATCGTGGGGCCGACGTGAAGCGTTACTTCGCCTTTGTCGTCGTCCTGCACCCACAGAAATTGTCGTTCGGTAACCGGGATCTTTCGGCTCGTTCGTTCCATGGTCCGCTCATCCTTCCAAGGGCGCGCATGGTAACGCAATTGGACGGGCAAACGGAAGAGGTTATCGGGGTTTCACCCCGGACCCCTTCCAATGAGAACAAGAACTGCTCGCCAAGGGGCATAAGCGCTAACTAAGACATAAACCGCCCTCAATTCTCTCATCCGGCGGGGCTTGGGGCGGCAGCCCCATCGTCAACTGGGTAGAGGGAAAATGTCGAAAGCGCGCAGCGCTTGTCGACATTTTTCCTGACTAAGGTTGAGCGCGAAGCGCTCAACCGGTCAACAAACCAGAGTAAGTTCAACAGTGAGCAGGAGGATTAGCGAAACTTTGTAGGTCGTTTTAATCGACCGCGATCGGGTGAAGGTCGCTCGGATGCTGCAGCGCGGGATTTTCGCTTCGCGGATCGCTCCTCGTCGTTCATCATTTCGCCGCGCTTTTTCTTGGCGATGAGTGTCACGAGTTCGTCTCGCGTGACGCCTAAACGGGCAGCGGTCTTGTGCGCGAGCGACGTCTTTGCAACTCCAGGAACGAACGCATAGGTAGGTCGATCATTTTCGTCGAGTTCCACTTGGAGAAACTCGAGCGTCCGTACAGGGGGATCCTCGGACAAACGCGTGGCGAGCGAGAGCAAATGCGTCGTCATGAATACGGGCGACTCGAGCTCGGGCAATAAGGAAATCACAAGACGCGCGATTTCTTCACCTTCGGAGGGGTTCGTCCCGGAACATAGTTCGTCTAACAAAACGAGCGACGAAAACCCGAGTTCCTCGAAAAGGCGCCGAATTCGCATCAGCTCCATGCCGAGTTGCCCTTCGGGTTGATCACTTTTCGCTTCTTCGATGAGCGAAACGAACATGCCCCCGAGCATCGGAAGCGTCGCCTTTTCAGCGGTCACGAAGCAGCCGGTTTGTCCCAGCAGTTGCACGAGCCCGATTGATTGCAAAAGGCGCGTCTTGCCGCCGGAATTCGGACCCGTCACCATCACGACCGCATCACGTTGTGTTGTCGTCAGATCACACGGGACAGGTTTTGTTTTCCCCGCCAGAAGCAACGGATTGTAGAGTTTCGCTATTTGCATGCCGCGCGCGGCATCGGGCTCGAGGTCGGGGAGACAAATGGGCAGCCCCTTGTCCTTGGCCATGTCGGCCAGGCCCAGACCGGCCAAGTAAAACTCCATGTCTCCCAAAAGCTGAATGAAGAATGCGACAGGACGTTCCATTCCGCTAAACACGTCATCGATGAGCCGTTCGAAGATTTCCCCCGCGGTCAGACGGAACCCTCGAAAGAGCATGCCCAGACGATTCCAAAAACGCGTGAATGGCGAGACATAATGAGGATTGGCTTCGTTTTCACGAACTTTCAGGATGTCGAATTTGCGCAGTGATCCATCGGCGCCGACGCGCACTTCGACGTTGATCGTGCCGAGGTGATCGTCGTGTTCGAGCAGTGTTTCGAGGCGTTTGTATGCATCGCTCGTTTTAGTTTCACGTCCAAATGCGTGCAAACGCTTCAGTGCCGAAGTGGCTCCGTCAAACGAAGTGGAGAGGTCGACGACGACTTCTTGGATGGTGCGGAGAATCTCCATACGTCGGTGCGTCGCGACAGACCGTTGTGCTGCGCCTTCGGAAGCGAAGGCCGCCTTGAGTTCGGCAAGACGAACGTAGATACGTTCGAAATCTTGGCGCATCTTTGGCGATTGGTGGAGTTCGGCGAAGATACGTTGGCGTAGCGTGACAACGCCGAGATCGCGCGGAGGTTCGGAGATGACGCGCAAAAGGTACGGCAAACAGGGCTGAACGGTCTTGCCAGCGATACGAATGCGTAGTGAGCGACGGGCGAGATCTTCGAGGAAAACGTCACGTTCGAACGCGGACGGGTCCCATGTGGATGGGGGCAACGTGGCGTTGGCGAGGGCGCGATCGAAGCCTTCGACGGAGGTTCCAAGGGTGAAACCGAAGACGAGCGTTTCGTGCAGATCGTCGAGATCGACGCGTAGTGCGGGGGTTTCGCACAAGAGATCGGGGATGGGTTCGTCGAAAGATGTCGCGCCGGTCATGCGGAGTGGGCCGATGGTACATCGCTCGGGGCGAGCGGCGTGGGTTTTACGAGGTCCAGACGCGGACAGACAACGAGGGCGGGGGGATGTTCCTGCAGGTGCGCAGATTCTACGGCTGAGCTAGTTTCTGCACGAATTGGGCGATTGACAAGATATCGGGAACGCGCGTGACAAGTCGATCGAGCGCAACACGCGAGCCTTCGTCGAGTGCATCTTCACGGGGCACGCTGCCTTTGCCGCTTCGTGTCGCGCCGGCCGCTTTTAGCATTTGGTCGAGGCAATATTGAGGTGCCCGGAAACGTTCGACGAATTGACCGGAGACAACTTCGGCAGGAGGGGGATTGCACGATTGAAGAAATTTTGTTAACGCGTCGCGATTACGACAAGCGAGCTTGCGTAGGGCGGAGTCGACATCGTGCAAGGCAATCAGCAGCGATTCGAGACTCCACCGCAAAAAACGTCCGTGGACACGATCTGCAGCCAGCGGAGCAATTGAGCGAAGTTTTGCGGTCCACGTATCGTTTGCCCGCGTCACCCACGCATCGGTTGGGTTGGGAAAACCTGGCGGCTGTTCGATGCCACAAACCGACGTGGCGCAATCGGCATCGGCGATGCAAATCAATTGCTCGATCGGGCCATGGCTACGCAAAAATCCTTTACGTGCTGCGATGGGCCAGTCGTTGCGCAGGAACGGATCGAATCCCCCATTGCCCTGGACTCCGAAAGGCGTGATTTCAAGCGTGTTCGTACCAGTGTTTGGCAATGAGCGAAGTGTTCGACGTAAACATACGTCGAGCTTTTGATAAAACTTGTCCTCCCAGAGAACCAGAACTCGTGTCACGGGTCGATCTCCACCGAATTAACTGGATCGAGCTGTCCGCGTTCGCGCAATGTGGAAATCGAATACAACGTGCGCCATTCGTCGAGCGCGTCGGCTTCGAGGGAGCGTAGTTTCATTCCATCGGGTGTAGGTTCGCAGATGCGGATGCTCCCTGCTGGGTCGGAGAGATAATCGAGGAATCGATCGGAATGGGTCGCCACGAAAACGGCCGAACGTTCCGATGCTTTTTCGAGCAAGTGGACGATTCTACGTAATGCCGACGGATGAAGATGTCGGTCGGGTTCGTCGAAAGCGAGTGCCGCGGCAGGCTCGGGAGCGAGAATGGCGGCGAGCAAGCACAAATAGGTGGCCATGCCTTCGGACATTTGATGACCTTGCAATCGTTCGCCAGGATATCGTTTGTCGCGGAATGCCAACGCGATGCGACCTCCAGCAGGGTCCGCAGGAAATTCGAGGCGTTGCACGAAGGGGAACTCGGCTCGGAAGGCGTCCATGAGTTCGTCCCAGGCGTCGCCATGATTTTGCTGAATGTGGTGGAGGGCATTGACGAGATCGAGCCCACGGCGCCCAATACGCGTGACGGGCGAGACGACCGAGCTGTCGAACGGAGATAATTGGCCTTCGCGGGGATCGCGGAGCCACAGTGGTGCAGTGAGGAATCCGTCGTAGATGTGGATGGCTTCGAGAGTGTCCGTGAGTTCCTTGAGCGAGGGGTAGAAGAATGCTTGTTTGTACGCCTCAAATGAGAGCTTTTCCGTATCCAGTCGGACTTCGTCTATTGCTTTTGTTTTAATGTTCAGCAGCGAAGTATTGATCAAACTTCTGCTCAATGTTGGGAGTACGTCGCCATTCCAACCACGTGCAGCCATTTTTTCGGTCACTATTGCGTTCGCGAACTCGACTTCGTAACGAATCGATTCAAAGACTTGAACATCCTTAAAGTGCACATCTGCTTCGATCTCGAGTTCGGCCTTTTGTTGCCCTGCTGTTACGAGCGTTCGATATCCCCCAAACGCTTGGCACCCCTTAACAAAACCCTCGTCTGCCCACCGCGAAAGCAAATCGAGCGTCTGGAGCACACTGCTTTTGCCCGAAGCGTTCGGACCGATCAGCACGATCGGTTTGCCCGGCGTGACGTCGATGGTCACATCCCGCAGCAACTTGAAGTTCTTTACCGACAACTTGCGCAACATCGCCGCCCCA
>JANORL010000479.1:0-4366 GCA_031415295.1 Polyangiaceae bacterium | reverse complement strand
GTCATTTGGCTCGACCACCGGCGCCATTGCCGGAGGATCCGCAGACGTTTGTCGTTCGAGGTATCTTGAACAAACTTCTCGCGAAGGATCCGGACGAACGTTATCAGACAGCGCGAGCATTGCTGGAGGACCTCGAGACGTGTCGTCAGGCGCTTGAAAGTGTCGGACAAATCGAGCCGTTTAAGCTTGGGCGGCATGATTCAACGGGTTTGCTCCGCATTTCGCGAAAGTTGTATGGGCGCGAGGAGGAAACAGCTCGGTATCTCGCGGCATTCGAGCGTGTAAAACGTGGTGATCGCGAAGTCGTGCTTTTTGCGGGTTATTCGGGTATTGGCAAATCCGCGCTCGTGCATGAGATCGACGTCGTTCTGGCCAAGGAACGCGGCTACTTTTGTTGGGGCAAATTCGATCAACAGAATAGGGGGATCCCTTATTCGGCATTTCTTCAAGCATTCGGTCGACTGCTTCAGCAGGTGCTTTCGGAAGCCGCAGAAGAAATTGCGGCGGCTGTTCGTGCATTACGCGACGCGCTCGGCGCGAACGTGACGTTTCTCGCGCGATTGCTGCCGGACATTGGGCTTTTGTTGGGGCCAGATGCGAAATCAGGTCCGCCGGATAACTTGAGTCCATCGGAAACGCAACATCGTTTGCTTCTTGCGTTTCGTGGTTTGCTTTGGGCATTTTCGTCGCGAAGTCTACCGGTATGCGTGTTCGTCGACGACTTGCAATGGGCAGACGCCGGATCGATGTGGCTTTTCGAGGGTCTTCTCACGGGAGAATCGCTTGGACCTTGTTTGATCGTCGGGGCGTATCGGGACAACGAAGTGGACGATGCGCACCCGCTCTACATGACGTTGAGGTCGGTGCGTACGCGAGGCATTGCTGTCGAAAGCATCGAGTTGTCGAATTTGTCGATCCATGCTCTGCAGCAATTCATCGCCGATACGCTGGAACAAACGCCAGCGGAAGTGCTTCCGCTGGCACGACTCGTGATGCGCAAGACGCAGGGCAATCCGTTTTTTGTGGGGCAATTTCTCCGAGCATTACATGCTGATGGTCTTTTGACGCGTTCGTCCGACGATGGTCGGTTTCTTTGGAACGTGGAGGCTATCGAAGCGCGCAGTTTCACGGACAATGTGATTGAATTGATGAGCGCCCGAGTCGACGCACTCGCACCGGATACTCGAGAATCAGTCAAACTTGCAGCATGCATTGGTAACACGTTCGACCTCGATACGCTTTCGGCCATCGCCGGTGTGAGCCCGGAAGAATTGGCCATTCGTTTGCGGCCTGCATTCGAGCAAGAATACATCCTGGGCAACATTGGGGACATTGGGGAGATCACGTTCGAGCGGGCGGTGAAGATTCAACTGCGCTTTATGCACGACCGTGTGCAACAAGCCTCGTATGAACTCATTGCGCCGGAACAGCGGCGGGAGCTTCATTTGCAAATTGGTCGACGCCTGTTGGCGCAAGCCCGGTCATCGCCGACGGCCGAGCGAATTTTCGAGATGGCGGGGCATTTCGAGTGTGGGGCGGATTTACTGGACGATCCTGTGGAAGGGCTTCGTATTGCCGAATTGCATCTTTCGGCGGCTTTGCTGGCCAAACAAGCGACGGCTTATTCGGCGGCGCGGCGTTACCTTCGAGCAGGTATGCGGTTGCTTCCACCGGATGCGCCAACTACGAATCCTGCGGTTGTTTTTGGATTGTTGCGGCAATTGGCCGACGTGGAGTATTTGCTCGGAGCTTCGGATGTAGCCGAGGCATTGTTGGTGCAGGCGCTTTCGCGAGCGACGTCGGTGCTCGAGCGTGTCGAGGTCTTGAAGTTGCGCAGCGTCTTGCGAGCGATGAAAATGTCTTGGATCGAGGCGGCGGATGCGGGTTGCGAAGCGCTTGCGGCAGCAGGGGTCCTGCTGCCACCGCGCCAAACGCCGGACGACGTTCTGGATCGTCACATCGCTGCGGAAACGGCTGAAATCGAAAGACTTTTGGCAGGACGCTCCATTCGGTCCCTGGTCGATGCCGAAGAATGTTTGGACGAGACGCACCGTCGGGTGATTGGTGTTTTTAGTTCACTGGTTGTCACGTTGTACGTTGCCCGTCTGCATAAGCTCAATTTGCTGGCCTGTTCGATCATGGCTCGGTTATCGCTCGAGCGAGGGCTCGCGCCGGATGGATATCCGTTTGGCATGTATGGGACGATGATCACGCATTTTGGCAATGCCGAGCGTGGGTATGAATGGAGTGTGCTGGGCGTGGAAGTATCGCGTCGGTTTGGACGTCAAGCGGATTTGTGCCGCGGATGTTTTAATCTGGCGGTCAACGTTCAGCACTGGGTCAAACCGCTCGCAGAAGGAGACTCCGTGCTGCGAGAAGGGTATCGCGCAGCGCTCGACGGCGGGGAAATACAATTTGGCGGATACATTCTCATTTATTTGGTTCTCAACCCATTGTTTCGAGGGGCGAATGCGGAGAAACTCATCGACGAAGTGCCTGGGTATCTCGTATTCTCGCGAAGAACGAGCCACAAACTGGCCACCGATTGCTTTCGGGGGCAGATTCTGATTCTTCGTGAACTGATGGGGAATCCGGATGTATTGCCGGAAGAAAAGATCGACGAAGAGAAGTACATCGAGGCTTGTCGGGCAGAAGTGCTCAAATATGCCTTGTGCGTGTACATGATCAGCAAGACGATGTGCGCAAGTCTGCACGGGGATTCTCGTAAGGCGCTCGAATACGCGGCGGAAGCCCACGCAACGATCGATACCATTCCGGGAAAATTTCAAGCCGCGGCCCTCGTTTTTTATGAAGCACTCGCCATCATCGCGGTTTTGTCCGGTCCGGAGGACGCGGAGACAGCGCGTCTTTCCGTAGCGTTGGCCGGTTGTCGTGAAAAACTCGGCGTATCGAGTTGTTTGTGTCCGGCCAATTTTGCGCACAAGCATGCGCTGATCGAAGCAGAAGCGGCGCGCATGGAAGGTCATTTCGATAAGGCTGCAAGGCATTACGATGATGCCATTCAGCTCGCGCGGGAACACGAATTCGTGAATGTCGAAGCGATGGCGTGCGAGTATTCGGGGCGGTTTTGGATGGGCCGAGGGCGCGCACGTATTGGTTTGGATTATTTCCATGATGCTCTGGCTGCATACCGCAATTGGGGCGCAAAGCATAAAGTGAGCTTGCTGCAGGCCGAGTTTCCAGGGCTGGAGCCAGCAATTCAAAAAGGGGGAACGCTGCGTCCAGACGCATTCGATATCGAGGCTGTTCTCAAGGCGGCGCGGGTATTGTCGCGTCAAATCGTGTTGCCGCGTTTGCTTGGTCAGATGGTCCAAGTCCTCATGGAAAATGCCGGTGCCGAACGGGGCACGCTGGTCTTGGTGCGCGATACAGACCTGGTTTTGGTCGCGCGCGGCGATGGTCATTCGCAAGAATACAGCTCATTGCCATCGCAATCGCTTGCGGAACACGAGCATGAGGTGTGCGCGACGGCGATACGCTTGGCTTCACGTACGGAAACCGTAGTGATTTCTGCGGATGCGATGCTTGATCCGGTATTGCGCAAAGACCGGTACGTATCGAATCGCGGGGTGCGTTCCTTGTTGTGTGCACCCATTTCGCATGCGGGTCGGCTGCTGGGCGTGATCCATTTGGAGAACAATGTACTTCCTGGGCTATTCGCCCCCGATCGGGTAGAGATCGTGCAATTGCTTGCGGCCCAAGCTGCCGTTTCGCTTGAAAATGCACTCGTGTACGAAGAAATGGAAAAACTGGTCGAAGATCGGACGCAGAAGCTTCGAGCTGCGCAGGAAAAACTAGTCGACGCGGCGCGGCAGGCGGGGAGGGCGGACATTGCGAGCGGGGCGATTCACAATGTAGGGAATGCATTAAATAGTGTTGTCGTGTTGCGTTCCCAAATTCACGAGCGTACGCGAACGTTTCGAGTCGATCGCTTGACGCAGCTTGTGGAGTTACTCGAGAAAAACCGGTCTGGACTGGCGACGTTTTTCGAAACGGACCCTCGAGGTCAACGAGTCCTTCCTTATATCAAGGAACTTGCGGGGCGAATGACGACAGATCGGGATACGTTGCTTGCGGAGATTTCAGAATTGGGTCATTGCGTGGAGCGTATTCAAGAAATCGTGACCAATCAGCTTCAGGATAAAGGTGCGCCGCTCATCATCGAACACGTGAATCTGGCGCACGTGGTACAGAGCGCACTCGATGTGGCATTGAGCAGTGTCGAGCGTCGTCGACTCGAGATTGAAGTAAATGTCGACGTTCCGGGGAACTTGGCAGTCGAAACGGATCGATATCGATTGCTTCAGATACTCACGAATATCATGACGAATGCACGTAAAGCGGT
>JANORL010000478.1:0-2131 GCA_031415295.1 Polyangiaceae bacterium | reverse complement strand
TGGCTTCTTGATGGAGTATTGGCGAGCGGACGAACCCGAACCGGAATTGGATCCGTTTGTCATTCCGGATCTGGCGGCAAACATTGGCGTATACGTCGCGCCGGTGGACGTAGGCACGACGGGTGCTGGCGCAGCGCCGCCATCATCGGAGGGTATTGGTTCGTTTTTCGAGGGATTGGTCGCAGGGAGTTTGTCCGACAATGACTCGTGGAGTGCGACGTTCGGTAGCGTGGTTGGAGGACTCATTCCCGGCGTCGGGCTTATCGCGGACATTCGCGATCTCGGTGCGGCGGTTTCGCACGTGGCCGATGGCAACGAGGGTGCGTGGTTCGAATTGGGCGCGTCCATTGTAGGATTTGTGCCCGGCGGCGATATTGCGAAAGGAATCGCGAAAGGCATAACAAAAGGCGCCGCGAAAGCAAGCGCGAAGATTGGCACGGAGGTCGTGCAAGAGGTCGCCAAGGTCGCGAAAGCGAGCACGGCGAAGGTGGTGGATGACGTCGCGGGATTGCAACAAGGCGCGGCCAAAGCGAGAAAAGGGTCGCCGAGAGGGCCGCCGAAGGTAGAAACGCTCAAGCCAGGTGCATTTGCGGCGGATAGTATTCCTGCGCAACCGGGGCGACGCACCGCAGCCCAGCAGCGTCAAGTAAATGAGCTAATGGAACAAAATGGCTGCCATACGTGTGGAAAGAAGAATCCAGGAACCACAAGTGGAAATGCTGTAGCTGACCATCAACCGCCTCAAGCGCTCGGAAAGCCAATGAAATTCTTCCCACATTGCATTGAATGCTCGCGACGTCAAGGTGGCCAAGTTGTCCAGGAATTACTTCGGAGGAATGAATGAAACAGTCAACGTTGTTCGTGCCTAATGCAATCCTGTTTGTCGTCGACCCGAAAAATAGGAATGCGCACGTTCCCACTTACGAATCGGGACTCGTCTATGCCGCAACGGAGAGTTGCATCTCCATAGCGACACGTGCCGACGTTGACGGAACCGTAACCGTCACGCTCGAACAATCGAAAAAAGATGCGCCACATAATGGCCAACGCAATTCGTATGCAGGTATGATTAGCACGCTGGGGAAGCGCCTAGCCATCGTCACGAGTGCTTTAGACATCGTGTTGGAATGTAACGTTGGGACAACATCGACGGAGGTGATAATCACCGTTGATGACGACACGAACCCGAGCAAGGTACATGTGCGAGTTATGGGTTAAACGCGTAAAAAACAAGCCGACGGATTGGACGTCGGCCAAGAAGAGGGAAGCGTTCCAAAGGACTAAGAAAATGAGCAGCATTGGAGAACGTCTCAAACCGTTCATGTCGCAAACGTTCGGTAGCGATCGGCCAAAGGATTTCAAGCAAGCGCGAAGATTGGCTCGGAGGTGGTGCAAGAGGTCGCAAAAATCGCCAAAGCGAGCACGGCGAAGGTGGTGGATGACGTTGCGGGATTGCAACAAGGGGCGGCCAAAGCGAGAAAAGGGTCGCCGAGAGGACCGCCGAAGGTGGGTGATGGTCGTCCGACGGAGGCATACGATCGCGGCAAGCATTATGGTCGAACGCCAAAGGCAAGTGATCGCAAGGTGATTGGAGCCAGAGCCGGTGAAGGTAGTCGATCACGACCCACCGCTGGTAAAGCGATACTATGAGGGCGATCCATCTAAGGGAGAAAATCCCGGCTGGAAAATGACGCCAGAAGAGCGAGGTGCAAGTGCTTCGGACCGCACGCGGATGCGAACGCAACCGCGATCGGAATCCAATTCCCAGGGCGGAAAAATGCGCGCCTACTCAAACGAAGAGAAGAAAGCGAACGGTTTGTAAGTACCATGAACTATGCAGATAAGATTGAGGAACACTACACCGAGCACTGGGATTCTCCAATTGATCGCGTCAAGTTGTTGGAGGGACCAATTGACGACTTGCCTGCGGATTTCCGTATACTCGTCATTAGACGCTCTCCAGATATTACGGCATTCGCTACATGCTGCATGTCGAAGCCAAGAGACAAGCAACCCATTGAGCTTCATCTCTTTGCTCCACCTGTGTACGGATACAATCACGCGCTCGCTGAAATTCTCACAGCCGTAGCGCACTACCATCGAACCAGCAACCTGCTGGGACTTGGACACT
>JANORL010000477.1:0-3402 GCA_031415295.1 Polyangiaceae bacterium | reverse complement strand
GCCGAAAGGGCGAGCCAGACGTTGGCCCGAAGGAGAGGCGGGGTATTCGCTTATGGTGCTCAAAGATGCGGTTCTTGCTCAGCCGCGGCATTTCCCAGATGGACCACCGATAATCAAGGAGCTTCGTTATGCGAATCGGGTGATGTCGAACTACTGGGGTTTTTTCCAATTTGCGAACAAGGAATTGGTGATCAACCCGGAGCTGAATTCGCCGGAAGTGCCTCGGTTTGTGATGGAGTTTCTCTTGTACCATCAGCTTTTGCACGCTGATATGCCCTCGGCTGGGCACAACAAAGACTTCCGTGCTCGAGAGCGACTTTTTGTCCCCTCTCCCGAAGCTGTAGCCGATGCCGCCGAGCTTAAGCATGTGCCTGGAACGTCGCTGGATGCCTGGCGAGTGCTGGCGGAGCAATTCCTGGATACTTTCCAGCAGAACTTTGACCTGCGTGCACCTGGCACTCGGATTGGGATGTGAGCAATGCTTGACCTTCTCTACACACCGGAGTCTCAGAAGCAGGCATTTGCCGAAGCATGTGCCTGGGCCGAGGAGATTTACCTTTGTTTGGCATGGATCGAACCAGGTGATGCTCAGGGACCTAGTTTTACTGATCTAAAGCCACACGAGAGCAAGGTGCAGCAGGCGATCGTAGGACTTTGTCGGTTCCAGACCTATCCGGGCTTGATCCGTCGACTTTATCGGTCTTCGGTATTGCGCCTCGTTGGTTCGGTTGATGGGTCATTCTCACCGAATTTCTACCTGTTTCGAAACGGGCCCCGTATTCGCGTATTGCTGGCAAGCGCGCCGTTTACATCGACGCGTTTTGCACGATCTTGCGAATCCATGGTGCTGTTCGAAGGGGATCGAGATGATCCCTTCGCATTAAGAGCGCTACAACTGCTCGAACGTTGTCGTGCATCCGCGCATGTACCGACGGCCGCGGAGCTCGACGCTTACGAGGACGCTTGGGCAGAAATGCGCAGCGGCGGGGGCGTATCTGAAGCTATCGTGGGGCTGCCCTTGGAGACGTACAACGGCGCGATGGCGGGAGACCTTGTGCTTGAAGATTCGCCTGGTGCGCTTTTGGAGGCGTTCGTAAAAGTTCGCCAAACCCTCGTGACGGCAGCAGCCGTGCGAGTTCCAGCGACACTGATGCCCCACACGGCGCAGCCGGGCACTGAGCTGCGGACGACGCTCTTTTGGTCGTCGATTGGAGTGTGGAGTGCGCTTCACCGAAATGACGTGCGTTATGGTCTCCACTTCGGATTTGTGCCGCCCTGGGAAGTGGTACGTCCCGTGGCTGCGCTTTCGCTCGTCATGGCAACAACCCCGCAATCGATCGTCGAACTGATGGCCAAGGGGGCCACGGATGTCATGGCCATTGCCCGTGCGGGCGCAGGGCAACGCTTCGTCATTCACGTGGCGATCGATCGCCAAAACAAGACTGGCGATGTCTACGTGCGGGACGCGTCGAATACGGCATCGGCCTCGGTCATTGGTGAGGTTGGTGCAGCAGATTTCGTGCAAACTGCCGCTGCATTTGCGCTTCGAGTGAGCCGTCGCCGAGGTCGGCGCGAGTTGGAGGTAGCGAATTGAAAGCTTCGATAGTGGATATGACGGTTGCTGCATTGCGCAAGGACGACGAGTTGTTGGCAATGTTGCTCGAGATGACGGGACTCACACGGAGGAAGCTGGAGAACCGCCTTCAAGACTGTGATGGGCGCACACGTTTGCGCAACGCACTCGCTGACGACCTAAATCTAACGTACGAGTCACTCAGCCGGCTCACTGTGAAGCAGGCTCGTGCGTGGGGCCTTGCTTCGGATATCGCTCGTGAGTGGGAAATCGCTGTGGAGCGGGTGGAAGCAGTATTGGAGTCGGTTCACGGCGCGACATTGGTGCGACGTGCTTTGGACACGGTGGAACCTGAAAGCGATAACGGCGCGAGCGGGATTGACGGGAATGACAATTCCTCACCTTCTGATGTTGGCGAGCCACTGGCCAACCTTGGGACAGATTGGTCGTCTCCTCGACGGATACCCGATGTGCTGAGGGCCCTTGGGTTCGAGGTGCCTGATCGACTTCGCGCAGTGCGCTTCAGGGCGGTGTTGGAGGTTCTTCGTGGGCGTGGGATTGATGCGTGCCTTGCGGAGGACCCGACACGACAAGTGCTCGATTTCGATTCTTCTTCGCCAGGAATCGCTGCAAAACTATGCCTTCGGAAAAGCGACAGCCTCAATTCGTTCGTGGGAGCTCTGCAAACACAGACAGGCACAAACGCGGTTATGGTGGGCTGGAGCCGGCTTCAACCCATTCGAGAGTTCTTCGGGCGGCTTGGACTGCCAGTTCCAGACAAATTCGGTCAGCAAGAATTCGGAGCGTTTGTCGAGGCGCTGGAATTCCGCGGCTTTGAGGTAGCGACGGCCGAAGGGGTGCACATCTCGCCTCTGCACGACGCGCTTTGCATGGATGCCGAGATACGAGTGCGTCATGACGCACTATCTGCGTCCATGTCCTCGCGCCACTTCGACGGAGATCGGCAAGCGGGTTCTGTGGAACGTGGCACGCATTTGCGGGGGGACTATGAACACGCCTGCTTACGACTGGAACTCCTCACGGCGAGCAGCTCTCCTATGCCCAGTTCCCCAGAGTTGCTTTTCAGGTGTGTTGATGTCGCGGTCGCAGGGCTGTCGATCCATGCGACACAGCGGCGCCTGCTGTTGCGTGTGGCTGAAGCAATGATGCAGGCTTCTCGGAATCCAATGGTGGTCTTGATGGGTCTTGCTCCGCGTCTTGACAGGGAGGATGGTCAGGTGCTTCTCAACGAATATGCTTCGTTGTATCCAGGAAACAACGAGCAGCAAGCGCTCCTCTGCGAGCACTGGATCGAGCTTTGTGGGGAGTAGGCAATACTCATCACTACGGACGGAGCATGTCACGTGCTGCCGCGCGTATGCGGAGGTGCGCTTCGCCGACATTACAAACCGTGTCTTGGTTGCCGAGATTCACACGAACTTGACCAAACAACTTGACACGCGGGCAAACCCGCGCGACAGTGCGCTGCGTCCATGAAAAAGTTTGTCCCTGGGATAGGCCAATCAGATTTTCGTTTGCTCCGCGAATCCGGGTACGACTTCGTCGACAAGACCCACTTCATTCGCGATGTGCTCGAAGACTCGAGCCTGGTCTTGCTTTTTCCGCGCCCGCGCCGGTTTGGCAAGACGACAAACCTGTCGATGCTTGGGCACTTCCTGCGCAAAACAGACGAAAACCTGGCGCATCTTTTTCAGGAGTTTGTTATTGCGAATGACGCCAACGCGATGAAGCATTTCCAAAAGTATCCGGTCATTACGGTCACGTTCAAGGACGTGAAAGGCAAGACGTACGCCGACATGCTTGAAGGA
>JANORL010000476.1:0-5006 GCA_031415295.1 Polyangiaceae bacterium | reverse complement strand
CTCGAGGATCACACGGTGGCGTGTTGGGGGGCGGGCGAGCTGGGTCAATTGGGGGTTCGTGTGAACGAATCGCATGCGACGATTCCGCGTATCGTGCTGGGATTACGCGATATCAAGAGCGTTGCCATCGGTGGACAAACGACCTGTGCCGTCACGAAAGAAGGTCACGTGTATTGTTGGGGATCGGGACGTTTCGGCCAACTCGGTCGTGGGACGCTCGAAAAAGGTTCCGATCCTTGGGAAACACCGTATTCGGCAAAACCTGTCTTGATCAAAGGTTTGTCGGACATTGCTCAGGTTTCGGTTGGCATGAGCCATATCTGCGCGCTTCACCAAAAAGGAATGGTCAGTTGCTGGGGGGCGGGAGACCAGGGCGTATTGGGAGTCGCTGCGAGCGAAGAGCAAACCGTAGTGACCGTGAACGGGCCCGAGCGCCATGAAATGCATGTCCGTATTGAATCGACGCCGCAACGCCTGTACCGCCCCGCGTTATTTGAAGGAGTTCGTCCCGCATTCGGTGAGGGAAATGCGTCTTCGTGTATCCGCGCTGGAGTGACGTGAGGATGACAGACACGCCTGACCAGCGCGGTGCTCGTCACGACGCACGGACGTTGTAAACAGGTGCAATCGTGCGAACGCAAAGGTCAGTGCGACCGGTTGGGACGTCCGTGCGTCGTGCCCGAGCCCAATTTGACGCGTTCCGTTCCCACGCATGCCTATACTCCGGAATGGGAACGCGCGGAATGCGCAAACGTTCCAATGGCATTACCTCATCCAGTGAGGTGCCACGTTTGGCTGCCTGAATAGGTTGGTCAGGTCATACGCCAAGAACGGTGGGATCGATAAACACCGCCGCGCCGTCCCACGGGCACGCGGCAGATCCCTCGATTCACACGAGACGAATGCCTCGCTCGAGACGGTGGACGAGCCCTGCGACCTCCCAAGACGTTGCCCAGGTACTGGTTTTACCAGATCAACATACGCGTTGACAAACTCGGTGCGTGTGCTAGCGAGGCCCACCGTTTTGGCGATGCATTCGAGCAACCGGCCGCCGCTTGACGCCAAAAGCACCACGAGTTGTATTGCGGCGCATGCAATTCGCGAGCGCCAACGCTTGACGGTCGTCGCGGGAATGCCGAGTTCTGCCACGGGTTTGTCTTTGTCGACCGCATGCTCGATGGTGCGCCAGGGGTGATGTAGATGTCTGGCGAGAAACGCCGGCAAACTTCGCCATGTAGCGCGACATTTCTGGTTGGCGCATCGGTGCCGGATGATCGGGATTGGCGTGGCGAACCCCTTGGGTGTTCGTGTCGGATGATCGTGCACATGCAGCACGTTATGCCCGCACTTCGGGCACATTTCTGGGCGATAGCCATCGGGATCGGCGATTCGGCGTTGATGCGTATCGAGATCGACGACATCTTCGGCGATCAAAGTGCCACCACGATAGATTGGAGCGCGAAGTCGCACGAGACACTCGTCAGGCTTGCGCACATCTTGCGAATCTTGCATCATGATTACCGTCTACGTTTCGTTTAACAAAACGCCTTTGCATCGAGATCCGCATGCACCCCAATAGCGCATTTCGGAGTTCGACGAAAATACACCGCAAAAATGACCGAATCCAGCAGATCTTTCGTCCCGCGCTCGTTGATGGTAGCCGAATTTACGGTCCACGTGACACGCCGCGTAAAACCATCACGCAGCGCGGGACAAACGGCGCGAAAGGGCCTCAAATAAAGCTGGGCGGTACAACGCCTACCCAACCTGGAGAATATAAAACAAATCGCCGCCGAGCAATCGCGTACTTGCGCCGTGAAAGACGATGGACGGGTGTTGTGCTGGGGAGATGTTCTCGGCAGGTTTGGCGGGGCCAGCAATGGCGATGCATGCGGACGGGGGTGTGTGTATACGCCCATCGAAATGCATGGGATTACATCGGCGCGCAGAATTTCGCTTGGCGACTCCTACGGATGCGCCCTTCTTGCCGACCGCACGGTTTCCTGCTGGGGCGCCAATGAAAGCGGACAACTTGCGCGTACTGGGTGCGAATATGGATGCTTGCCCGCGCCGATTCACGGCGCGAACGACATCATCAGCGTGGCTGCGGGACCGCGTGGTGCATGTACGGTATCGGAGTTGGGCGTGGTGATGTGTTGGGGCCAAGGCCGCATATTCGGCCCTACGAATGAGAAGATGGGGCGCACGTTGATGCCCGTACCTGACGATACCGCGGAGATCGAATTGTATGCATCGGCGTGCGTACCGACGAAGCTGGGCGGTTTGTATTGTTGGGGGCAGAACCTTGGTGGTGAAATCGGCGATGGGACGACATTATCGGTATCGACGCCGTATCAGGTTCGGGAGCTGGGCAAGCCATAACGTTGAAGAATTTTGCAAAGAGCATTGGTTTGGCATGAACGTGGTCGTGGGGGGACGACATCGAGGAATAGGGCGGGTGATATCGTGGTATGGGTCGGGTGATGTCGAGGAATAGAGCGGGTGATATCGTGGTATGGGTTGGGTGATCTATAGGTCGTGGTGGAACGACATCGAGGAATAGAGCAGGCGATATCGTGGTATG
This sequence comes from Polyangiaceae bacterium, assembly GCA_031415295.1. Taxonomy (GTDB): domain Bacteria; phylum Myxococcota_A; class Polyangia; order Polyangiales; family Polyangiaceae; genus Polyangium. The sequence goes on along the minus strand of JANORL010000476.1, from coordinate 2,422 downwards.
GGTTGGGTGACCTATAGGTCGTGGTGGGACGACATCGAGGAAGAGGGCGTGGGACCCATAGGTCGTGGTGGGATTTGCGCGGGCGCGCTCAACAGCCGCATTGAGCGTGATTACTCAGGCGAGGCGTCTGCGCAATTTGTTCGGATCACGAGATGTGTGGAATATGGCGTAAACCGTTACGATTCCGTCGCGATATTTATAAAATACGGCATAAGGAAAACGACGAACAACTGCTCGACGATAATCGCGTAGAATACGCTGTGCAATCTCGGGCGAACGACAAAGCACGCGAATACAGGCTTCGACAGCTTCGAGGAAATCTTCCCCCGTCCAGCCCGCTGTCTTTCCTACCACGCGTATGCTTCGGCAATATCCCCCTCGACCTCGGGTGCGAAGACCAAATCAGCGATCATGTTTGCTGCGAGCGCGTTGTTTTAATGGGTCCCAGTTCAATGCGGATCCAGGCTTGCTCATCAGATTGGCCTCGCGACGTGCGAGTTCTTCCTCTTGCCAAGCATGCACGGGAACTACTTCCGGCGTTTTTGCAGGCAGAGCTGAGGTCAAAGCGAAAGGCACTGATCACGAAGACGCTTTACGTGTCTTCCGGAGCCCCTTTTCGAGGTAATAAATCGCGACCTGGCAATATTCCTTGAGCATACCGTCTTTGTCGCGTCGATTCCACCGAGCTATTTCGCGTTGCAGTTCATGGGCAGGCCGCATCCGCGAAATTTTCGCCCTCGCCTCGGATTACGACGATTCCAACGACGCGACCATGCGTTTTTTCGCATTCATGCAAAACAAAATGCATTACGCTGCCACCGCGAAGCTCCTCGAGACCCCTGGCCCAGGCCCAGGATCGACCGTTCGCAAACCGCGTGGCAAAAGAACGTGAACAAATCTCGTATTACCCACCTATCTTCTCTCCTGCTTTTCGGGATCACGTTTGTTGCTTGCACGCCTCCGGCTCCTGCTCCTGCGCCCAGGCCAACGTTTGTCCCGCCCGTTCCCGAACCTCAGGTGCGTTTGTCCTTTCCACCCAGGCCCGCCGATGCCCTGGAAGGTCAAGCCTTTCTCGAATCGCTGGCCGATGCCAATGAAAACCAGGTGCAACAAGCCGCGCTCCAAGAGCTGATGCGTGGCAATATCCCCGATTCACTGCGCCAACTTTCGCGTATTGGCTTTGATGCGTCCACTCGATCGGGGCAAAAGAAAAAGGTAACGATCTGGGTGACCTGGGACTATTTGAGTATTGGAAGCGAAGCCAATTCCGTGCGTATGGCGCTGTCGCCGCTTACGGCGCAGCTCGTGGCCGATCAGGTGGGGGCCCTTTTGCCCACGCCCAAGATTGTCGATGTTCTCTACTACAATGCCGAAACAAAACTTCCGCCCCGCCCCATTGCGCCAAGTGCTTGGATGGTCAGACCCGCCGAGTTTTTTCGGCACGACAAGACCATTGATGAACAGCTTTCTCCCCTTGCAACCGAGACACGGTCATGGCCTCCCCTGCTGATCGCGGGTCATAAAAAAGATATTGTCTTGTCCAATGTGCTCGAGGAAAAATCGCACCGGTTGGCCATTTATGGGTGGCACACGGTCGAGGGAAAACCAATACAGCCTCTGAGCACCTATCACGGCGATTGGTATGCCGATTATAGCCACGGGACCAGGTTGATCGCGAAAAAGATGCTCATCGATGGGCACGTGCAGGAAGTGGAAGCTGTATTGATGGACGAGGAGCTTGCGCCGCTACTCAGCGATGAAGGACCGCTCGTGCATACGCGTTACCGCACGGAAGATGGCCCTGGGCGTATGCATTGGTGGCCCAAGCTGCCGGAAGAGTCCGAAGAATCAGCGAAACGCTAGCCCTCAATCAAGCGCTAACAGATGCGAGCTAATGCACAATTGGTGTCGGGCGAGCGAAGGGCACACGTTCGCCTTCGGGCGCCGCCCGTCCATTAACCAATTGCGCTTACTTTTCTCTCGGACCTCGATTCGTCGTATTCGCTGTTCAAATCAATCGAGCGGATCATCCCAGGCCTCATTGCGTCGGGCGATCCTGTTGTTTAGAGAGCGTCGAGGAATCGGAACAGAATGGGCAAGTCGGGACGCCACGCAAGAATTCGATAGACGAGTCGACGGCCGGTGGAGAGGATTTGTGCGGGAACGAGAATGAGCCGCTGAACGAAGGACCGGAATTCCATGCGGAGCACGCGGTTTCGATCGGCAAGATGCTGCGTTTCTTTTCCTGGCTCCACGGGCAGGAGCAATGCAAGCCATGCCTTCAGGGACCACGCAAGCGAAGCGATAACCATATAGGCCCAATTGGCTTCTAATACTACTGCTGGAAGTTCCGCGCGTGTCAAATTGCCGCGGATCGGAACACCCAGCGTCATCGCAACACCGCGTCGGGTTAAAACCCGAC
>JANORL010000475.1:0-10313 GCA_031415295.1 Polyangiaceae bacterium | reverse complement strand
TGTGTATTGAGAGAAATGGCATCATTTACAAAATCGTCGAGAATTCTCGATAATGATTCAAATCCTACAAGGCCAGTCCCGAACGGCAGTGAGGGACTTTTCAACGTGTAGCGCGGGGCGACGAAATCGCATGAAGGAATCTTATCTTAACGCCCGTACCCCATACCCCCAGAGCCCACTTCGCGGGAGATGGGAATGCGCGCTTCGAGCGTGCAAAACTTGACCCGCTTTCAGCAAACTACTTTTCGCCGACGACCATATCGATACGCGCCCAGGCGTCGTCGAGCATCGGACAAACCATTTCGTCGACGATACGCAACAGCGCGGTATACGGATAAAACCACGGCGTGCGGCCTAGTTTTTGGACGGTATCAAACAGACGCCGCGTGGGGCCGCCGAATTCGGACAGTTTGATGTACACGCTGGGGGACTGCAAAAATGTTTTTTCCTTGCCGCGATGATCAATCACCCGAAATCCAGCGGCTTCGAATGCGGAAATATTATTTTTCGGCCGTTCATAACCAAGATGTCCATCACCATCGATGAAGAGTTTGTCGTAAAGCGCGCGATCGCGTTGTTTGAATTTTTCGATCATCGGATTGTCGGTTTCGACGTCGTAAAGAAAAACGATTTTGCCCCCAGGCCGTAAGACTCGCCGGCATTCTTGCAAAATGGCCGGTTTGACGGCGGGCGGAATGTGCTCCCAAAAATAAGCGCTGACGACCGCATCGACCGATCCATCCGGAAGAGGAATACACACAGAGGCGTCGGATTGCACACGGCGAGCGTATCCAGGTAGCTGTTTTAACGACGCAAGCGATACGTCACAACCGATCATTGAATAACGCTGGCCAAAATAACGCACACCACCGGCACAACCGAGTTCCACGACGGCCGACCCGTGCGGAACGTATTGACGCACCGCCCAGGGATATCCATTGTGAATCAGCCAAAGCGGCCATGCGTGCCAGACGTTTTCGCTGCGCGGAACGAAATTCACTTGGTTCTGATACACGCCCTCGTAAAACTCATCCGTCCGCTCCAAAAGCCGCACGACACCGTCTTCGATCGGATAACTGCGACCACATCCCGAACACGAGCATCGATCGCGAAGGGAATCGTCGAGATTCGAACGACACGCGGGACAAATGAGCGACACAGCCATGTTTTCAATGTCTCCAGAGCGCGAGTTTACGACGATGACGGCCAAGGGCAAGCCATGGACGATCGCTGCGTTCACATCGAAAATGACGAGTGATTAAAAATACCAACATATCGGACCAGACTCGGGCTGTGATCTGCGCTAGGATGTAAACGGTAGCCCAAATGACCAGGGTAGGGGCAAGGGGGACGAATGTCGGTCGATCACGCGTCGAATTCGTCGTGGGAAGACGAACCGTCCGACTTGCCAGTGGCCATTGGCGACGTTCTCGACGGAAAATACAAAATCGTTCGCGTGCTTGGCAAAGGCGGCATGGGCGTGGTGATGGCTGCAGTGCACGTGCAGCTTGGACATCGTGTTGCATTAAAATTCTTGTCGCGCGCGGGCGCTCGTAATCAAGAAACGCTCGCCCGATTTGCACTCGAGGCAAAAGCGGCGGCAATGATGCGTAGTGAACATGCCACGCGGATTCTCGACATTGGACGACTTGGCAATGGCGAGCCTTATATGGTGCTCGAGATGCTCGAAGGTTGCGATCTCGGAGCCCTTATGACGAGGCATGGTCCATTGGCGATTACGGATGCTGTCACGTATGTGCTGGAGGCGTGCGAAGCGGTGGCCGAAGCGCATGCTTTGGGCATCGTGCATCGAGATTTGAAACCGGACAATTTGTTTTTGGCGACGCGTCCGGACGGAAGTAAAATCGTCAAAGTGCTTGATTTTGGCATTTCTAAATTTTCGTCGTTCTTCGACGATCACCACGGACCGGTTCCGGCATTAACAACGACGTCCGCCGTCATTGGATCGCCCATGTACATGTCGCCCGAACAGTTGAGGTCTACGCGGGACGTCGATCACCGCACGGACATTTGGTCGATTGGCGTAGCGCTTTACGAACTGGTCGCGGGACAACCTCCTTTTGCTTGGCGCAGCATGGCTGAATTGTCGGCGGCGATTCTCAAGGATTCGCCGGTGCCGCTCGGTATGCAAACGCGCGCCGTACCGCCCGAGTTGGATGACGTCATTTTACGATGCCTCGAAAAAAATCCGGATGATCGTTTCGATAACATCGGCGAACTCGCATGGGCGTTGGCTCCTTTTGGAGCGCCGCATGCCATGCGTTCGGCGGAACGGGCGACTGAACTTTTGGCAAACGCTGCGGTCGTTCGACAAGAACATGCTGTCAACGGCCTATCGAAGCGCCAACAAATAGATACGCGTAGTGATCCCGGGCGCGGATTGGCTGGAAAAATCGCTGCGTTGCCCTTGGGTAGGACGCATTCGGCCGAATTGGCGAAAACAACGAGACAATTTCGTCTGCCAACGTATTCGCTCGCGTTACCTGTGCTGCGGGGATTGCCCATTGCCGGGGTATTCGTTTTCGCGGTACTAGCCATAGGATCGAGTATGCTGCGTCTTCGGTCACTGGATCCACCGACAAACCTGGTGCAGGCGCGGCGGGGAATCGCGGAGATGGCCGCAATGGCCGGGGCCTCGATCGTTTTGCCAGGTGAAAAGGTCGACCGTCGCCCGGTATTGTCGACACCGGAAACACCGCAATCACCGACGGGTACAGGGGAGGTTCCCAACCCGAGCTTGGGAACAGCCAAACCGCCGCTCCCGCGAACCAATCGCGATAAAGGCGCTCCTGCACGCCGTGCGCGAACCAATCCTTTTGCGGATCGAGAGTAGTCGGTATATCCATGAAAACAATACGCGCTCGGAGTCGGTATCAAATTGGGCGACGAGGATTTGTTGCGTGTTGGATTTGTTTTGGTTTATGGGTGCCCACGCCAGCATTGGCCCAATCACCGAGCGTACTTGACGATTACGCCAAACGCGCTGCCGCTGAAGCACTTTTTGATGAAGCAAAAACGCTCATGGCGGCACGACGTTTTGCCGATGCATGTCCAAAATTCGCGGCAAGCCAAGCGATGGATCCAGCGGTCGGGACCCGACTCAATCTTGCGAATTGTCTTGAAAAACTTGGGCGTACCGCGAGCGCTTGGGCGGAATTTCGAGCGGCCGGTGCGGCAGCGCGAGCAAAAGGACAAACCGAACGGGAGGACATTGCACGAAGACGGGCTGCATCACTCGAACGCGTGCTCGTTCGGCTATCGGTACAGGCTCCTGCGGGGGCAAACGACGACATTGAAATTCGTAAAAATGGAATCATGTTGGAGCGGGGATCCTGGGGGGTGGCTCTTCCTGTCGATCCCGGCCGGTATGTAATCGAGGCATTGATATCGGGGAATCATGCTTTCCGTACCGAAGTGGACGTACCGAGCAAACCTGGCACGGTAGTGAAGACGGTCATCCCCACGCTCGATGAGCCAGCATTTTCGAAACGACGCGTGCAACGCGGTTTTGTGATAGCTCTGGGCTCGACGAGCCTCATGTCGCTCTTCGCGGGGGGCATTCTGGGTACCCAAGCCATTGGACGGAATTCTGAATCGATGAGGCATTGTAACGGAGAGAATTTTTGTGACGAAACGGGAATGGCTTTGCGGCGCGATGCCACCACCCTCGGAAATTCATCGACGGCGGCATTCATCTTGGGCGCCACCACGGGTTTGGGAGCCATTGTGCTTCACCTGGCGACGCCCAAAACTCCGCCGACGAACATAGGATTCGGCGCCATACATTCCGGTGTTGGGCTTATTGTGGGAGGCGCATTTTGAGGCTACAACGAAAACCAAGTCGCACGAAATCGTTCCTTTTTTCTTACATCGTTTTCGCTGTCGCTGCTTGCAATACGCTTGCGGGTATCGAATCCGGCAAACGCGGATTGTGCGCCGACGGCTCGTATATCGACGAAACGAATTGCGAAGACGCAGGCTCGCCGGGCACGGGCGGCTCTGGGGGCGGCGAAAGCAGTGGCAGTGGAACCAACGTCGCGTGCGACGCACCTTGGCAACGTGGTGATCCGGTCACCGGTCGATGTTACTTTCAAGAATATTCGCCGCGCGAATGGGCGCCAGCCGAACAGCGCTGCGTCGAGTTTGGTGGACACTTGGTCGCCATCGATTCGGCCAAAGAACTGGGACACCTTGCAGAGTGGATCGGTTCGGACGTTTGGATTGGTGGTACGGACGCGACAAACGAGGGCACATTTGCGTGGACAAACGAACAACCTTGGTCGTTTGCGACGTGGAAGGATGGTGCGCCGATCGACGCAAATGGCAATCGAGACTGTGTCATGCTCGCGACACCCACCGGTAGTTTGCCATCGTTCACCTGTCGGCCGTGCACGGAGAAACGTGCGTACATCTGCGAGAGTCCGCCGAACAATCCTTGAATCGTGAACTTTCTTGGCTGTTCGGTCCAAATGATGCGATGGTCCATGTCCATCATGCGCCTCGCCTACATGTTTTTCGTCGCCACAGTCGCCTTGTCCGTGGGTTGCGGTGGAGCACAGCAATCATCGGCTGCAGATTCCGGTTGGTCGGATGATCTTGCTGATGTGTCAGTGCAACCGCTCGACGGGCGTGACAATCCCGAACGCCGTTCCGACGCACCATCGCCGATCACTGGCGCGCCAACGACTCAACTGACGGAAATGCGGGTTCGTCATGACCTCATGATGGCGAAATCTGCGCCGCATGAAGCGAACTGCTCGTGTTTATCGATCACGGTTGCGCAAGCGCCATCGGATACGCGTTTGACGTGGATCGACGCGCCCCCGAAGCTCGAGACGGACGTGGCGATCGTGGTTATGAGCGACAAGGGTATCGTGTGCCCGGGTTTGCCCGCGGAGGCGACCGAACGACCAAGCATTTCCGGGGTCGAGCGAGACGGTCCGGATGTGGTGATTGTGGTAGAAAATTTGCCCCAAGGTCGGCCCATTGCATCTGGTGCGGTGATTCCCAAGCCCGGCCCTGGTGGATCCGTCTACGTCAAACCCAAGGGACCAAAAGTGCTTTATGGTCGCCCGTTGCCAGGTGCACCCGTGGGTCGATGTAAAGTTCGCTGATCGTTAAAGCTTCGATGCGTCATCCAGATGTATCGGCACCGGTGACTCCAAGGCTTACCTGCCGGTTTTCCCTATCGATTTTTGCAGCAATCGTCACAACCCCGTTTTTTCGAGGTGATCGCCGTACAATTCGCGCAGCTTCGTCTTGAGGAATTTACCTGTCGACGTGCGCGGAATCTGGCTCATGAATATGTAATCGTCCGGAAGCCAGAATTTGGCAAATTTCGATTCGAGGTGCGCGCGCAGTTCCTCATTCGTGACCGTTTTTCCCTCTTTGACCACGATAGCTGCGAGCGGTCGTTCCGACCATTTCGGATGCCTGGCAGCGAAGACAGCTGCTTCGAGCACCGCTGGGTGACTCATGAGCGCATTTTCGAGAGCCACGGAGCTGATCCATTCACCTCCGGATTTGATGACATCTTTCGACCGGTCTGTGATGCGCAGATATCCTTCGGAATCGATGGTCACGACGTCACCGGTTTTGAACCATCCATCCGCGGTAAAACGATCGGTGCCTTCGCCACTGAAATACGACGAGGCCACCCACGGACCACGCACTTCGAGTTCGCCCATGGTTTCGCCATCCCAAGGCAATACCTTGCCGTCTTCGCTCGCGTGGCGTTGCTCCACGAAAGGAACAGCATACCCCTGCGATGCACGCAAAGGCAGAGTTTCTGCCGAAGTTTTTCCAGACAATCTATTTTTAACTCGTGCCAACGTGCCCAGCGGGTTCGTTTCGGTCATACCCCACGCATGCGTTACGTCGAGGTTATGACGTTCTTTGAAGCCGTCGATCATGGACGGAGGCGCAGCCGCGCCCCCAATGACCATGGATCTCACGGTTTGTAAATCCCACTTGCCGGGATTTTGATCGAGCAATTGCAAAATGCCCAGCCAAATCGTGGGCACGCCCGCGGCAATGGTCACACGTTCAGCGGCCATGAGGTCGAGTAAGCTTGGGGGATCAAGGTGCGGGCCCGGAAAAACGATTTTCGCTCCCACAGCCACCGCGGAAAACGGTAACCCCCACGCTGCGGCATGAAACATCGGCACGACGGGCAAAAGCGTATCTGCCTCGCGTACGCCCAACGTATCGGCCATACACGACACGAGCGTATGCAGCGTCGTCGAACGATGGCTATACACCACACCTTTGGGATTACCCGTCGTACCCGACGTATAACAAATCATTGCGGCGGAATCTTCAGCAAGCGCCGGAAAGTCGTATTCGTCTTTCTCCGGCGCCAAGAGCTGTTCATAATCGAGTTCGCTACCGACTTCACCCTCGGGCGCGGGAATGTCCGATACGACAATCACGTGCTCGACGGACCGGACTTGATCCGCGAACTTTCGCCATAGGGGCAGCAACGTTCGATCGACGATGACAATCTTGTCTTCCGCATGATTGGCAATGTAGCCGAGTTCATTGGGATGCAGGCGCAAGTTGAGCGTATGGACGACGGCGCCAATGGCGGGGATACCGAAGTAAGCTTCGAGATGTTGTTGATGATTCCAACAAAGTGTCGCCACGCGATCGCCAGGCTTGACACCAAGCCGTGTGAGCGCATGCGCGAGTTTGCACGTGCGCTTGTAGAAGTCTGCATAGGTCGCCCGAACCAAGGTTTTGTCGGGGCGTCGCGAGATGATTTCGGCGCGACTGAAAAATGTTCGCGCACGTTCCAGAAAGTGCGTGAGCGTCAGGGGAAAGTCCATCATGCGGCCCGCGAGCATTCGTATTCTCCTTCGAGTGGTTGGTCCTGGCACATCCGCCACGCGTCAATCAGGACAGGGCGAAGCCACCGCATGGTACACGACCATCTGGACCGTGTCGCGTTTTTCCTCCAACTCGCTCGACATGGGTTTTACGCTTCCTACGCGCAGCAAAACCAAGTATGCTGCGTGGAACGAGGACTCGATTGACGAAACGTTTGCCGCAATGGTTCCCACGCCGTTCCGATGTTGCAGGTATTGCTCTCGCCGGTTTGCTCGGAGCGCTTTCGCTGCTGATCATCCGGCTCTTGCCGCCTTCTCCGTATCTGTCGGATATTCTCGTCGCTTTGCTTTTGGGTGTTCTGCTTTTTAATACACCGCTGCGGCGAATCGCTCGACTCGCGCCTCCCTCGCTTTCGCGCGAGCCCGACCGTTACGCCGCGGGTCTACGTTTTACCGGGAAATGGATTCTGCGCGCATCCATCATTTTTTTGGGATTCAAAGTTCGAACGCAAGACTTCGGACTGGGGCAAATTCTACTGATTTTGGGTGTCGCCATCGTCACGGTTCCGAGTGCGTTTTTCGTGACGCACACTGCAGCCACACTTTTTGGCGTACGCAGGCCCATGGCGGATCTCATTGCAGGCGGTACGATGATATGCGGAGCATCGGCGGTGAATGCCGTTGCCCCCGTGGCCGGCGCGCGGCGTGAAGAGCAAGGAATTGCCATTGCCACGATTTTTCTCTTCAGCATCGTCGCGCTGGTCGTGTTCCGCCCCATTGCGACGCTCGTGGGTCTCGATGGTGCCCACGCTGGCTTGTGGAGCGGTTTGGCCGTAAATGACTTGTCGAGTGCCATTGCCGTAGGTAAACAAATGGGCGAAATGGGCGGCGAAATGGCAGCCGCATCGAAATCGACCCGCGTCTTGATGCTCGCTCCTGCATTGATCCTCCTCGCCTTCGTTCGCCGTGATACCGCGCCCAAGGACGTGCAAAAAAGCGCATTCGACAACTTGCCCGGGTATCTTCTCGGTTACGTGCTTCTCGCTGTCGTTCGCGCCGTGGGGGACCGTATTTTTGCGTCAACGAGCGCCTGGCCATTCGTCATCAAAGCCGATATCTTTGCTGTCGATTGGCTCATGGCCACGGTTGCCGCAGCCATTGGTTTGCATTTGGAACTCAAGACGCTGCTCCTCGCCGGCGTCCGAGCTCTCGCCGTGGGCGGCGCGGCGTCCACCTGGATGGCTTCGCTTTCCCTCGCCATGATCGTTTTTGCCCATCGCGGTTCGCCAATCGTGAGCGCAACGATTGGCGTGTCGGCGCTCGTTCTATCCTATGTTGCTTATCTCTCGATTTCGACGCCAAGAGCCCGGGCTCAAGCAACCGAAACGCGCTTCGACGCGGATTTGCCCTTGTCTCTTGCCGATGCAATGACGCTGCTATCGACGCTGGAATTGCAAAAACGTTTTGACGACGCAACACTTCGAAAACTGCTCACGCAGCTTCATCCGTCCATCGGCGAATTGATTCCCGCACGCGAAAGTCCATTGCCCCATGGCAAAGGTTGCCGGTGGCTCACCTATTGGGAAGGGTCGAACGGTTGGGCTCTCGTCGCCGTTTGTCGGGAACCGGGATCCTCCACCCCCATTCACGCGCATTCCCATCGATTGCTCGGAAAAACCATCGAAGGAAAACTCGAAGAGTTACGCTTCGCCAAACACGACCATCACCATCTGGAATTGGTTTGGCGCAAAGTGCTTTCACCCACGGACCTCGTGGAAACCGACGGATTACGAGATCCGCATATCGTCCGGGTATTGGGCGAACGTCACGCTATCGATTTACAGCTTCGTGGTCCAGAAGTGGGAAGCCCGGGGCTCGAGTTTCAAACGGCAGGACTCTTTGACGTCGAAACATTACGCCCAGGAGATCGGCTGGCGACCAAAGAATGCGTCGACGAGCGGCCAGGACAAGCGGGCGAAGGCGCCAAAGCGGGCCGATTACCGGCGTGAGCCGTCAAAAACCGACAGAAAGCGTCGCCACGGAACGCGTGCCCTGACCACCACGCACGTCGAATTTCTTCGTGGAATTGTCGAGATGAATTTCGACTTTTCCTTGTGCCGAGTCGAGACCACCGGTCACCAGCACGCGATACGTGCCTTCCATCGCCGACGGCAAAGCAATCCAAGACGAACCCGATCGACCAAAAGCTGGTGTTGCAGGCGTCATGACCCGACCCGTCGGATCGACAACGACGATATCGGGACAACCTTCGACACCATCAGAGCACGTTATCGCGGCAGAAAGGCGTTCACCGCTAGGACGCCCCGCTTCGTACGCGAGCGTGGACGATTTTTCTATGGCGTCACGTAATGCGGTCATTCGTTTGCCGGGGCTTTTCATCGACGCAATCTGGCCCAGCACCACGGTTCGTTCGCCGAGGACACGACTGCGACATCGCAGAGCTTCCGCTGCCGCATCTTCATCGCTCGCACGCAATTCTGCAGTCGATCGCCAATGCGCACACGCACGGGTTTCATCTCCAACCGCTTCGAATGCTCGCGCCGCACGTTTGTGCATATCGGCATTGGAAGGTTCGATGTCCAACTGCGTATCGATGGCGACGAGGGCCAAATCTTTCTTACCAACGGCCGCGGCTGTACGGGCAAACAATTCATGCGTTATGGTGCGATCGGGGTCCATCGTCACATAAACACTTGCTTCCTTGAATGCATCGTCGAAACGTCCACGGACGAGCAAACCATTGATGAACGCTTCGCGTGCACGACGGCTTTCTTTGGATTCGTCGACATTCTTTTGCAGTTTGGCCAAGCTTTCGCTTGATTCTGTACGCCACTTATCGTCAAGCGCGCCGATCCAGGAGCTTCGACCGAACGTTGATGGGGGAAGCCCTAGCGCAGGCGTTTGCCAGTTAGCGGGCTGCGGTATTGATGGGCCGCCACCACCCCCCTCGGAAAACACGATGGGATACACCACCGTAACGATTCCACCTTCGGGAATTGGAAACGCGAGCCCATAGAACGCTCGCATGACGCAATTAATCACCCCAGCATCCGGCATGTCTGATCCACCATTGGAAACGCTCGCGACGTTGCCGTCGCGTCCAATGACAAAACGAACGCCGACACGACCTTGCAAATTCGGATTGTTACGCAATCCATTTTCGTAACAAAGTCGGAACCGGCCAAAGTTTTGACGAACGATGCGCTGAATGACTTCTGGCGGCAAACGCCCGCTAACCGTCGTAGATCCCATTCGCACCGACGGTGCTCTAGTCTTATGCGATCCACTCAAGCGCCCAAAACCTGAACCGAAACCTTCGCCCGAACCGCTTCCAGCGCCAACCCCTTGACCGCTGCCGCCCACGCCTGTTCCTGACAAACCAAGACCGCCCGCGCCAAACGAGTCGCCGATCGTATCGCGAAGCAATGGTGCTCCGCCCATTTG